>NZ_KV814342.1:0-9707 GCF_001813895.1 Rothia sp. HMSC071C12
AACATGTTCACTAATATGTGCACCTTTTGTGCATAAGGAACCCACCTGACCTGTTTTTACGCCAAATTCAGGCCATCACGCACACGATTACGCACACGACGCACACGACATTCCAAAGCCTTAGCAGAGCAACCCTCACGCTGCGCGAGCGCGGCGGCGTCGGTGTAGTAGGCGATGAGCAGGTCGGATTCTTCGGCGGTGATGATGCCTGCGTTGAGGGCGTCGCCGAGGAGGCGGTCTACGGCTTCGGCGGCGGCGGTGCGGTTGGTGGTGGTGTCGGTGAAGGTGAGGGGGGTGTGGGTGGTGGTGGTGTCTTCGGTGTCGATGGGGTGGGTGTAGGCGTCCTTGAGGCGGGTGACGATGCGTAGGAGGCGGTAGAAGAGGGGGCCGCGGACTTTTTCGGTTCGGTGGAGGGGATATTTGCGGATGGCTTCGAGGGCGGCGCCTGCCAGGATGCTGAAGGCGTCTTCAGCTTCGCCTCGGTGGGTGAGGATTTGCATGATGGCGTTTTGGCGGCTCAGGCGCAGGATCCAGGGGATGGTGGACTGGGTGAGGATGCGTTCCATGATGGTGTCGCCGGTGAGTGCGCGGGTGATGGCTTCGTGCCAGATGGCGTCTTGTGCGGGGCCGGGTGCGGTGGTGAGCAGCAGGTGCAGGACGTCGGCGGCGAGCATGGGTGCGTCCTGGAAGAGGACCATCTGGCCGCTGGTGGTGGTCCAGTCTCGGTTGAGGGTGTCGATGATGGTGGTGTTCATCAGGGGGGTGGTCATGGTGGTCTCCTCAGTGAGGTGTGGTGTGTGGTGGTTTCCTTTCTTCTAGTAGGCAAAAGTGGGTCTGGATTTTTGCCTGGGTTTGGGGTGGGTGGTGTCTGGGGGTGGGTCTGGTGTTGGTGGGTGTTTTGGCTTGTCGGTGGGGTTTTTAAATTTTTTTTGTTTTTTTGGGGTGTGGGTGAGGTGTGTGGGGGTTTGTTGGGTGCCTTTATTGGTGTGACTGTTAGTTTTTGCACCTGTTGAGTTAGGACCTGTTGATGCCCGCTTCGGATGACGTTTTGGCCCGTAGTTTGGATGATTTGTCGGCGATGGCGGCTGGTGAGGATGCTCTGGTTGAGCGGATTATTGATTTGCTTGATCGGCCGTTTAGTCAGTCTGCGCAGCAGGCTGCTGCTGCGTTTTTGGCTAGTGATGAGTTGCGGCGTGCTAATGCTGCGGCGAAGCGGGTGATGAGTGGTTCTGATGAGGAAGGTGAGGTGTCGGAGTGCTAAAGAATCTTTTGCGGCGTGAGCATCAGGATGTTGATGATGTTCAGGATCAGCCGGTTCAGGTGCCTGAGAAGGAGCCTGTGAAGAAGGGCTTGGGTGCTCTTTTTGGCAAGAAGAAGCCGAGGGGGGAGTCGGAGGGTACTCCGTTGGATCCTCCTGTTGGTGGTACTGCTGCGAGCAGGTTTTTGACTTACGGCATCATGGGGTGCGCGTACGGGTCGGTGTGTTTGGCGTTGTTTATGGCGTGCACGGCGATGGGTACGGCTTCTGAGGCTCAGGAGTCTGCGCAGGCTTCTCGTCCTGAGGCGGTTTCGGAGCTGAATATTACTGACACTAGTGCTGAGGCGAAGGCTGTCGGTTATGTGCAGGCGTGGTTGGAGGCGACGAATACTGAGCATGCCACGTTGGATACGTATGTGACTGTTCCGGTGAATTCTCAGGCTCCGACGGAGGCGCGTGGTTTACGTGCTGCTGGCTTCACGAAGTCTGGTGATTTGGTGACTGTGCGTGTGACCGGGGATGTGAAGACCACCGTTGCCTCTGATGTGAAGGGTGAGGAGCCTAAGAGCATGTGGGTTCAGCGCTGGTGGCAGGTGGTGCTTCGGACGGATACCTCGTCTGGGACTTTGTCGGTGGTGGGTCTTCCTGCTCCGGTTGCTGCCCCCGGCGCGGTGGCGGCTGATACGACGTTCGAGTACCCGAAGCAGGTGGGCGATCCGGCAGCGAGGGCGGCGGTGCAAGAATTCTTGACCGCTTACCTTGCAGGCTCCGGTGAGGTGAGCCGGTACACCGCACCGGGTAGCAGCATCACGGCTGTTACCCCGGCGCCGTACACGAAGGTGCTGGTGCAGAACCTGAACGCCACTGATGAGATGTCGGCTAAGACAGCTGCTAAGGATGGTACTGAGGTTCAGGTGCTGGTGACGGCTCAGCTTGATCAAGGCGCTTCGTCTCAGACGTCCACCTACTTTTTGACCATGGCTTCCCGCGCAGGGAGGTGGGAGGTCAAAAGCATTGATACGACCCCGAAAATTTCCTAACTAAACCAACCCAATTATTTGATGTATCCGAAAGGGAAAACTCATGGAACTGTTTACTCTAGCTCTTGCAAACCTGCCTTTGGGCGCAGCTGACTTCTTCAGCTGGGTCTCTACCACTACGGCAAAGGCTGATGTTGCTATCAAGGCTGTGATTACCACCGTCGCTATTGGCTTCGTTGGTTACATGGTTTTCAAGAATGGCTTCACTATCCCGAAGGCTATTGGTGCCGGTGCTGTTGCTGCTGTCATCTGGTGGCTGGTCATGATGAACGGCATCGTGACTATTGCTGGTTGGTTCGACACCTTCACTAAGGGCGGCGCTTAAAAGCGCACCCGCTACGCCTGCCACAACACCCACACCCCACGTAAAAACCTCTGATGAAAGCGAGTGCATCCGATGAAGAATCTTGATGATGACGTGTATGTCGGCAAATTCTTCACCCGTGCGATGAAGATCCCCATGATGGTTGGTCGACTCATCGACGGCACCCGCCTGTGGGGCGGCCCCTATACGGTGCCGCAGCTCATTGCAGGGTTTATTGCGTTGTTGGTGTTGTGGCAGGCGTTCGCCTGGTTCTTCTCCACCGGCTTCATTCTCACTGATGCGATTTTGGTCGTTATGGGTGCGTGGGGAGTTGCCTATATGACGGGCCGAATCCCAGAGTCCCGCCGCAATCTCTTCAACGTGTTGACCTCAGCGGCATCAGCGACCACTACTTCAAAAACCGGCCTCTACCGGGGTGTCCCTTTCAAAATTCAGCAGCCGAAGCTGCGCCGCCCCTTCAAAACCGAGCAGCAATGCCAACAGATTGCCGATAAGAAACGGCAAGAGAAGATGCGAGCGCTGCAACAGCTGGATGCTTCATACGGAGCCCCCGTACCCGCACGTCCAATCACCATTACTTCCCCTACTGCTTCTTCCGGTTCGGTTGCGCCGCAGGCTACAGGTCAAGGTGCTGTCCGTAAATCTACGCTAGAGAACATTCTGGCGGCTCGAAACAATACCCCTTAACGACGTACAGAGATAGAGAAATATTATGGCAGCTTCCACTCGTAAGAATCCCCTTCTGTGGGGTCGAGAGAATATTTTTGTTACTCAGCATGGTGTTGCGCATGCGATTTTTGCGTTGACTGGTCTGCCGTATGGTTACGCGTTGACTGACGATAAGGTGGCTGCTCGTGCTGCGCATCAGAGTCTTTTTCAGGGTTTGCGTGGTGAATATACTATCTATTCTTTTGTGGCTGATACTGATCCGGTCAGTATTTATAAGTCGATGATTGATGGTATTGATTTGGGTGAGAATCCTGGGTGGGCGAATGAAGCGAAGCTTACTTTGGAGAAGCTTGAGCGTACTCCTTCTGGTGAGCGTTTGTATTTCATTACGGTTCCGCTTTCTACGTGGTCTCAGCCGATTAATCGTTTTAAGGATGCGGCGTGGGCGGCTCATCAGCCGGTTCAGTCTCATTTGGGGTTGCCGGTGACGACTCCGTCGGAGGTGATGTTTGGTCGGTGGAAGCGTCGGGCGCGTGAGTTGTCGATGCGTATTCCGTCGGTGTTTCGTCCGGTGCCGGTGTCGATGAAGGCGATTCAGTGGATTTGGGATCATGCTCAGATGCGCGGTATTGGTGATGAGGCTCCGTATCCGTCGGATGCGAGGATTACTTCTACAAATCGTGCGGATTCGTGGACTAATTTGCGGTCGTTGCCGGAGCCTTTGCTGGATGAGGGTGGCATGTCTGATCTTGAGGGTGCTGCTGCTCGTATGGAGGCGTTTAAGCGTCGCTATTTGAAGGTTGAGCATCCTGATGCGGCGCCGACGTATCAGGCGCAGATGATTATGTCTTCTACTCCTGTGGGTGGTTTTACGTTCCCTGGTGGTGAGTTTTTGGAGGTTATTAATCGTCTGCCGGTGGACTGCGAATTTGTGTTGCGTATTAATGTGCAGTCGAAGACTCAGGCGGCTCGAGATAGTGCTGCTAGTGAGAAGAATATTGCGGACCAGTATTTTCAGCATGATGGTTCTGGTCGGATGATTTCTGGTGGCCTGTCGAAGTTGGCTCAGTCTACGAAGCTGTTGGAGGAGTTCACGGAGAGTCTGAATGCTTCTGACCGTGAGGTGAAGGTGAATGCGTCGCTGATTTTTTCGGTCAGTGGTGATTCTCCTGAGCTGGTGGAGGAGAAGGCTCTGCTGGTGCAGGATTTTTATGCTTCGAATGAGTTTTTGTTGGATGCTCCGGTGGGAGATCAGCGCAGCTTGTGGTGGGATATGTTGCCGGGCACGGTTGCTTCCACTATTGCCAATGAGCTGACTCAGGTGACGACTGGTTTTGATTTCAGTATTGGTGTTCCCTTGGTGGAGACCCAGTTGGGTGAGGACCGGGGGTTCTTGATTGCTGAGAATCTGTCTTCTGGTCGTAATACGCCGGTGTATATGGATCCTGGTGCGAACGCTGAGGCGGATATGTCTGGTTCCTTTGGTGCTGTTGGTGAGCTGGGTTCGGGTAAGTCTGCTTTCTTGAAGACGGTGGCTGCTCACACGATTAATCGTGGTGGTCAGGTGCTGGCGGTGGATAACTCTGAGAACAAGGAATGGGCTGCTCTGGCTCAGGCGATGACCGATACGGTGATTATGGAGTTTAAGAGTCCCCGCTTTTCTCTGGACCCTTTGCGTGTTGCTGCTGCTTCGGCTGAGGTCGTTGAGCGTGTGATGCGTGAGATGGGTGAGGATGAAGAGGACATTAGGAAGCGTGTGAAGGAAGTGAAGAACGAGGGTAAGAAGCAGGTGTTGGACCTGTTTTCGATGTTGTTCTCCATGAATTCCAGTAGCCCGGTTGGTCTGATTATTAGCCGTCTTCTGAGTGAGGATAATAACCCGTACTTCCATGAGATTACCTCGGTGTCGAAGCTGCGTGATGCGTTGGCTACCGGTAGGGGAGTGCCTGAGCATTTGGCGAAGGAGGCGAGGAATACGGCGTTGATGCTCGATACGGTTGCTGATAGTAGCTATGTCGGGTACCTGTTCGATGATTCGTTGCCTCTGTTGGATATGGATGCTCCGGCAATTATCTTTGCGACCCATGGTCTTGATTTGCCGTCTGAGAGTGATTTGTCCACTGCTGAGATGCGTCAGCAGATGACGTTGACGAAGAAGATTGCGTATATGACGTATGGTCATGTGGCTGCGACGGCGTATTCGATTGCTACTCGTGATGATCGTCGTGATTCTTTGTTCTTGGTGGATGAGGCGGCGCACCTGACTGCTTCTCCGGAGGCGTGTCACCGTGTTGAGGAGATGATTCGTCGTGGCCGTAAGCATAAGGCGGCGATTGGTTTGGGTTCTCACTCTGCACGAGATTTCGGTACAGAGGTGATTCAGGGTCTGATTCCGCATCGTTTCTTGTTCCGTACGGGTGATGCGAAGTTGGCGAATGTGAACCTGTCGTGGCTTCAGGAAGGCTATGACGTGGTTGAGTACCGTGAGTTGCTGGCTGGTTTGTCGCCGAAGGATGATCTAGAGCGTCGTGGTGAATGCGTTTACCGTGATGTGAACTCTCGTATCGGCAAGATCAAGATTCAGTTGCCGTTGGACCCGAAGACTCGTAAGGCGACGCTGACGACTCCTCCGAAGAAGAGGAACCTGGTAGCTCAGCAGCAGAAGGTGCAGGCCTCTGGTGCTGGTGCGTTGGTTGGGGTCTAGCTCTTAGGTCCCTGTTGGACTGTGTTATTGATTGGATTTTTCTCATGATTTCGTTTTTGAGGCAGTATCAGAGCCCTACCGCTGTCTTGGTGCAGTGGTGGTGCTTCTTTGCTGCGCGCCGCCCGCGCACTGCTTTGGCGCTGAAGGTCATGGGATTGTATTTGATCTTGGCGGCAGTGACGGACCCTGTGGTGCATGCGGATGAGGCGAAGAAAAGTAGCGGTGGAGATGCTTTCACCCTGTTTCTGGATACCTCGAACCTGAAGGATAAAGAGGGTATCGAGCTCAACCGCTACTCCACGTTGCCGTTGGACCGTGGTGATGCCTTCACCTTCAACAAAACGATTATTGCGAACATCGTGGATTTCATGTGGGGTATGCACTACGGCATGGTCAGTCTGGCGCTGTCTTTGTTGCATTATGTGTTGTCCTTCGAGTGGCTGGATTGGTTGCTCTCTCCGTTTATGTTCATCGGCTCCCAGGTGGCGCCGCTGATGGAGCGTATGCACATTCAGCCGCTGATTCTCACCCTGGCAGCTTCGGTCTTCAGTGTTGCGTTCTTCATGATGCGTCGCCGTGGTGCGGCGTTGGCAGAGTTGGCGATTATCTTGGCGGTTGTCTCGCTTATTTCTGGTTCTGCTCTGGCTAATCCGACCGCTAAACTTCGTGAGCATACAGGTGATGACGGATCTAAACAGACTGGCTGGCTGCTGAATTCGACTACGTGGGCTTCGGATATTGCTTCTGAAATTTATCTGCACGATAAGAAGAAGGAGCAGGTTGAGGCCAGTGGTATGGGGCAGGGTCTGACGAATCAGAAGCCCCAGGACATCATTACCCGTTCTCTGGGGTCGGTGCTAGTGCGTGAGCCCTACCAGGTTGTTGCCTTCGGCCAGAACCTGGATGGTAAATGCAAAAACGAGTTCAACTCGATGGTCCGAGACAAGGACTACAAGGACGTGGCCAGCAATGATCGCCGTGATGCTATCACCAGCTCTGGCGGATGTAGCGATACGAAAAAATGGGTCGATAACCCTGATTTGTATCGCGCTGTCCTGCTGGCGACATACACGTTAGGTGCCTTAGCTCCGCTGTTTCTAGTTGCTGTCTTTATCGTCCTGATTTTCAAGTCAGTGTTTGATGCGTGCGTGAATGCTCTGCTGGCTACCGTCTACGCCTGGTACGCCATGCTGCCGATGGTCGATAGGAAGAAGTTCTTCCACCGTGCAGTAGGCACCTTCTTCGCTTGCCTTCAGGTGGGCGTACTCATCGGCGTGCTGATTTTGTACCTGTATATTCTGGAGCAGTTCTACGATGCGACCGTGAAATGGGCACCCATTTTGCGCAGTATCGTCATGGCGGTGCTGATCTTCCTCCTTGCGAAAAAGAGCTGGGAATTCTTCCGTGATCGCGGCCTGGACGGTAGTGGTCTGGCGGAGCGTTTGTCTCAGATGGGTTTGAAGGGTTCTTCTGGTGCGGCGATGCCGGTGCGGTTTGCTGGTGCGCCTGCCGCGTTTTCTTCGCATGCGGTTTCTGCTCCGAGTATCGGCGGCGGTTCTGGTGCTGGTGGTGCGGTCTCTGGCATGGGTGGTGCCGGTGGCGCTAAAGCGGCTGGTACCGCTGCTGGTGGCTCTAGGAAGTCGAAGCTGTTGGCTCCGATTCGTTCCTTCAGGGCGAAGCAGCAGCCTGCGTATGCCGCTTCGGGTGTGCCACAGAATCATGCGGCAATGCGCCAGTATATGGGTCCGGCAACGACGAAGCACTACCGTTCGGCAAGGAATTTGAGTCGTAAGGGTAGGGCGTTGAAGTACGCCGGTACTGCGGTGGCTTTGGTTCCGGGTGGTTTTGCTCCCGGTATTGGCATGCGTATTACTGGTGCTGCGATGCAGCACCGGGGTGAGCATCGTATGCGTAAGGTGGAGAGCGAGTACGCTTACCCGACGTTCTCGGTGTATGACCAGTTGCGTCAGTCTGAGGAGGATTTGCGTAGGCGTAAGGAGCAAGAAGAGCAGGCTGAGCGTGAGCAGAAGGAGAAGAAAAAGAAGAAGAGGAAGAAAGATAAGAAGGACTAGGTAGGTCTTTTTCTGGTTCTTTCTTGAGAGTGCGGGTCTGGCAGGTGTCTGTCGGGCCCGCATTTTCATTACCCCCCTTTTTCGTATATGTGTACTAGAGATATATACTTAGAACCACATTCACCGACGAGAGAGACGACCACGATGACCCCCGTTCTTGAATCCGTAACCTCAACGTTGTGCACCACGTTGCGAGCGCGCTTACGTGTTGCGGTGCAGAAGGTTCGCATTCGTGGTGAGGAGGGGTCTGCGCAGTCGGTTTTGCTGATGGTTTTGGTGCCTGCTTTCCTGTTTGCCATGGGTGTTTTGTTGGTGGATATGGGGGCGAAGAATTCGGCGCAGTCGCAGGCTACTGGTGCTGCTCAGTCGGTGGCGCGTATTGTGGTGGCGGCCGGTGCTGGTGATTATGGAAATGTTGATCAGGGGCGCATGATTTCTGAGGGTAATCAGGCGCTGGCCGCGTTGGGTATGACCGGTAGTATTTCGATTGATGCGGCAACTGGTACGGTGACGGTTCGGGCGTGCAAGAGTGCTCCGACGAAGTTTGCGTCTTTGGTGGGTGTGAATGAGGTGCGTGGTTGTTCAGAGGCGAATGCGCAGATGTATACTTTGGGCAACGACGGACAGAAGATCAAACTGTCGTAGTCGTGTGGTTGTGACAGCGTGCCATGTTTCCCGGTGATTTTAGGAGATGTGGCACGCAGTCCTTTTTTGTGCCCCAAAATTTTTTAAAGCCCTGCAGTGGTTTCTGCGGGGCTTTTTTCGTGCAGATGGGGAATCTATCGTCTTTGGCGTAAAAGTGGCTTAGAGGTGCCTTCTGGGGCTTCTGGTGCGGGGTTTTGGTGGTGTTTGTCGGGCTTGAGGGGGTGCGGCGTGGTGTTGGTGGGGTGGATGTTGGCGTCATCGCCTGCGCCTAAACCTGTCACCCTCTAAAAAGCTGCTAGACGGCTGCCTACCGGGCGAAAAAGTAAAAAACGTCGGATTACCCACTTGAGGCATGAAAAGCTCTTACAGGGCCCATAGAGAGCCTCTAGGGATGGCTTGCGTCTTTAGGGTGATACCCCAGAAGCAATCCTGGGCTTTGAAAAGTCGCATCCTCTTGGCTGCGTGCCCGCACCCGCAGCACATGCGCCCGCGATTAAGAACAGAACGCCCGCACGCTTAAAAACTCAAGCCAATCGTAAGCATTTTAAGAACCAAAGAATTCAGGAAAAGGTGAGCAGATATCTGAATCATCGATTCAGGTGAGCACACCGACCTGAAGCCCAACGATCGAAAGTGAGTGGTTGTCGTCCTGGAGCGCATCGAGCGAAGCGAGAGAGCACCAGGGCTTGACACCACGAACGAAGATCGTTGGGCCTTCGGGGGGAGGGGGTTTGGGGGAACCCCGCGAGAGGGGTTCCCCCAAACAGTCCGAGCGATAGCGAGGTCCTTGGGCCGCCGCACGGCGGCATAGCCATGGGGGAGGGGGCGCGGCGACTGAGCAGCCCCATTTAGGAAATAATCATTTAGGAAATACCATTTAGGGGGGCACAAAATGCACTGTGCGCAAATATGGGTTTGACATGGCATTATGATGCATTTTTCGGCCTCTTTTTTTGAAGGTATTGGGTACGAAATGTCCCCCCTATTGGGTACG
>NZ_KV814343.1:0-20354 GCF_001813895.1 Rothia sp. HMSC071C12
GGAAACTCAAACTTCTTGAAACGCTTCATATCCACGCTGGCAAAGCTAGATTGCGTAGTATTCGAAAGGCACCAACGATCCAGAACAAACGAATAGTAGTAGAGGAATTTAGGCAACAGAAGGCTCTTGAACTCTTCCTTAGGGGTCAGAACAGTGAACCTCTGATTGCACAGAAAATCTACGTTGATTAGCGCATGCTCACCAATCGTTGCAGAAGTTGCCACGATGATTGAACCAGTGGGGAACATGCCACCCTTTTTCAAAGCACTTTCATGAACGGACTGCATGGCTTCTGATAGGACTCCGCCATTTTCACGGATGTCTTCCATGCGGAACCAGGGAACAGTTCCGTTCTCCCAATAGCTGCTATTGGACTTAGACGGGGTATAGCCGTTACGGGTAGTGAATAGCTCCTCAATGGGGTAGAAATCCACCCCATCCGGGCAGAGTTCAGCCACCAGGCGGTCAATATAATTCGTCGCGTCCGCCACGATTACTCGCCGCCTTCCAGGCGCGCCACAATAGCGTCAATCTCCACGCGCAACTGAGCCTGACGAGCCACAATACCCTCAATACGAGAATTCAACTCGACAATGTCCACGCGCTCACGCGTATCCTCCGGCTCAACCCAGCTCGACACCGCCAGGTTCGCCTCCTGCTCCAGCAGCTTCTCCACCGGAATCAGCGCTGAGAAATGCTCACGCTCCTCACGAGTTGCCAGCACTTCCAGGATCTTCTCACGGTGTGACTGGCCCAGAATGTTCTGGTTCTTACCCTTATCGAAGAGCTGCGAAGCGTCTACGAATAGCACCGAATGGTCCTTGCGGCGGCCCTTCTTCAGTACCAGAATGCAGGTTGCGATGCTGGTGCCGTAGAACAGGTTGGCAGGCAGCTGAATTACAGCGTCCACCCTGTTCTCTATCAGCAGGTACTCACGAATCTTACGTTCCGCACCGCCACGGTACAGCACACCGGGGAACTCAACGATAGCGGCCGTACCTGCCTCGTCGAGGGATTTGAGCATATGCATCGTGAACGCTAGGTCAGCCTTCGACTTCGGTGCCAGCACGGATGCAGGAGCGTAACGCTCATCGTGAATCAGGGTCGGGTCATCATCACCCTTCCACTTCGTCGAATACGGAGGGTTAGACACAATTGCGCCAAAGGGCTCTACAAACTTAGGGTTTTTGCCGTTACGGTGCTTCGGATCAATCAGAGTATCACCGTGCGCAATACTGAAATCATCCACCGGCACACCGTGCAGCATCATATTCATGCGGCACAGGTTGTAGGTGGTCAGGTTAATCTCCTGGCCGACAAAACACAGGCCCTTCGAGTTCTTACCCAGCTCACGCTTAAACTTCAACAGCAGCGAACCTGAACCACATGCAGGGTCATACACGGTACGAATCTTCTCAGCGTCGCGGCCGTCCATGGCAATCTTCGCCAGAAGCTCCGAAACCTCCTGCGGAGTGTAGTACTCGCCGCCGCTCTTACCCGCATTCGCCGCGTACATGCCCATCAGGTACTCGTAGGCGTCACCGAAGGCATCGTTCTCGCTGTCCTCGTAGTCCTTACCCAGGTTCATATCTGCTACAGCGTCCATGAGCTTGAGCAGGTTCTCGTGACGAGCTGCCGGGCTGACGCCCAGCTTGTTTGAGTCCAGTACAAAGTCATCGAAAAGGCCCTTCACGTTGCCCTCAGACTCGGTGTCGCGTGCCGACTCTTCAAACGCCTTGAATACGTTCGCCAGGGTCTCGTTCAGGTTCTGGTCCTGGCGAGCCTTCGCGTGCACATTTGAGAACAGCTGTGAGGGCAGTAGGAAGAAGCCACGCTCATCAACAATTATCTTCTTCACCTCATAGGTGAACGGTTCATCGGAGGTCTGAGCGAAGGGCTCCTCCATCACAAAATTTTTATCGATAAAACGTGCCTGGCTCTCCGAGAGATAACGATAGAAGAGCATGCCCAGCACGTACTGCTTAAAGTCCCAGCCGTCTACCGAGCCGCGCAAATCATTAGCGATACGCCAAATCGTAGAGTGCAGCTGCGCACGCTCAGCGTTGCGGTTACGGTGCTCGTCAGTAGTAGCGGAAGAATCCGTAGACTGCGTCGTCATGGGGGCGGTTAACCTCTCAAGTAGTTATCGTCTCTCCAGGCGAAGAAACATCAATAGTTCGGGACCCCATACGGGACCCTGTTGTACATGTGTGCCATCACGGGTTTAGATGCCTTACTCGGTGGGAGCGTTCCCAGCTTCCACAAGCCGTTTCGTACCCGGCGGCATGAACTCTTTCAGTATAGGGGTTTGCTCCACATGCCCTGTTCCAAATGGTCGTTCACTCTCCCCGGTACTTGTCTGCGGTTAGAAGAACAGCGGTACGACCAACACCCTGCAGAAGCAATAATTTTCGTTGTTGCTGTGTGTGATGGTTTTCCTCAGATACAAAGGGTGGTGGCCCCTAGATTGGGGTCACCGCCCTTTGCTGTTCATGATGCGGTACTAGTAGCTGTAAACCTGCGGGCCGTTCTTGACGTAATAATCCACCATCTCCGGAACCAACGTAGGGTCCTCAACCTGGTACGATGCCACCGCAACCGCATCACTATTTACAACCCACCAGTCATCAGGCAGCGAGTCAATCCAGGCTTCCCAATCCTTAGTACGCCAGCTGCAGAGACGATCTTCGTACGTCTCGAAGCTACCCCCACCCAAAGATTCCGGGAACGATGACAAATCTAGTACAGGGTCCTGCACGTAGCCCTCCGGGCGGCCTTCATCCCAGCACTTAACGCACTGACGCCAGTTCTTCTTCGTAATGATGAAGGGTTCCTCACCATCAGGGCCGAACTGTTCCAAGCCGCGTACGTATGAGGAGGCCTCAACACGCTTCCAGAAGGTCGGCACGTCAATCTCACCGCGCGTGAGCAGATCAGCCAGGAACTCAATACGGTCATGCTTCGGAGCAAACGCACCGTAGGGCAGGTCATCACCATAGGTCAGCAAATGACCAGCAAGGTAGTCATCCATGTTGATGGTCTCCCAGGAGAAGCCGTTGATTTCTCCAATCTGGCCTGCATCCAGGCAACGGTACCACTCGTTGTGATAGACGTACATGAGTAGCTCAGCTGAAGCACGTTCACCCTGACGGGTAAAGCGGTCTACCAGGCCAGCACGCACGTACTTCTCCTGCTCCTCGTTCAGATGGTACTGGCCGCCCTTGCGGCGGAAGCCCAGCTTCTTGGTCTCGGTGCCTTTCTTCAATAGCATCTTGTGAACCTTGACGGCATGCTCAATCGTTTCCTGGTTCAAAGGCATGACGTCCACCAGATGAGTCAGCGTCTCATAGGGAGTGACGATATTGAGCTTACGCAGGACCTCTTCGCAGGCTGATGGTGCAGTCGGGTACATATCTTCCTTGATGAAAAGGAGCTTTTCATCAAGGGGCATAACCGGAACTTGTTCGCTGAGGATTTTGGCGTAGTGGACAGCAGAAACATCATCCGGATCCTCAGCCGCTTCTTCTAGTGCCCACTGCAAATGCTGGTTAACGTAGTCATCGATGTTGTAGCGTTCCTTCCAGAAACGTTCAAGAGCTTCGCAACGCTTCTGATTAATCTGCCAGCGTTCTTCCTCCAGCTTTTCGTAGTAGTCCTGATCATGCAGGATCTTCTGCTGCTCTTCAGGAGTGAGGCTATTCCAGTATGCTTCTTCAGCGATGCGGTCCTGCTCATCCTCATCCGGGGCAGGCTGCTGCGGCAGACGGAGTGCACCAGGGTTGTCGTACTGGCCGGTACCAAAGGCATCCAGGGTGATGGCGCCGTGTTCCTTTTCACGCAGCGGGTGGTCGCAGTTCAGCCATGCACGTGCCTCACCGAGATTGATGGGCTTGGTCAAGCGGTACAGGCGTACTTCCTGGTTGAGGTCGTACAGGTGCAGCTTCTGCTGCTTGAAGGCTTCACGGGCTTCTTGTTCGTTCAAGTAGGTGAACATGTAGTCGCCGCATTCTTGCCAGTAGGGTGCGTCCAGGCGGGGGTCATCCCAGACGAGGACCTTGCCGTCCTTGCGCTTATAGGTGGGGCGGCCTGCAGGTGGGTTGTTGACTTCTTTGCGGCCTCGGTTGGTGTGTACGAGGTAGCCGTAGACGCCGGGTTCGTTTTCGAGTTCGGTGTCGAGGGTGATGCGGTCTCGTTTCTCAGGACCAGGAACGACCCAGTGCTTCTCGTCGTTGAAGTAGGCGATTTCCTCATCGGTCATGTTGTCGAAGAGGGATGCGTCGAAGAGCATGCGCGGGTCGGTGAAGGAGCGGCCGGGTGCCTCGTCACCGAAAGCGTTCATGACGGTGATTGGGAGGTCCTTGGGCATGCCCTGGCGGCGCCACTTGAGAGGATGGATGCTCAGGTCCTTCTCCCAGGGGGTTTCACCGGTAACACCGGGGGCGCGGGTGTGCATAAGTTCGGCGGAGAGGTCCTTGCCGTTGACGACGACGCGGTTTTCCTTCTCCAGAGTTTCATACGCATAGCGAGCGCGGGCGTTGCGTTCTGCGTGGTACTTCTTCTGGTAGGCCTTGTAGTTGGCTTCGGATTGGGGGCTGCGTGCCATGGTGGTGGTTCCTTTCTGTAGTGGGGTTTTGTTGTGGTTCTACTGTAGGGGTTTGGGGGTGGTGGGGTGTAGTTTTTGCGTGTTTGTCCCTTTGCTAAATTGTTATTTCTTGTCGGTGTTGGTCATGGTGGCGTACTGGCCGGGGCTGAGGTGGATGGTCTGATTTTGGGGGTTTTTGATGGCGACCATGTTGGGGATGTTTGAGGGTTCTTTGGTGTAGCCTTTGGCGAGTTTGCCGTTTTTCTTGAATTCGATGGTAATGCTTTCTTTTCGGCCTCCCTTGAGGGTGTGGGTTGCTGTATAGGTGTAGTTTCCTTTGGTGGTGGGGCGTCGGGTGGGGTCTACGCGGGTGCTGT
This sequence comes from Rothia sp. HMSC071C12, assembly GCF_001813895.1. Lineage (NCBI taxonomy): Bacteria > Bacillati > Actinomycetota > Actinomycetes > Micrococcales > Micrococcaceae > Rothia > Rothia sp. HMSC071C12. The sequence goes on from NZ_KV814343.1 coordinate 4,960, forward strand.
AGGTGAGGTTGCCGGTTTGTTGTTGGAGTTTGGTCAGGTGGTTGTTGGATGCGTTGAGGGTTTTTTCTCGTCGGGTTGCGGCTGCTTTTCCTATGTTGATTTGTGCCATTTTGCGTTCGACGCGTGCGATGTTGCGTTCGGCGCGGTCCATGCCGCCGCCGAAGGAGCGCTTTTCGCGGCGGGTTTTGGGTTGGAGGCGTTCGTCTAGTTTTTCGAGGTTTGCTTTTGCTTCGCGCTCTACTTTTTCACGGTCTGCTTTCTTGCTTGCTCCGAATTGCTGCTCGGCGTAGTTGTTGACGGATTGGGTGCGGGCGTTCATGACTAGGTTGGTGATGAGAGCGTCCTGGTTGGTCAGAACTTTTTTGATGTCATTTTTGGCGCCAGAGATGCTGTTGAAGCTGGTGTGGGCGTTGCTGTCTTGGACGAGTTGGCGGGTGAAGTTGTTGTGTTTTTGTCCTTTGTGGGTGGTGTTGATGAGTCTGTTGAAGGAGGTGCCGGTTGTGTACATTCCTTCGTCGTTTTGGTTGTTGTGTTCGGCGATTGCTTCGACGTTGGCTTCGTAGGTTGCTTTGTGTTCGGCGAGTTCTTCGTCGGTGAGTTCGTTGACTTCCTGGTAGTGCTCCCAGTCAGTCTTGCGGAGACGGCCGCCGTCTCGTGCGGTATCGGCGGTGTCGCGGGTTACCGGGCGGTGTTCAGCGACCGCGCCGACGCCGTAGTAGCCGTCGTGTGCGGTTGAGTTGGGGATGAGGGTGCCGAGGTTTTGTCCCTTGTAGTGGACGGTGTATTCGACGGTGTAGCTGGAGGAGTTCTTCTTTTTTTGGATGATGCGTGCTTGTAGGTCGACGTGGACGCGTTCGCCGGTGGGTAGCTCAATACGTACTTTTCGGGTGATGGTTGCTTCGCGGTAGATTTTGGGGTCGGAGGATTTTTTGAGTTTGTCGTCAAATCCGTGCAGGGTGATGGTGCCGTCGGGGCAGGCGCGGTCCCAGGTGTTCAGGTCGATGTCTTCGAGGTCTTCTTCGGTGTAGGTGGCTTCGCTGAAGATGCCTCGTTCGAGGGCGTTTTCGTTGCGGCGGGCGGCAAGTTCGGAGGCGAGTTTTGCCTGCTGCCAGCGGTGGTTTCCGTCTACGGCTTGTTTCTCAAGCTGGTTGAGGTTTGCGGTGGCGTTGGCGAGGCAGGTTTCGGCGTATTTGTCGTTGGGGTGTTCGTCGCTGTACTTTTGGGCTTCTTCGAAAGCTGCGCGAGCTTTGACGATTTCGTCTCCCAAGTGCTTTTTGCGGGCTTTGGGGGACATGTAGAACATGCGCTGAGCGGCCTGGTAGTTTTGGAAGGCTATTTGGAGCTTGAGACGGTCTTCGTCGGTGAGGGTGCCGTCTGCGGCTTTCTTATCTGCTTCTTCGAGAAGCTCAAAGTACTTTTCCTTCGCGGCGTCGTAGATGGGTTCGTAGTGGGTGAAGCAGCGGGGGCCGGGTTTCCAGTCGCACATGGTGGGGTTTCCTTGGGGTAGTGGTTGGTCTCTTATGCCTGGTGGCAGGTATCTACTGTTATGAAGGCACCAGGGGGTGGGGTGGAAACCTCACGGGGTGGTGATTTTTTTGTGGGGGTGTCCCTGAGGGACATCTTTGGGGGGTGTTTTGGGGTAGTGTTATGCCCCCTAAGAGCCAAGGGGTTCTTTGGGGGCGTTGAAACGGGTTGAGATGAAGTTAGAAGAAGAGTGTGCGTAATGGCATGAAGAGTAGCACCAGGAGGGCTGCGGTGATGAGGAAGGGGCCCATGGGGATGGTTTTTTCTCCCCTACGGTGGGCAATGAACGCTACGGGTAGGGCGAGGATGTGCCCGAGGAATAAGGAGATGAAAGCAGCTTCAAATCCGTAGTAGGCGGTTGCGGCGGTTAGTCCTGCTAGAAGTTTCACGTCGCCTAGGCCTAGGGGTGCGAAGAGGGCGATGATGAAGAGGATGCCGGTGATGATGCCGGTGGTGATGAGCATGGTGGCGCCGTGGGTGGTAGCGCCCTGTGATGGTTCACCGGTGAGGTTGCGGATCGGGTCGGTGGCCAACAGTCCGGTGGCCAAGCCTGCCTGTGCAACCGCCAGCGGGTAGGTGTAGGCGTTCGGCAGTAGCTTGTGCCGCATGTCCCAGGACATGAGGGGATACGCGTAGTAGAAGATGGTGAGGATCAGCAGCCACGGCATCACCTGTTGCCATAGTCCGGTGACTCCCAGGATGAGGGAGACGGTGAAGCTGATGGATCCGGCACGGTAGAGCACGCCCTTGGCGATGGGCGGGGTGCCGGGGGTGGTGCCGTGGCTGCTGGTCACAGTCATCTAATGTTTCTTCTTTCGGGGTTAGGCGGCCAGGTTCAAAACCTTGGCTGCTTCCTCGGTCGGTTCTGCATCCCAGCAGTCAAGGTATTCCAGGAACTGGGTCTTGAGCTCTTCTGCTTTCTGGGCGTTGTTGGTCAGGATTTCCTCGTGGATTTCTGCCGTCCAGAAGGCGTCTTGGGTGCTGTCGATCATGCGGGCGGCGCGGGCAACCTGAAGGATCAGGCGGTGGTCTTGTGCCGTGCGGGCACGATCGAGCAGTTCGTAGGCGACGTCGATGATGCGGTCACGCATGTATTCGCGGTCGTTTTCAGCCCACGCATAGTGCGTGCTCTTGCCGCTCAGAGGGACGCCACGGACCAGGCTGAAAGCAGCTAGCAGGTATGAGGTGGGCTGCTCGGACAGGTCCTCGCCGGTGAGTGCCTGGAACAGGTTCCAGTCGGAGTTGATCAGTTCAGAGAGGGTGTACTGGCCTGATACTGCACGCGGCAGGTACTGCTGGTGGTCCTTGCTGGAGCCAAGCCACTGGCGGACTTTACCGGTGAGCTGGTTACGACGTGAGACGGCCTTGGTGGAGCTGTGGTGCTCTCCAGGCCAGAATGCGTTGTGGTAGCTTTCGGTGGTCATTCCAGGGTGCAGATGCAGGTATGCGGCGACGGAGGCGTAGCGGTCCATCAGCACCGTAGAAGGCTCATTCGTTCCCTTGGTGCGAGGTACCGGGCCGTTGGCGTTGAGCAAACGTACCGGGCCCAGCATCGCCAGGAAGGGGTGCTCCAGATTGGTTTTGGCATCGTGGGTGAGGTTGTTGCCGTCCTTGACCAAAGCATCGTAAACGCCGGTGTCGCCGAAGAGGTGGGCGAAGACCTGCAGGGTGTCGGCGCGTAGCTCTTCAGGGGTCATTCCGTCTTCGTAGCTGGCAGGTGCGAGCGCCTGGGGCACGGTCGTTTCGGATACGGGTTCCTCGGATACAGCCGTTTCGGGTGTAGCCGTTTCGGGGGTGGTTTCTTCCAGCTCGTGGGTGGGTGCGGCAGTGTCGATTCCGTAGGCGGTGTCGATGCCGTAGGGGGTTGCGGTGTCGATACCGTAGGCAGTGTCGATCCCGTAGGCGGTATCAATGCCGTAGGCGGTATCGATTCCGTAGCTGGGGGCCTGTTCCGGTTCGGTGGTGTCGGTGACGGGCTGGGTGTCCGTAGCCTCCACTGCTTCGGTGGTGTCTGCAGGTGCTGCAGCCTCTGCTGCTTCGGTGGTGTGTTCCGGGGCGGGCGTCGAAACGTCAAAGCTCTGAGCGTCAAAACCCTGAGCTTCAATCATCTGCTTCTCGATAGCAGAATCGGCAACAACGGTAGCAGGTGCGGGAAAGTGCAGGACTTCTGCCGGTGCCGGGGTCGGGTCCGCAGAGGCCTCAGCAAGCAGCGTCAAAATGGCCTCTTCTTCCTCTTCGGTCAGGTAACGCGGCACGACAACGATTCCCATCGGGGACAGCTCAACCATGGTGTCTGAGAGGTTGCCGTGGGGGGTGCGGACGATATTGAGGCCGTAGCGGCTGGTGTCTTCGTCGGTGTCGTTGTGGGAGATGATGGCGATAGCGACGTTGGGCATGGTGCGTACCAGTTCGAGCAGGTCGAAGCGTGCCATGTCGTCGATGGTGTCGGAGACGATGACGATGTGGGCGGGGAAGGAGTCGGCTCCTGCCATGCGTGCTTCGTGGACGGAGGTGTATCCTGCAGTGTTCAGGTAGTTCTTGAGCTGGTTTGCTTCGGCGGTGAGGTCGTTGAGGCAGGCTTCGGTCTGCTCGGTGGTGTAGGTGGTGACTCGGTCAGCAGATAGTGCGGTGAGGAAGGAGTCGTCGACGCCGAGCAGGCTCAGGTGTAGGCCTTCTGCCCAGGGGTTGAGTAGTAGTTCGGCTGCGATGGAGCCGAGCATCTGGCTGATGGTGTTGGTGGCGGTCTTCTCCTGTAGGGGGTCGTGTAGTTGGAGGGAGCCTGCGTGTTCGAGGTTGAGCATTAGGGCTGCGCCTTCGCGGTCATCGCCGATGGTGATCAGGGCAGGGTAGGGTGCGGGTAGATCCAGCGGTTCTTCGATCTCCATGGAGGTTAGAGGTAGGGTCCATAGGTTGGCGTCGCTGGTGCTCTGGAAGGGTGCGGGCAGGTTGGTGTCTTGTTCGAAGTAGAGGTTGGCCTCGGTGGTGTTGAGGGTGAGGTACTTCAGGACGGGGACGGGGGTTGCGTTGTTGTGGCAGTGGAGGGCTAGCAGGCGTAGGCCGTGGTCGAGGGCGGCTAGGGGTGCGGTGGCGGCTTCTGCTTCGAGGTGGGTGAGGGTGGTGGCGGCTTCGGTGCTGATGGGGCGGCTTTGGCCTCGGGTGCGGCGGCGGCGCTGGTGCCAGCGGCGGGCTGCGAAGGTTGCGAGAAGGCCTGCTGCTAGGAGGGCTCCGCCGGTGAGGGGCAGGTTGTAGTTGTTTTCTTCGTCTTCGGTGGTGGCGGTGTTGTGGGTGCTGCCGGCGGTTTCGACGTTGTGGGTCTGCGCGCCGGTGTTGTTCTTGTCGGTTTCGTTTGCCTGTTCAGTGGTGTCGGTCTTGTTGGTGGTGGCGGTCTTGTTGGTGGTGTCGTTGGCGATGGTGCCGCCGGGGATGGCGGCGTTGTTCTCCTGCTGGGTGGGGGCAGTGGAGCCGGTAGCAGGGTTCTGTGCCGTTGCTGCGGTGGACGCAGTAGCGGAGGCGGCAGAAGGTGCTGCCGGGGTTGCGGAGGTAGGTGCGGTGGTGTGCTGTGCCTTGGGGGCTCCGTGTGCGCTGGAGGAGCCGATGCTTGCGGCAGCTTCATCGGCGGAAACAGCGGCAGAGGACGCGGCAGAAGGTGCAGTAGATGCTGCGGTGGAAGCACCAGCAGCAGCGGAGGCCGCAGAAGCAGCCGGGGTAGCCGATGCGGAGGCGGCAGCAGAAGACGCCTGAGCAGACGGTGCCTGAGCAGCAGCGGCAGAAGAGCCTGCAGCTGCTGAAGAAGCGGCAGAGGATGCAGGCGCGCCAGAAGAACCCGCGCCATTATGAGCGGCCGGGGTGGAGGCAGCAGCCGGGGTACCGGGCATGGTGAATTCCCAACCCGGCTGAATCAGATCAGCATCCTGGATGGTGGTGCCATCAGGCTGGGTGGTCGTAGAGGCTGCGCCTGCAATGTAGTGGTAGGCTTCCATGTCGCCGTAGTTTTCAAGGGCGATTTCGGAGAGAGTGTCACCGGGCTTAATCGTCACGGTGCCGGTGCCTGCAACCGGCTGCGGGACCTTAGCGTCCTGCGGCAAGGTCAGCACCCATCCGTCGTGCAGCCACTGGTCCGAGGACAGCAATGCTGCCCCGTCCTTCTGCACAACACCCTGGTTCAGGGCGAAAATCTCGACGTAACGGCTACCATCGCCGAGCGTGGTTTCAGCGATATCCCACAGCGTCTGGTTACCGTTGACCATGTAGGACGGGCCCTTCTGAGAGGCCTGTACCTTCTCCGCAGCCGAAGGGGCACCATAATCAGCCTGCACCGTGGCAGGAGCAGAGACAGTCTGGGTCGGGGTAGGCGGCACACCGGCAGAGCCACCGGACTCAACAGCAGTAGCGGTAGAGATACCTGCGGTAGAGGCCAAGATCATGCCGATTAGCACGGCGGCAACGTTCTGCTGCATACGCAGTACGCTCGGCAGTTTCACCGAATCGCCACGGCGCACCTGAACGACCGCTTCAACCACCAGGGGGATGACCAGCGACGCCCATCCGACCCAGGCGATGATTGGGATAAAGACGTGAAGGAGGAAAGCCAACGCCCCATCAACGGAGGCGATGACACCACCGACCATATCCAACGACGCAAAGGGGTTGCCGGAGACAGTGATCAACAGCGCCGGGATTCCAAGGATGATGAAGAGCACGGCTATCAGGGAGAAGACCCTGAGAATCTGAGTTTTCACGGAATAAAACCCCTTTGTTGTTTTGCGTGTGGTCGGTATGGTCGGTGGTGAATGCGCCTTTAGCGCAGGGCCTCTTCGGAAGGGCCCTGCGCTTGGCGGGTAATCGTCATAGCAGGAAGGAACGGCGGAGCAGCTGATGCTGTTCCGGTCACAGTGACCGTCGTCTGGTCCCTATCCCGCTGAACCTCAACACGTGCGTCCTTCAAAGCAGAGGTCACGTTGAGGCGATGCTGGGCTTGTTCTACCCCGTCTTCTGAGGTTCCGCCAATGACACGGGCCGCGTAATAGCCCGAATCAGCAGCGTTTTGAGCCTCAGCGTTAGCGGTAAAGAAAACACCCAACTGGGCTATTGCGGCAAGCAGTAACATCACGATGGGAATGTAGATGAGCATCTCAATGGTGTAGGACCCAGTTTCTGAGAGGCCACCATCGCGTGCTAGGCGAACCCGTCGTTTCATATCTGCTGTCTTCTATGGTTTAGAACGGCAGAGTCAGCTTGGGCAGCAGGCCACCTACGAAGGTGTTGAGTGCACTGTAGACCAGGGCGATGATGGCCAGGATGGCGATGGCCCAAATCAGAATTTCGATGGTTTCCATGCCGGACTCACGCTTGGCGTCCAGTCGAGCATTCATCTTGTCGTAAGCGCCTGAAATGTAGAGGCAGAGGTTGGTGTACAGCGCAGTCATGAGCTGATTTTTCCTTTCAGTTATCGGTGTGGTGTGATGTGCTCTCAACGCCACAGCCTTCATATCTTTATGAAGGCACCTGCCACAGCGGCAAAAGCGTCATGAAGTAGGGCACATTTTCAATATTCTAAGGCTCCAACGAAGAACCCTAAGAATCCTTAGTAGCAGATACATCTATGACACGCGCCTTTTTGACCAGGCGTTTAATGTCCTCAGCCGGGACCTCAAGGCCCATGCTGGCAATGTACTGCTGAAGATTTTCAGCCAGAAGTTCCTGCGAGGGCGGACGCATCTGATGGCGGTCAAGATAAATCCTCAACGCTGTTGCAAAATAACGGCTACGCGAAATACCAAGCCTGTCAGCGCGATCTTGCACCACAGCCATCTGCTCCGGGGTAAAGCTAGGGGCGGTCGGTACAGTATGCAACGTACCTAGACGAACCTGGACCTCAGGCATCTGCGGAACCGTGCTCAGGTTGCGGCGATACGCGTCCAAGTAGTACCCGATTTCGTCCATGGATACTTCATCCACAGCCTTCAAATAGAGGTAACCCTGCTTATAGACAAACCCGGTTTCCTGCTGAACCGCCCAGCGGATACGAGGGATCAAATCCTTATCGATGGACAGGTTGTACTTCTTATTACGGGACTTTCCGCGTCCCTTGCTCACCGACCCGTCATAGGCGGCCAGCGGCGGTGACGGAGGGATCTGGGCTGCGGCGCGGTCCTCTCGTTCAGGCAATCCCTGAAGTCTGGTTTTAACATCAATGACCGGGCCCTGCTCCGAAACGTTCACCGGCTCATTCACAGCTGGCTCAACGGCAGGGATATCCTGCGTCTGAGCAGCAGAGAGAGTAGGCAAGTTAAACACGCGGGTTCGCTTGTTCGGCGTGGTTGTCATCTGCTCTGTTCTCCTTGCTCTATTCGCTCAGGTACTTTTCCAGGGCAATCACGCGCTGGAAGAACTCAAACGTCACCTGCTGGTAGTCATCGACCACACCATCAATATTCGACGCGTGGAAATGCGGTAGCGGCTCAGTGCTCTCTTCTTCAACCTTGCCCTTACGGCCTAGCTGCTTCAGACGCGCCAGCGTGGATTCACGCACGTCATCGCTCATCTCGTGCATGACCTTACCTTCACGACGGGCGTCAACTGCTGCACCTTCAGCAGTGCGGATTTTGTGCTCGAAGACCACATCATCGCGGCCGAAAATTTCGGCCAGATCAGCACGAGCCTGCGCGTCGATCTTCGTTGAACGTGCACCGGTACCAAACAGTACCGCGCCCACCAGCGTCAGCGTCGGGTTCAGCGGCTTAATAGCTTCAAAACGGTCAGCAGTAATATCCACACCCATTACTGATGAAGCATCCGGCTTGGTCGGGATGAGCACACCAGTTGAGGAGGCGAAAGCGCTTTCGACCAAAATGCCTTCGCTGGGAGGGGTATCGATGAGGATCAGGTCATAATCTCCAGCGATCTGCTCCAGGCAGTAGCAGAAAATGTCATGTAGCGTCGGTTCAGAGTACGTCGTGGAGTTAAGCGCAATGACCTGAACAACGTTGGTGATCCTCATGCCACCAGGGACAACGTCCAGGTTCTTACGCACGTTCTTGATGACCGGCAGGGCGGTACGCTTGTGCAGGGCCTCGGCTAGTGCCTCGCCGCCATCGGCGTGCTCTCCATAGCCGAGATCTTCGGCAAGGTTAGCCTGCGGGTCAAGGTCTACCAGGAGGATGCGGTACCCAGCTTCAGCTGCGATAGCACCAATATTGGCGGTCAAACTGGTCTTACCCGTGCCGCCCTTACCGTTGCTGATGGTATAAACACGGCGCAGACCGTGGGCATATCCACGATGCAGCTTCTTGTTACTAGTGCGACGACGCAAACGAGGTTCAGGGGCGGTCATGCTATCTCCTTGGGTGTGGCTTCCCGTGCGGGAAATTGGCTCCATACCATAAAGGTACACATAAACTTGAACATGTGCAATGTTATAAGAAATATGTTGTCAGCTATGCTATTCTGCAACATAGAGAACACCAACCACACCCCCACAAGGAGACGCCATGGCGCTTTCACCCTTTGGCAAAAAAGACCGACTCATCACCCCCACCGACGAATCCACCGAACAATACGAATACCTCTCCCCCATCCAGACCAAAGCGAAGACTCGCCGAATCATGGTTCTTGGCGCAACGCTCACCGCTGTAGGTATCGTCGGCTCCTACGCACTGGCAACCAATAACGCCCCGGAACAGATCGTGACCGTCACCCAGGACATCCCTCGCGGCGCAGTCATTGAAGAATCACAGCTGGGCACCATGAACGTTCTGAACCCTCCGGCTCAGGCCGTACCCTACAAGAAGCGCTCTGAATTGGTGGGTAAGAAGGCTACCAAGGACATCTCTTCCGGACAGGTGCTTCTGAGCAGCAACGCCGCCCCCAACCTGCCCAGTGCCGAGCAGGGTCAGGAGATTGTTGGTCTTCAGCTACCCTCCTCCAACATCCCGGTCCGCCCGCTCAAGGCCGGTGACCGCGTCATCCTCATTCCGACCAACACCGGCGCCAACAAGGATTCTGCCAACGTAGAAGCTGCCGTCACCGGCACCGTCGATACGGTCACCACGGTCAACGGGGATACAAAGATTGACGTCGTGGTCCCTGAAGGCACCTCCAAGAAGTCCGCTTTCATGGATGCCGTTGTGCAGAAGAAGGTTGCCGTGCTAATTGAGGGAGCACAGTAAGTCATGGCAATCATTGCGCATTTCTCGACCCACGGCGCCCCCGGCGTCACAATGTCAACCGTCGCTCTAGCTCTTCAGTGGCCGCGCCCTGTGGTGCTGGTCGAAGCTGATACGGCCTCCCCGTCTGCAGTGATGGCTGGGTTCATGCGAGGCAACGTCGTCTACGACCGCAACATGACCGAGCTGGCTAAAGACTTCGACACCTTCGGCATGAACTCAAAAACGTTCTTTGACCAGCTCATCCCCCTGGCACAGGACCCTGCCCGGTTTGCTCAAGATCAGCGGTACCGCAAGCACCTTTTGCCTGCCTTCCCCTCCCCTCGCGCAGCAACCGGCCATAAGAGTTTCTGGAACAATCTGCTCATTGCAGCCCGCTCTTTCGAGAAGGCCACCGGCTATGACGTGTTCTTCGACATGGGCCGTATTACCACCCGTGAACTGGACCGCATGATCCTCATTACCGGCGCTGACCTAGCAGTCACCCACCTTTCAGCAACGTTTATTGACGCATGGGCAGCCCAAGAGAACGTGAGCCGAATCCACCAGATGCTAGAACAACAGGGCCACCCTGACGGGCTGTGCTCTGTCTTCCATCAAAGCCCTGCCGTGAACTTCCCGGCCAACGAATTGGCTCCCTTGATTCCCTCAGCTCCAGTTCTCACCGTACTGCCCTACAGCCCCGATGCCGCCTCAATCTTCAGCCATGGCGCCGACATCCCCACCTCCGCCAAGAAGCTGGATAAGAAGCTCAGCATCTACCACAAGGCAATTTCTTCCTATAGCGCCAAACTTCAGACCCGTCTGAACCTTGAGGCCGAAAACCTGAACATCGCCTCCCGATAAATACCCACTTCCTTCGCTCACCATGAGCGCAATTGACGAAAGAGATACCCGCCGATGAGTGCACCTCAGAATTCTCCGCTGATGAGCATCATGAATTCTCCCCTGCTGCGCCAACGCCTCCAGCAGAGCACTGAACAGGCCACCGACAACGCCCCCACCACCGCAACGAGCACCCCCTCTGCTTCCGGCTCGGTCACGGTGGAAGTAGCCCCGTACGGTTTTGACCCACTTGGCCCTACTCCCCCAATGGTTCCGGTCACCCCGGTCACCGCAACCCCCACCCCTTCTGCTACCAGCACCATTACCCCTACTGTTACCGTCAACTCACCGGCCACCGCAACCACCGCAAGTGCGAGCGCATCAGCTACTGCTGCGGTGGTGCCGCCGTCATCCTCAGATGAACCGGTCATCCCTGCGCACCTGCTGCAGATGTGGAGTGATGTTGAGACGATTCAGGAGCAGGTCTCAAACCGTCTGTCTCTTGAAGAGGAGCAGATGAGTGAACTGAGTGTTCAGGAGCAGCAGGCTAAGACCCGTTCTATGATTGCTCAGGCTTTGAACGCCTACATTACTGCGCTGGTGGATGTTGATGGTGACCGTGATCGTTGGACGAATGCTTATGTGCAGAGGGTTCAGCAGCAGGTCTATGATCTGCTGTATCGTTTGGGTCGTTTTCAGGCGCTGATTGATATGCCTGAGGTGGAGAATATCCATGTTGCCGGGTGTGATCAGGTGTTTTTGAAGTTCTCTGATGGTCGTACGGAGCGTGCTGAGCCGATTGCTGCTACGGATGCTGAGCTGATGCAGATGATTCAGAATATTGCCTCGAATCAGGGTGATGCTTCTCGTCCGTTCTCTACGACGAATCCTGATTTGGATATGGATTTGATTAGCTATGTTCGTTTGGCGGCGATTGCGCCGCCGGTGGCGTCGCGTCCTTCGTTGGTGATGCGTATTCACCGGTATGTGAACATTACGTTGGAGCAGCTGGAGCAGTTGGGTACGTTGACTGCTCCGATGCGCAGGTTCCTTACTGCCGCTATTATGGCGCGTAAGTCGATTGTGATTGCTGGTGAGCCTGGTGATGGTAAGACGACGCTGATGCGTGCGTTGGCTTCCTGTATTGATCCGTGGGTGCAGGTGGTGACCATTGAGAAGGAACGTGAGCTTCATCTGAATCAGCAGCCGCACCGTGTGCTGCCGGTGATTGATTTGCAGTACCACCCCGGCAGTAGTGAACGTGATGCCTCAGGCCGCCGTATCGGCGAATATAGCCTGGAGCAGTGTGTGGAGAAGGCTCTGCGTTTGAACTCGGCGAACATCATGGTCGGTGAGGTGCGCGGTAGTGAAATTATTGCGCTGATTGAAGCGATGCAGATTAACGGTGGTACGTTCTGTACCCTGCACGCTCATGAACCGGATCAGGCTATTGACCGTCTGGTGGGTCTGGCTTTGGAGAAGGGTTTGACGCGTGAGTATGTGTCTGGTCAGGTGGCTGAGAACCTGGACTTTATCGTGCAGATGAAGAAGGTGAAGGACCCGGAGACCGGTAAGCCGCGTCGTGTGGTGACCCATATCTGTGAGGTTCTACCGGCTGAAGGTACCCGTCAGGCGACCACTCATAATATTTTCTCGCTCAAGAGCGGTCATCATGACGCGTCGTTTGATGAAGTGCCCTCGAGCCCGAAGATGCTACAAGATTTGAAGGATGCTGGCTGGGATTCTCCCACCGCATAGGCAGGAGCATACGATATGAACCCCATGATGTTGCCGGTGACGGTAGCGGTGGTGTGCATCGGCGTGACGCTGATGGTCTATGCCCGCTTTGTGTCTCGACATGGTCAGTGGAAGCCCGTTACGGCGCCGACCCGCCTGGATCAGATGATTTCTCATGCCCAGGGGCGGATTGGGGCGATGAATCAGAGGGCGCTGTTGCTTGCGGTAGCGGCCACGGTTGCTTACTGGGTGCTGACGCGGTGGATGTTGGCTTTGGTCATTGTTCCGGTGCTCATTATTATGGTCCCCAAGCTACTGTTGCCTAAGGATACCGGTGTGCAGAAGCTTGATGAGATTGTGGCGTGGCTAGGTATCCTTGCCGGTCGTATTAAGGGTGGTGCGCACCTGGAAAGTGCTATCAAGTCCTCCTATACGGCCGCTGGTGAGAACTTGAAGGTGCCTCTGCGTCGGTTGATTGCGCGTCTGAACGCTTCTTGGCCTACGGGTAAGTCGCTGGATGCTTTTGCGCAGGATTTGGCGGACCCGACCATTGACCGTGTCATCTTCTTGCTCAAGATTGCTGCCAGGGAGCGCGGTGATGGCCTGTCGACGGCTCTGGCGAACATCACGCAGCAAACCCGCAATGAGATTGAGGTGCGCCGTAAGGTGAATGCGACTCAGGGCTCAGCACGTCAAACAGTGCTGATGCTCAACATCATCATTTTCTCTGCTGTTCTGCTCATGGCTCCGCAGACTCCCATCTACCGCACTGCTGCCGGTCAGATTGTCTTCTTGGCCCTCTTTGCCGCCCTCATCGGCGTCATGGTGATCATCCGCCGTTCGGTGGCACCCCGCCCTGTCCCCCGCATCCTCGGTCACGTGACCTCAACCCACCCAGCACACACCCCGTCCCCTCACGGGGCCAAAAACCTGTCCCAGAAGAACCCGGCTACTGCCACCGTAGGAGGTGAGGGCCGATGATGCCGCTGATCATCATCTCAGGCGTCATCGCTGGTGTGGGCCTCACGTTGCTGCTCTCGCCGCTTCTGCCACGTCAGATGAGCGTCAAGTCCGCTATGACGAACCTCAGCGCTGACGCTAAGACGCTGCAGAAGCGTACCCAGAAGCTCAGCAGCGAAGAACGTATCGGCTCCTGGGTGATGGAACACCTACCCGAAACCAAGTACTTCGCCAAGCTCTTCACCGTCGATACCCAGAACCTGAACATTCTGGCCATTTCCGAAATCTCATACTGGTACCAGCGGTTCAACTGGGCACTCATCGGCGCCCTCATACCGGTAGGCATGGTGATGCTCAGCGCAATGAGCGGCCAATCCATCTCCCTACCTCTAATGATGATCTTCATCGGCGCCCTGTGCGGGTGGATGCTCTACAACAGCAGCATTGATTCACACGCAAAGAACGCCCGTGAAGAATTCTCCCGCGCTATCGCCACCTACCTAGAAGGCGTCGCCATGCGTCGAGCACAAGGAGCAAACACCTCCACCGCCGCCGCAAGCGCAGCAGAAGTATCAAACACCTGGGTATTCACCAGAATCAAAAACCGCATGACCATCGCGCACCATCAGGGCAAACAACCCTGGGACGCTCTCTACGATCTCGGTAAGGAGCTTCAGGTCAAGGAACTTTCCGAGCTGGCTTCAATCCTGAAGCAGGCTGGCGAAAACGACACCCAGATTTATGAGGCGTTGCGTAACCATGCTGAGCTCATCAACGGCCGTATCCTCAACGACCAGCACGAGAAGGCAAACGCCGCAACAGAACGTTTGAGCTTGTTCTTCCCCCTGGTGGCACTGGTAGCTATCGTGATGCTGCTATTCCCCATCATCATGTCGTTGACCACCCCCCTCTAAACCCCACTATCGGGGTCCGGCAGCACCTCACACCTCCCCTGCTTCCGGCAGGGGTGCGGCCTATGCGATAGCTTGATAGGTAAGTTCCCTTGCTGGCAACAGGACGGATTCAGACAGCTTACCCACAAGCATGGTGTGTCTCAAGCGTCAGAAGAGGCACCGCATAGGCCAGCAGAAGGGCCACACTATCCATAGTGGATAGTGTGGCCCTTCTACTTTCTCTTCTCTGCCCCTCACCCTACCGGCACAGAAGATCATCTGGCCACCTTCACCCCTGCCTTACCGCGTATTCCGCGCATGGCCGTTACGTAGCCACCTTAGACAGTACGTAAATCTATACCGGTCTGAGCACGAATAAACATGATGCTATTGAGCATCGACCGATAATCAGAACTCGTTGCCGGAACCGTAACACTCCTACCACGATAGGCCTCTCCCGAAATCCAGATACGCGGATGCCCAGAGCCTCCCCGAGTAATGGGAAACCCGATTCTCTTGCACCGCTTCAACAACTCTTTTGAACTGCTGGGCACCGATCCTCTGGTGCCGTTTTTACCATGCGCTACCTTAGCCATGATTCCACCTCTTTCAGCCAAAAAGTCCTGTAGTGTACCTCGCCGGTACACTTTCATCGTCCTTAAACTGAGAGCCTACCACCGAAGTTCTAGCCAAGATGTCCCACCGGTCATTCTGATAGGTGAGGACTCAAAAACTGCTACGATCCACACCCGTAACGACCACTACGAGAAGGCAAACACGGCAGATAATGCGCCTGAGCTTGCTCCTTCTAGTGATGAGATAGATGGTAGCTAGAGTGATCCTACTACTCACCGCCAGGACATCTTCACCCACCCCCTAGCAGCCAAGTACGGCACACGGAACCCACATAGGCCCTGGGGGCATCACCTCTGACTACAGCGAATCAGGCATACCCCAAAGACACCACCGGCAGCACCCAAAGAATAAACCTTCGCCTCACCCCCCCCGCGACGCACCGGGCTAGATGATGGCGCGCTCGCACTTGTATGCGAGCGCCCCCGATGTGGTGGTGCTGCAGCAGGGTGCTGTTGGGTATCTGGTGGGTTAGTCTTCGCTGTTGTGGTGGTTGGTGTAGTACCTAAAGGGCGTAGGTTAGGAAAATGATGAACAGGATGAGGGGGTAGATCATCTTCTTCATTGGTTGTTACTTCGTGTATTATGAATGTATCGGGTGCCTTGCACCCGGTGCTAGAGCTACTACTCTAGTACCGGGCTTGAGGCTTTTACCGCT
>NZ_KV814344.1:0-2893 GCF_001813895.1 Rothia sp. HMSC071C12
AAATGTCCCCCCTATTGGGTACGAAATGTCCCCCTTTTTTGAGATGGAGTGACCCCCCGTATTTTCTGGTATTGGGTACAAAATATCCCCCCTTAAAAACGTATTGGGTACGAAATGTCCCCACCCTAAAGTTCACTTCAACCTTTAGTGAAAACGAGGTGGGGACCCTGAGGTGAAGAGCAGCTTTTCAAAGCACTAGAAAGAGGTACCTAAGGGCAATTAGGTACAAAATGTCCCCCTCCTAAATTCATCTCTGATGCAGGGGGAGTTGAGTTGAAAAATGCACGGCGGCGCAATCGAAAGAATATGCTAATATCGAGGTACTCACTCGTTATATTCACCAACCGATGAGTCTGGGAAGTAAACATTCTCCAGGAGGACTCTGACGGTATGAAAATACCGCCAGAAGAAAAGGGCGATTTCCTCCTGGCGGCGTAGCCTTCCCAAAAATAAGCATGAAAAAAGAGGAAGACATGACCAAGTCTACCAATGAACCCAGCGGCGACGTTGCGCAGTGGAGTGAATCATCTGAAGATTCACGCATCGCACACTACCCCGAAACGTTCCTCTCCTTCGCTCTGCCTCACCGTGCACCTGTGATGCGCACCAGCGGAGGAGAGAAGACCGACATTCCCTCCATCTCCTGGGAACGCCATAACGGCAACCACTCATTGACCATGACCGCCGGAATCATCACTACGGTAGATCGAGACGGCACCCCCCAAACCGAACGCCTCGTGCCTTACGGTAAGTACTCCCGTATCCTGCTGCACTATTTGTGCACCGAAGCTGTTAAAGCAGGTGGCCCGCACATCAGTCTGGCCACCAGTTATAAAGGGTTCCTACGGGACCTCGGCATCCCCTGGAGCTCCCGAAACGCCCGCGAAGTCGAACGTCAGTTGCGAGCGCTGCTAGCTCTTACGCTCCAGTCCACGACGGTGAGTACGGACGCTGATGGGGACCATCTGGTGCACACCATCAACTGTGTGGTGGGTGAAGAGGTGACCATCGCTTTTAGTCCTGACGGGAACCTCAATGAGCGTAAGAGTCAGTTGGTGCTGAGTCAGCGTTTCTATGATCAGGTGGTTCAGCGGTATCCGATTCCTCATGGGCGTCATCGTTGGGAGCAGTTGGTGGCTTTGACGAAGTCGCCGTTGACGCTTGATATTTTCCTGTGGCTTAAGCATCGCTTGTATCAGGTGGAGCAGGGTGTTCCGACGCGTGCGGTGATTTCGTGGGAGGCGTTGGCTGGACAGTTTGGTGCTGATACCAGTGTGAAGGCGTTTCGGAAGAAGTTCATTGATGCGGCTCGAGAGATTGCTGAAGTGGACCCGAATCTTATTGCGCGTGTTGAACGTATTGATCAGCGTGGTACTGGTCGTTTGGTGCGTGGGATTCGTTTGCATTCTGCGCGTGAGATTGGCACGGGGTATAAGACTTTGGCTGATTAGAAGATAGCTGGTGCTCTGCTTTCCTAAGGTGGTGTGGAAGGTGTTGCCGCCTTGAGGGGGTATGTCTGTGTGCTGGTTGTCTGAAAGATGCGGTAGTTTAGAAGTGAGTTAAAACCGTTTTGTGGAGGGTTCTTCGGGCTGTGGCCTGAAGGGCCCTCCATTTTTGTGCCCGTGTGTGGAGGGTGCCTTTGGGGGGTAGGGCTGAGCTGTGCTGCTGGGTGGAAGGTGTTGCGTGTGGCTGCGCCTTTATTGAAGAGGTGTGGTGGTGTGTATTTGGCGGATCAGAGTAAGGGATTTAGCAAAGGGACAAACCGGGAAATTTGAGAATTTAAGACAGCGCATAGCGAGACGATGGAGGCACCAACAACCCCCTTACCGAAAGGAATGAGTCGCTATGGGAACCATTGACCCGAACCCCTTTGAGAACCTTCTTGCTGTGCAGGTGTACGCCCCCAAATCATGGGTAGCTTCCGCCCATCTGAACGGGCGTGCCGCCGCTGAACTTTTCCCCCTTGATGGCGGGGTATCAACCACCGTATGCACTGTGGAGGGGTTCGCCCGCCATGTCGCCGAAAAGCTGTACACCTTGGGCGTGCTGAGCTTGGAAGAGTTCTATGATGTGCCGGTGCGTACTGACTGGAAGATTAGCTATGTGCTCTCATGGGCTAACCGCTTTGGCATTGAGGTTAAGCTTTGCCCCATTCTCGCTATCATGCCCCCGGTGTCCGCCGGTACTACGGGGGCTCAGCGTGCCCGTAGCGTCTTTGACAGCATTCTAGAGGCTGTGCCCGCCCCTGGGTATGCACAGCTCATTGAGCGGGTGCAGACCCATGTGCGTGCTCACCTTGGAGATGACCACGTGCGTTACGTTCTGCATCATGAAGGCTTTGCCCTTCAGGAACCTTCTAGTCTCTCATGCGGCTATCTTATGGGTGAGGTGCTGGAAGGCTAAGCGGTAAGCGGGGCGGTGCTGGAGGGTGTACCCTCCAGCACCGCAGCTTGCCCCATTTAGCAAAGGGACAAACGAGTTAGAACTTTGAAAGTTCCGCCCTAAGAACCGAGGTGCTAAAGACGTAACCTCTGGCTGGAGGGAAATCCCTTAGTTGATCTTCGCTGCCTTATGGAAGGGGTGGAGGTTATAGAGGCTTCGCATTACAGGCCCAGCTCGTGACAAGGTCTATCGCCGATAGTGAGTGCAGGATTGTTGATCTTCTGATGGATGATGCAACAGCCCATGAGTCTGATGAGCACAGAGAAGAAGGGTCCGAAGACGGGGGGTGACAGCCGCATTTAGCGGAAAACTGTCCACTGCAAACGGCTGCACGTCGGACGGGAAGCGTTACGTGACGTGCTGGTTTGTCGGCGCTCTAGCGTGTGCTGAGATAAGATCCATCACTGCACATTCTGCCAAATGGAGACTTAACAGCATGTCAACATGTGTG
>NZ_KV814345.1:0-18732 GCF_001813895.1 Rothia sp. HMSC071C12
CGTAGTTCATGTAGTTGGGAAAGTTCTCCACTGAACCTCCAGGGGTGGTATGCCGGATCAACCGGGGTGGTGTGGGGGGGCATATAAGCGCAGGGACCCACCGGAAGAATCCTGGCGGGCCCCTGAACTATACGTGTTTTCTCAACACCTTCAGCAGAATGCTCGTATGAGCCTTCCGATGGGGTTTATTAGAGCTTTTCGATGTCGATCGAGGAGATGACAACGTCCTTGACCGGGCGGTCCTGGAAGCCGGTCTCAACGCCCTCAATAGCGTCAACAACCTTCTTGGATGCCTCGTCGGTAACCTCACCGAAGATGGTGTGGCGGCCGTTCAGCCAAGGGGTCTCAACGGTGGTGATGAAGAACTGAGAACCGTTGGTGCCGGGGCCTGCGTTAGCCATTGCCAGCAGGTAGGGCTTGGAGAAGGAGAGCTCGGGGTGAATCTCGTCCTTGAACTGGTAGCCGGGGCCACCAACGCCCATGCCCAGGGGGTCACCACCCTGAATCATGAAGTCCTTGATGATGCGGTGGAACACGACGTCCTTGTACAGGGGGGTGTTCATGATTTCACCGGTGCGGGGGTGCTTCCACTGACGGGAGCCGTCAGCCAGGCCGATGAAGTTCTCAACAGTCAGCGGTGCGTGGTTGCCGAAGAGCTCGACGACGATGTCACCGTAGTTAGTGTGGATAGTTGCCTTAGCAGTTGCATTAGTCATGGCTCTATTGTGGCACGGGGCGGCGCTCATTCGCCATCTAACATGTTTTTTCGCCCCGGGCGCACCGTTGGGCGGGCTTTTTGGGCGGGAATTGAATATCCTGAGAGGTGAACACTACGCGCGCGGCGGCGTTTTCTGGTCGCTGGCGCATTTCAACCGATGGAGGTCACCCCATGTTCTGCTGCAAGAAGCGTAAGGCACGCAAGGCTGCTAAGGCTCAGACTATTGTCTCTTCTCTGGCTGCTGTTGAGTCCGCGCTGGAAGGCAAGACCGCTGAGATGTTCGCTGAGAAGCTGACCGGCAACAAGAAGGCCCTGAAGAAGGCTCGTAAGGCTACCGCAAAGACTGTTCGTGCCGCTGAGAAGGAACTGGCTCGTATTGAGCGTAACGGCGGCAAGCGCCCCCGTAAGGGCCTGGCGTTCCTGGGTCTGCTGGTTGCTCTGGGTGTTGCAGGCGCCGCAGCCTACAACGCAGCTCGTCCCGTGGAGGACCCCTGGAAGAACGCATAAGCGTTCCCGTATCTTCTTCTTCTCTCAGGGGATCTAAGATAGCTTTCTGAGGCGCCGCTAGCGGCGCGAGGGAGCGCTTTATGAAAGATAGCCGCCCGCCAAGAGTTTTACTCTGGCGGGCGGCTATTGTTTGTTCTTTATGGGGGGAGGAAAGGGGAGAGAGGAGGCGCTACAGATGCTACAGGTAGAGCGCTGAATCTCCCCGTGCATATACCCCGGGGTGCCCCCTGCGGTAGTTCCCTGACATGCCCGGATATACCCTGACGTACCCGGATATACAAAGAACCCCATGTCTTTCGACATGGGGTTCTCGGTTCAAAAATAAACCGGCGATGACCTACTCTCCCACACCCACAAAAGTGCAGTACCATCGGCGCGAAGAGTCTTAGCTTCTGGGTTCGGAATGGAACCAGGCGTTTCCCTCTTGCTATAATCACCGGAAAGTGGAGGCGAGGGGACTCGAACCCCTAACCCTCTGCTTGCAAAGCAGATGCGCTACCAATTGCGCCACGCCCCCGTGGTGCTCTACTAGTCTATAACACCTTTTGCGGCTTCACCAAATCCTCATGCATATTTTTTTAGTTAGACCCATCACATTACTGATGGGTTTAGGTAATCACCTCACCCGGCACTGTCGCCTCCCGCTTCGTCAGAGCCTGCAGGGGGACGCTAACCTCCTGCAGATATTTACGAATCGCGGTACGTTGCGCCTCCTTCGCGGACTCCTCCTTCGACTCCGGTCCCTTGAAGCCCAGCTTGAAAGCATCCCACTGGCTCGCTGAGGGGTACTTTTCACGGGCGTTCCACACCAGCGAGAACGACGCCAGGGTATTTAGTTCCTTTCTCGTGGCGGCCTTCGACAGCACATCAGCCACCGTTGCCACACGTGAAGACTCCGCAACGCTCACCGAGATCTTCGACTGCGCACCCGAAGGCAGACTCAGCGCCTTCTCCGGAGCCAACTGAATATTCAGATGAATCTGCTGTACCCGCTCATTCTTCAAATCCAGCTCAGCTAGCGCACGGAAACGCTTCATCAGGGATTCATAGTTCTCATCAATCACCACAGCGTTCAGGCGCAGCTCATCCGCAAGCAGCCCCACCTGAGCGTAGCTCGCATTAGTTCCCAGCGCTGCGTTAGCGGTCAGTACCTTCAGCCACTGCTCTTCTTTCAAAGTCGCCGAATCATTGACTCGCAGTGGGCTCACCGGCGCATCCGTCACCGTATTAGCAACGTTCTGCGGGTCATTCGCCAAATCCACACCGCCATAGGTAACGCTCAGCCGGTGCAAAGAACCGTAAACGGACAGATTAGTCAGAGCCGTAGCAGCCGCCGCCAAATCGGCCTGTGCCGCCGCCGTGAGGGAGAAAGAACCCACCAGGCGCAGATCCTGTTCACGACGCCCCTTACCCACATAAATACGCCCCAGCGACTCAATCTTCAGGTAGCGGGTATCGATATTTTCACGCACCAGACGCTCACGACGCGCCAACAGCTTCTCGGTCGAAACCACCACCGCCGCATCCTCACCCAGCACTCCGGTTGCCGCAATCTGCGGCATTGCGGCGAGCACCCCGGCGGCGGCAACCACTCCGCCAGTCAGAAGCAGGGAACGGCGGGGCACCACGAGGCGGCGCGCCTGCCCGGCAATAGCCTCTTTAGCGGCATCTACGCGGGTAGAGGGGGTCTGAGCAACAGAGTCCTCCGCAGCAATCGATGCCGCCTCAGAAGAGCTCTGAGAGGCTTCTTGAGCGGACGTAAAGTGAGAGTTCTCGGGTTCAGGAGTAGGTGAAGAAGACACAGAATCTCCATGATGTAGGGCGAGCACAAAGCCCGCCATTAGTTTGAGGGAGTGAGTCTCTCTAGAATACCGCCCACACCTATGGGTGAGCTGACAACCCGCGGCGCAGCATTCGAAGGGCATAAAGAAAACCTATG
Organism: Rothia sp. HMSC071C12; assembly: GCF_001813895.1. NCBI lineage: Bacteria > Bacillati > Actinomycetota > Actinomycetes > Micrococcales > Micrococcaceae > Rothia > Rothia sp. HMSC071C12. The sequence continues at coordinate 3,165 of NZ_KV814345.1, forward strand.
GGGTGGACTTGAGTCCACCCCATAGGTCACAAGATTCATGAGAGTTTTCACCTCTCACAGCAGGCTATTTAGTCGTCCTGCGCAGCAGTAGCGTTCGGAGCCGGAATATTAGCCGACTCGGCAGCCAACTCAGCGATACGAATCTCACCGGTCGTCGGATCATCGTAGGTCACGTACTCGGTACCGCCAGCCGTAGGCTCGGCGTCCTCATTCACGTGGTTCTCCGCAATCAGGAAGCCGTGCGCACCAAGAATCTTAGCGACGCGGTCAATATCCTGCGGGGTCGGGGTATGATCCACCACTCGACGAATGTACTCATTAATGCGCTGGTCACTCACGTACGCCTCACCACGGGCAGCACGGGACTGCATGAGCTGGCGAACAACTTCCTGCAGCTGCTCATCGGTCAGACGCATCTTCAAAATAGCCATCACTGCCGCGCGGTCCTGCACCGGAACATCCTTGGGATACCCGACGCTCAGCCAGTCGATTACTCGAGAGATCATGCTCTTATCAGGCATCGAGCCCCTCCTTCGAAGCAGTCATCATATGCAATTTAGTGTTCACGGGATTAGTGGCCTCCACCGGTTACGCCGAAGATATTCCAGCCGAAAGTGTGGTCGATAAAGTCCTTAGCGACCCAGAGAATACCGATGATTACGATTGCTACGATAATAGCAAAAATGCAGAACGCAGCAATCTTCGCCGCCGTTCCCGGAGGCTCAATTTCAACGAGCTTGCCGTCCGCGGTGTACTCGGTACGACCAGCCAGCATACGCAGACCCAGCGCATAGAGCGCCGGAAGGCCCGCGCCAAAGAACAAACCGGCAATCAGCACCGGAATAACCTTGTTCACAATGTCCATCAGATATTCCACGACTACGAACCTGCCTTCTCAGTAGCAAGGGTCTGGGCTTCTGCGGATGCCTCAGCGCTGGTGACTGCAGCGCCTTCCTTTTCATCCCAGTCGCCAGTCACGTTCGAAGCGTCAATGTTGTCCTTCTGGGAATGACGCCACATCAGGAAGCAGAAGATCACCAGCAGAGCGAACACGGTCATTTCGCCAACAAACTGGGTGCCGGTCAGAGCATTCAGGCCGTGACCAATCAACCAGGTCAGAGCACCCACAATCGCGGCAGCCGGCAGGGTAATCAGCCAAGCAACCACCATGCGGCCAGCAACAGACCAGCGAACCTCAGCACCCTTACGACCCAGGCCACTACCCAGAATCGAACCGGACGCCACGTGAGTGGTCGACAGAGCCATACCGAAGTGGGAGGAGGTCAGAATAATCGCAGCGGATGCACCGTCAGCAGCAACACCCTGCGGGGTGTCTACCTCAACGATGCCCTTACCGAGGGTGCGGATAATGCGCCAACCGCCCAGGTAAGTACCCAGAGCAATAGCAATAGCGCAGGAAGCCTTCACCCACAGGGGGATCGCGTCATCGTTGCTCAGAGTGCCCGAAGCAACCAGAGCCAGGAAGATCACGCCCATGGTCTTCTGCGCATCGTTGGTACCGTGCGCCAGAGACATCAGGGATGCGGTCGCAACCTGTCCCTTGCGGAAGCCGCCGTGCTTACGGTCGTCAGCCACCGGGGCAGCAATACGGTAGACCAGCCAAGTGCCGGTTGCCGCCACAATAGCCGCAATGACGGGGGAGAGGACCGCGGGAACAATAATCTTGGACAGAACGCCCATCCACTGCACGCCGTCAAAGCCGATCGCGACAATAGCCGAACCAATCAGGCCACCAAACAGAGCGTGCGACGAGGAGGAGGGAAGACCCAGAAGCCAGGTCAAAACATTCCAGAGGATACCGCCAACCAGGCCGGTAAAGACGATAAGCATCAGCGCCGGGCCATCCGTTGTTACATCGATACGATCCAGGTTCACGATGCCGCTACCAACCGAGCGTGCCACCTCAACAGAGAGGAACGCGCCGACAAGGTTCAGGGACGCAGACAGCGCCACGGCGGTCTTAGGCTTCAGTGCACCGGTGGCAATGGAGGTTGCCATCGCGTTACCGGTGTCGTGGAAGCCATTCGTAAAGTCGAAGGCGAGCGCGGTAAGCACCACGATCACGAGAATAATGAGTTCTGTAGTCACAAGAAAATTATCTGTCGGTTTTCACGAAATCTAAAGTATTCCGAATTAACACGAAATAACAGATAAACCCACAGTATTGAGCGGGTTTCCGTGAGGGTTTTACTATAGAGCCCATATTTCAGGGGAAAATCTCCCGATATTCCGCGGAAAAAAGGGTGCACCTATCGGAATGCTTAAGTTGGTTTATGTGGCTTATGCGAGAGTGCGGGGGAGAGGGGTGATTATATCCATCAAGAGGCTAAAGTGTGTTCACCAAGTGTTCACTTTCAGGAACCTCCCAGCTTTCTTTTTGTGACACACCTTTATTATTCAGACCTCATTTGGGCCACCAAGCTACCCGCACGGGATACTCCTGTGGGTTTTTACGGCGCTGGGCTTTCTGCGGAGCACATTCTCCACAGTAGGGGTTTCCTACAGCCGTGCGCATTCGAATATCACGAAGAATTGAATCTATACCCGCGGCGCACGCAGCACATCAGCTTCGCGAGGTATTCGCATCTACCCCCCCCCGCATCACATCAGCAGATACAACAACTTTGGCGAATACAACAAAAGACCCCGTATCTTTCGATACGGGGCCTTTTTCAAAAATAAACCGGCGATGACCTACTCTCCCACACCCACAAAAGTGCAGTACCATCGGCGCGAAGAGTCTTAGCTTCTGGGTTCGGAATGGAACCAGGCGTTTCCCTCTTGCTATAATCACCGGAAAGTGGAGGCGAGGGGACTCGAACCCCTAACCCTCTGCTTGCAAAGCAGATGCGCTACCAATTGCGCCACGCCCCCGTCTCAGCGGAAACCACTGTTTAGTTATTTTTCCAAGCCTTCACGACTTCATTGCTCTGGTACTTTTTCAGGACCATCGCAGTGACACACGAAAGAACAGTAAGAATCAATAATTTCTTCATTATTGCCTTTCATAGTGTGGAGTGGGCGTACCAAGAATCGAACTTGGGACCTCTTCGTTATCAGCGAAGCGCTCTAACCGTCTGAGCTATACGCCCTCCCTCTGCGGAATTTCTTCCGTAGAACGAGATATAACTATACAGGTATTTGAAGGTAACACCAAATCAAAAAAGCATGTTCTGCATCACACTTTAATATTGGGGGTTCCCAAGCATACAGAGCGGGGCATGCAGAACGGGCGGCACCGCCTCCACCAGAGACAGAACCGCCCGCACACAAAGCTCAAAAAGCTACAAACTAGGACTCATCGCTCAGAGTCAAGGTCACGCCACCAACCAGCTTCGCAGCCAGGTTGTACAGAATCGCGCCAATCATACCCAGCAGAGTAAAGACCACAGTGTTGACCACAGCAAAAATAGTAGTCACCAAAGCAACCTGACCCAGCGAAATCATCTGCGAAATATCCACAGTGGTCGAACCAGTACCCAGAGAGCTAATCAGCTGGTTCACACCGGTAAACGCACCAGAAGCCTGCAGGAACAGCCACAGAATCACCGAAGCCACCACAGTCACAATGCCCAAAGCAATAGACAGCAGGAAGATCAGCTTAGCCACCGACCACGTATCAACCTTCTGAACCACCAGACGCGCGCGACGAATCTTCGAACGCGGCGCCGGACGCACCAACTGACGGCGCGAACCGGTCGGACGCTTAGCGTTCACAGGGCGCTTGCCAGCAGGACGCTTAGCGGTACCGCCAGGACGAGCCTGGCCCGAACGTGCCTGAGCCGGGCGACGCGCGCCAGCCTTAGCCGCACCCGAAGACTTAGATGCACCAGCCGACGCCGAACGCTGTGCCGACGCAGGAGAGGAGCTCGCGGGAGTGCTGCTCATTAGTTACCTCCAGTAGCGGTGAGATCGGCAGCCGCCGCTTCACCCTCGTTGTCCGTACCGGGCGCCTCAGAAGACTCCGAAGCCTCGGTGTTCTCAGTGGTTTCATCGTCGCTATCATCCAGCTGACGATCCTGGTTGCGTGCAACACCAATAATAGAATCGCCCTTACCGGGCTTTGCAAAGATAACACCCATAGTATCGCGTCCCTTCGCAGGAACCTCATTCACGTTCGAACGAACGACCTTGCCGCTGGCCATAACCACCAGCACCTCGTCCTCTTCATCCACAATGAGGCCACCCACCAGGGCGCCACGATCCTCAACTAGCTTAGCAACCTTAATGCCGAAGCCGTTACGGCCCTGCACGCGGTACTCATCCACGCTCGTACGCTTCGCGTAACCACCCTCAGTGACCACGAAGACGAAGGAGCCCTCAGTAACCACATTCGCAGAAATCAGCTCATCGCCCTCACGGAACTTCATACCGGTCACACCGGAGGTCGAACGACCCATCGGGCGCAACGACGCATCATCAGCATGGAAGCGCAGCGACATACCGTTACGCGACACCAGCAGAATATCGTCCTTATCCGAAACGGTGAACGCCGAAACAACCTCATCGCCCTCACGCAGGTTAATCGCAATCAGGCCGGCAGTACGGTTCGTATCGTAATCGCTCAGGCGACTTTTCTTCACCATGCCGCCGCGAGTAGCAAGCACCAGGTACTCAGCATCCTCATAGCTCTTCAGCTCCATGACCTGAGCAATATGCTCACCGCCCTGGAACTCCAGCAGGTTCGCAATGTGCTGGCCCTTCGCGTCACGACCGGCTTCCTGCAGCTCATAACCCTTCGCACGGTACACGCGACCCAAGTTCGTGAAGAACAGAATCCAGCTGTGCGTAGTGGTCACAAAGAAGTGCTCCACCACGTCATCACCGCGCAGCGAGGCACCCTTAATGCCCTTACCACCACGGTGCTGGCTACGGTACTGATCACTTCGGGTGCGCTTAATGTAGCCGCCGCGAGTAATCGTCACCACGACCTCCTCCTCGGGGATGAGGTCTTCCATGGACATGTCGCCGTTGTAGCCGTACATAATCTGGGTGCGACGCTCATCGCCGTAGCGGTTCACAATCTCACCCAGCTCCTCAGAGATAATCTCGCGCTGGCGAGTCTCCGAAGCAATAATCGCGTTGTACTCAGCGATCATGCGCATCAGCTCATCGTGACGATCCTGAATCTTCTGACGCTCCAGGGCAGCCAGACGACGCAGCTGCATGTTCAGAATTGCCTGAGCCTGAGCCTCATCAATCTGCAGGAACTCCATCAGGCCGCTACGCGCCTCATCAGCGGTGGGGGAGCGGCGAATCAGGGCAATAACCTCATCCAGAGCATCCAGAGCCTTCAGCAGGCCACGCAGGATGTGCGCCTCTTCCTCCGCCTGACGCAGACGGTAACGGGTACGACGAACGATAACGTCCATCTGGTGATCCACCCAGTGACGCACAAACGCATCCAGGGACAGGGTACGCGGCACACCATCAACAATGGCGAGCATATTCGCGGAGAAGTTCTCCTGCAGCTGGGTGTGCTTGTACAGGTTGTTCAGCACAACCTTCGGGGAAGCATCACGCTTGAGCACAATCACCAGACGCTGACCGGTACGGCCCGAAGTCTCATCGCGCAGATCCGCGATGCCGGTGACCTTACCGTCCTTGATGAGCTCAGCAATCTTAATCGCCAGGTTATCCGGGTTCGCCTGGTACGGCAGCTCGGTAACCACCAGGCAGGTACGACCGTGGATTTCCTCCACATTGACCACCGCGCGCATGGTGATAGAGCCACGGCCAGTACGGTACGCATCCTCAATGCCCTTGGTACCCAGAATCTGTGCACCTGTCGGGAAGTCGGGGCCCTTAATGCGCGCCATCAGAGCGTTCAGCAGCTCCTCATTGGTGGCGTGCGGGTTCTTCAGGAACCACTCCACACCCTCGGCAACCTCACGCAGGTTATGCGGCGGAATATTGGTCGCCATACCCACAGCAATACCCGAAGAACCGTTGACCAGCAGGTTCGGGATGCGCGCGGGCAGAACGGTAGGCTCCAGGGACTTGCCGTCATAGTTGGGCTGGAAATCAACGGTGTCTTCGTTGATGTCACGCACCATCTCAAGGGCAATGGGAGCCATCTTGGTCTCAGTGTATCGAGGCGCTGCAGCACCGTCGTTACCGGGGGAGCCGAAGTTACCCTGACCCAGAGCCAGCGGGTAACGCATAATCCAGCTCTGAATCAGACGCACCAGAGTGTCGTAGATAGCGCTATCGCCGTGGGGGTGGAACTGACCCATCACGTCGCCAACCACGCGGGCGCACTTATTGAAGGATCGGTCCGGGCGGTAGCCGCCGTCGTACATCGCGTAGATCACGCGGCGGTGCACGGGCTTGAGACCATCACGCACATCCGGCAGGGCGCGGCCAATAATAACCGCCATTGCGTAGTCCAGGTAGGAACGCTGCATTTCAGTCTGCAGGTCCACCTGTTCAATGTGACCGTGGTGGTCTACGCTTTCAGCGCCACCGTTGCTGACTACGTCAACCTCAGTGGATTTATTCTGCTGTTCTTCGCTCATTACTTTCTCATTCCTCAATGACTCGCTCGGCTATATAGCTCATTTGGCATATTCCATACGGGGTATATGCCGTTTCGGGCTAGATATCGAGGAATCGAATGTCCTTTGCGTTCTGCTGGATAAACTCACGACGAGCCTCAACGTCCTCGCCCATCAGAACAGAGAAGATCTGGTCAGCCGCTGCTGCGTCTTCCATCTTCACCTGCAACAGGGTGCGGCGAGCCGGGTCCATGGTGGTATCCCACAGCTCGGTGTAGTCCATCTCGCCCAGACCCTTGTAACGCTGAATGCCGTTGTCCTTAGGCAGGCGCAGGTTCTTCGCCGCGCCACGAGCCAGAGCCTCATCACGCTCAGCATCCGAGTACACGTAGTCGTGCGGAGCGTTCGACCACTTGATGCGGTACAGCGGCGGCTGAGCCAGGTACACATAACCCGCCTCAATCAGCGGACGCATAAAGCGGAAGAGCAGAGTTAGCAGCAGAGTCGTAATATGCTGACCATCGACGTCCGCATCCGCCATCAGAACGATCTTGTGGTAGCGTGCCTTCTCAATATCGAAGTCGTCACCAATGCCGGTACCGAAAGCGGTAATCATCGCCTGAATTTCAGCATTGGACAGGGCACGGTCCAGGCGAGCGCGCTCAACGTTCAGGATCTTACCGCGCAGCGGCAGAATAGCCTGAGTGTTCGGGTCGCGTCCCTGAACAGCCGAACCACCCGCGGAGTCACCCTCCACCAGGTAAATCTCAGAGATCGACGGATCCTTCGAGGAGCAGTCCTTGAGCTTACCGGGCATGGAGCTGGTTTCCAGCAGGCCCTTACGGCGGGTCGTCTCGCGTGCCTTACGGGCTGCAATACGCGCCTGAGCGGCGGTGATTGCGCGGCGCACAATATCCTTCGCCACCGCGGGGTTACGACCGAACCAGTCACCGAGGTGATCGTTCACCTCACGCTGGGTGAAGGACTTAGCCTCCGAGTTACCCAGCTTGGTCTTGGTCTGACCCTCGAACTGCGGCTCAGAAATCTTAATCGAAATCACCGCGGTCAGGCCCTCACGCACGTCTTCACCGGTGAGGTTATCGTCCTTATCGCGCAACAGCTTGTTCTCACGCGCGTAACGGTTCACCAGCGAGGTCAGAGCGGCACGGAAACCCTCTTCGTGAGTACCGCCCTCGTGGGTGTTAATCGTGTTCGCGTACGAGTAGACGGACTCCTTGTAGGCGCCAGTCCACTGCATCGCCACTTCCAGGCTCATATTGCGCTCAGTGTCTTCGGCTTCAAAGGAGACAATCTCCTCGTTCACGATGGTCTTCGCGCCTGCGTTGAGGAAGTGTACGTAGTCGAACAGGCCGTTGTCGTAACGGTAGGTGACAGTCGTGAAACCCTCAGCGTTCGCGTGCACGCGGTTGAGGATGTTTTCCTTCTTTTCGCTCTCTTCAGCAACCTCGTCACCGACGAACTTCTCGCGCTCATCGGTCAGGGTGATGGTCAGGCCCTTGTTCAGGAACGCCATCTGCTGGAAACGGGCGCGCAGAGTCTCAAAGTCGAACTCGACGGTCTCGAAAATCTCGGGGTCCGGGTAGAAGGTCTGAATGGTACCGGTCTTATCGGACGGTTCACCCTTACGCAGGGGGCCGTCCGGCACACCGCCATTAGAGAAAGAAATGTGCCATGCGTAGCCCTGGCGGTGCACCTCGGTAATCACGCGGGTGGACAGCGCGTTCACCACGGAGATACCCACACCGTGCAGACCACCAGAAACAGAGTAGCCGCCGCCGCCAAACTTACCGCCAGCGTGCAGCACGGTCATGACGACCTCAACAGTGGACTTGTGCTCGGTGGGGTGCTCATCCACGGGAATACCGCGGCCATCATCCTCTACGCGAACAGCACCATCAGCCTGAATGGTCACGTCAATTTTGGAGGCGTAACCGGCGAGCGCCTCGTCAACCGAGTTATCTACAACCTCGTAGACCAGGTGGTGCAGACCGCGCTCAGTGGTCGAGCCAATGTACATGCCGGGGCGCTTGCGAACCGCTTCCAGACCTTCCAGCACGGTAATATCGGATGCACCGTATTCATGCTGCTGTTCAGATGCATTCTGTTCAGATGCCACGAGGCAGAACTCCTTGAGTAGATGATGCAACCGGCGAAGAAAAGTTACGGGTAGCCAAGAGCGGAGCCTAGAACGCCTCACAGGGGCACAAGAAAGTGCCTGCACAACCCGCGTTGCCGGTGGTGCCCATAGGTGGGCACACTTTACGCATTGTCTCTTTTATTTTACCGAGCAAGAGAGCTTAAAACCATCTACGGGCGTCATTTATTGAGCTTTTTGAGAGCTATCACCCGCTCAAAAGCCCGCAAAGGCGGTTTAGAGTGGTTCAACCCCCTCTTGAGGTAGGGGGTACAGTTCACAGCCTCGTGGGGGTTGCCGGCGATTCTATAGCTTTCATAGCGTGCAGAAAAAAGCTTATTTTGACCTAACACCGTTCAATCAGCAGGTGATCGAGAGCCAGAGGCGCCCAGAAGGCTACCCGTAGGTGTCGCGCACACCGCGCATACCTGTGGCACGCCGATAGCCTCGCTGATTCCAGCGTCCGTTGTTCGGACCCAGCACGCGAACCTGAGCCACGACACCATCACCCAATTCGCGGCGGAAAAGTTCAATGAGGTGCCCGTGCATCAGGCGCAGCTGAGTCGTCCAGGCGGTAGAGTCGCACTGGACTTCAACAATGGAGTTTTCGAAGCTGATAGGGCGGGTGTGTGCCGCGATTTCAGGGCCCACGAGCTCAGCCCAGCGAGCCAGCACGCTAGAGACCGCCACAGGCTCTTTCCAGCCGCGAGAACGAATCAGGGCGCTGACGATGCCGCCGAGGGATTTGGGGTCGCGAGAGCTCTCTCCGGGGCCGCTATAGCCACCCATGACGCGGGGATCCCAGCCCTGCGCTCGCCGCGATTTCTTCTTCGAGGCGGCACCGGACATGACCGCCCCAAAATCACGCATGATTTTATTCGCCGAGAAGACATTCAGGGGCGCCTCGCCGCGTTCTTGAGCCGCCACTCGCATGCGGGTTAGCAGGGCGGAGGGGGCGTCCACCTCGTCACGGTAGAACTCATCCACGCCGTCAACCTCGTGCGGGTTTTGAGGCTCCGCAAACTGCGATTCCGCGAACTCATCGAATGTTTCACGTGAAACATGGTTTTGAGGGTGGACGGGGCTACTCATCGCCGCCACCTTCCGCGAGCGCAGAAACGGTCGAGTTCGACTGCCCCACAGAGTCAGTGACAGAGTCGCCGGCGGGTTGCACATACTCGGCGTGCCCCGCCGTCACCGACACCAGGCGGTAGTCGCCCAGCTCCTCCGGAATATCGCTAAGTACTGCGCAGGTAATCAGCACCTGCTCCGCGTTGGCGACCATCGCACCCAGGCGGTGGCGGCGCGCAGAATCAAGCTCCGCAAACACATCATCAAGAATCAGAATCGGCGAAGAACCCACCGAGGAGTCATCCTCAACATGCACAAACCAGGACGCCAACTTCAGAGCCAGAGCAAAAGACCAGCTCTCGCCGTGCGAGGCAAAATGCTTCACCGGCATGCCACCGAGCAGCAGGGTAATATCCTCACGGTGCGGACCCACCAGGGTCACGCCACGCTCAATCTCGTCGCGTCGGCGCTCCGTAAAACCACGCATCAAAGCCTCCTTGAGATCCTCAATGCGCATCAGTGCCGCATGCTCGATTGAGCGCTCGCCCATGCTCGAAAAAACAGTCGACTCATAGTTGAAACCAACCTCTTTAGAGCCGTCCGTCAGCCCCGTGTAGGCGCGGCGAAGCTGCGGCAAAAAACGCTGTAACAGACGAAAACGCGCTGAAAGCAGCTGAGCACCCAGAGTCGACAGCTGCTCATCCCATACCGAGAGCGTGCTCAAGGCGTTCTCGTCCCGCGCCTTACGCTGCATGGATTTCAGCAGTGAATTACGCTGCCGCAAAATCCGCTCGTACTCGCTACGGTACCCGGAGACCACCGGACGCAAAGAGCTGGCCAAATCATCCACAAAACGACGACGACCGGCGGGATCCCCCTTCACCAGTTGCAGATCCTCCGGGGAAAACAGCACCGTGCGGGCAATGCCCAGCGCCTCCTTGGCGCGCACTGGCGCGGCACGATTAATGCGCACCCGATTACTCTGCCCCGGAGCAATCTCAAACTCGGTCACTGTCTGCTGCGAACCGCGCACCGTACGGGTGCGAATATAGGCGCGCGAAGCACCCGCTCGAACCAGCGGCCCGTCATGGCTCACACGGTGCGAAGAGAGCGACGCCGCATAGTCGATTGCCTCAACAATATTGGTTTTCCCCACACCATTAGAGCCCAGAAACACCGTAACTCCCGCCGAAAGAGGCAGGCTCAGCAGGGCGTAGGTACGGTAATCCAACAACGAAATATGGTCAATATACACCGGAGCAGCTCCTTTCACGGGGTTTCACATACGGGGTCGCAGGGGTTCACAGCGCCAGCTGGCGGGCACAGTGCGCAGGCCAAAATACTGTGGTTTTCCGCACGGATGAGCACAGAAAAAACAGCGCAACCCCGCACATACCCACGATGCATAGGGCACCGAAAGACGTGCGGGGTAGCGACGCTGAAACTAGTTCGACGGCAGGCGAACCGGCATCAGCAGGTAACGGTAGTTGCGGTCATCCTCAGCCAGAGGCTCATCCTGACCGGAAATTACGGCAGGCTTCGGCGCATCGGTGAAGGAGAAACGAACGAACTCGGTACCAAAAACCTTCAAACCATCCGAGAGGTAGGCGGGGTTGTACGCAACGGTGATGTCATCACCGGACAGGTGCGCCTGCAGAGTCTCGGATGCCTGAGCCTCATCACCGCGGCCGGCATCAATAGCAACCGAACCCTGAGTGAACTTCAGACGCAGGGGAGTGTTGCGTTCCGCCACGAGGGAGATACGGCGAGCAGCCTCAGCCAGGTCGGAGGTGCGAACCACCGCGTGAATCGGGGTCTGTTCGGGGAACAGCGCACGGATGTTGGGGTAGTCGCCGTCCATCAGAACGCTGGTGGTGCGGCGGGTACCCGCTGCGAAGCCGATCAGCTCACCCGCTGCGGGCAGGGCGATAGACAGATCGCCGGAACCGGAGAGGGTGCTACCGACCTCAGAGACGGTCTTAGCCTTCAGCAGCACAGCCGCCTGAACGTCAGGGTTGGTCGGGTTCCACTTGATTTCGCGCATTGCCAGGCGGTAGCGGTCGGTGGCGAGCAGGGTCATGGTATCGCCATTGATTTCTACGCGGATACCGGTCAGCAGCGGCAGGGTCTCATCCTTGGACACCGCAATCTGAACCTGCTTGACGGCTTCAGCGAATTCGGCGCCGTCCACGGTACCGGAAATTTCGGGAAGCTCGGGAAGCTCGGGGTAGTCCACGACCGGCATGCCAGCGAGCTGGAAGTTAGCGGAACGGCAGTGAATACGAATCACGGACTCATCTGCGGTGAACTCGACGGGTGCGTTCGGTAGGGAGCGGCAAATTTCTGCCAGGATCTTGCCGGGAACCAGGCACACGCCTTCTGCTTCAACATCGGCTGCAATGACCTGGCGGGCGCTGGTCTCGTGATCGAAGCTTGCGATGCTGACCTCACCTGCGGAGGCGGTAATCAGCAGACCGTTGAGTACGGGGGAGGTGGGACGCAGCGGAAGTGAGCGTGCCGTCCAGCCGACTGCTTCGGCAAGGACATCGCGTTCAACGGTGAATTTCATCGAGAAGGCGCCTTTCACGGAATTGGAGAGTCATTTTGGGGCGCACGTAAAGCTTATGGGCGAAAGAGCCGGAAATATCGCGTGCTCTGGTGCGCAGTACATCTTCCCGCGCGCGCGTCTATCCATCCTACCGGATTTTGTAATTACACAGAGACACAGAGGTCGCTCCTGCAGCGAAAAATCGGGTGAGATGAGGCATGTAGGGTCACTGTATTTTTGTAATTACAAAGATAGGCGGAAGGCGTATCAAACCTAGTCGAAAACAGGTTCGAATTAGGTGATGGTTCGGTGTTGGTTTCTTCTTCAAACCCAACCTTCAAATCCAACCCAAAAGATAGAGTGCAGCTATCGATCCAAATCCGCGAAAATCTACGTTTTCAGTAAGGGTGCACAGAAAAACCTGAAACAGCCCGGTTGGTCGAGCAGAACTACTTGTTATGGGGAGGATTTTTTCTTTAAGTACAGTAGTATTGTTAACGCTTGTGGAAACGGTGGAAAACCCCTTCCTTGCCTGCAATGACGCGGAAGTAGCCTGTGGACATTAAGTGGAAGAAACCACTCAACGCTGAGGATGCATTGTGTATGGATATTTATACATTTCCTCGATTCCACACCTTTTGAATATTCATGCACTTAACGTCCACACGAACGCATGAGTTAAAGCACAGCTTATCCACACCCCAAAAATCTAGCTTTCAGAGTCGCTAAAATCTTGGATCCAGCGTGAAACCCTGCCCCGAAGCCTATAAAACACCTAGTCGAGGCACAAAATAAGCTACGGGACAGGGACAAAAACACATCTAGCCGGCGGCGCGCTGCTCCTGGCGAATCAAATTCGTCAGCTCAGTCACCTGATTGAAAATCGTTTGACGCTCCGCCATCTGCGCGCTCACCTTACGCACCGCGTGCATCACCGTCGTATGGTCGCGGCCGCCCAAATCGTTACCAATACGCGGCAGGGACATCTCGGTCAGCTCACGCAGAAGATACATCGCCACCTGGCGCGCATTCGTGAGCGTACGGGTGCGAGACTTCGACTGCATATCCTCAATGGACACATCAAAATACTTCGCCACCGTCGCCAAAACCAGCGCCGACGTAATCTCCGCACCACCGGTATCAGAGAGCAAATCCTTCAGATAGGTCTCAGCCTCAGCCAGGGTAATGGGCTCCGGCGGCTTCTTCATCGAGGCGGCAGCGCTCGCACGAATCAGAGCGCCCTCCAACTCGCGAATATTGGCCGTGACATGGGAAGCAATGTACTCCATGACATCATCGCGCACCGGCAAAATCTCGTTCTGAGCCTTCTTCCGCAGAATCGCGATACGAGTCTCCAGCTCCGGAGGCTGCACATCCACATTCAGGCCCGAGCCGAAACGCGAACGCATACGCTCAGCGAAACCGGTCAACTGCTTCGGCGGCAAATCAGAGGTAATCACGATCTGCTTCTGGTGGTTGTACAGGGCGTTAAACGTATGGAAGAACTCCTCCATCGTCGCCTCTTTACCCGCCAAAAACTGGATATCGTCAATCAGAAGAACGTCAACATTGCGGTAAATCTGCTTGAACGACGAACCCTCATCGTCACGAATCGAGTTAATGAAGTCATTCGTGAACTCCTCAGAATTCACGTAGCGCACCCGCAAATTCGGGTACAGATACTTGGTGTAGTGGCCGATCGCGTGCAGCAGATGGGTCTTACCCAGACCCGAACCGCCGTAGATGAACAGCGGGTTATAGACAATGCCGGGCTGCTCCGCCACCGCGAAAGCGCTCGCGTGCGCAAAGCGGTTGGACTGACCAATCACGAAGGTGTCGAAGGTGTAGTTCGGGTTCAGTCGGGCAGAGCTATCCCAAGTCGGCGCGTTTTCCGGGTCTTCATGCGGATGCACCTGCTGGGCCTCCGGTACCGCCGGGGCGTCCGGAACAAAAGTGGGTGCCGGATACTCGCGAGGCGCCGGCGCACCCGCGACAGGAGCCGCCGGAGCGGGCTGCTGTGCGGAGGGGAACCCGGCACGCTCCGCCTCCAAAGCCTGCAGGGAGGGGCGGGTGACCTGCTCATCGGCGGGCACCTCGTAGTGGTCAGGGCCCGGATGCGGCTCGGTGTAGTACTCAAAAGCGCGCGAACCGGCGGGCGCCTCGGGATGCGCAGAAGCCGTCGCTACCGAAGGGATGGGCTGGTGCTCAACAGGCACCTCACGCTCACCATGGAAAACGTCTTGACTTGCAGGTTCAACCGGAATCATCGACTCATTCACATCGAAAAGCGCGGTAGTCGACGGGCCAAATGCCTCGTGCAGAGCCGCACGGAACGACGCACTGATCTGCTCCTCAAAGACCGCACGGGTGAGCTTATTCGGCACCTCAATGATGAGGCGAGAAGAACCCATCAATCCCTGAGGCTGCGCAAGATTCACGAAACCACGCTGACGTGCCGTCACCGCCGGATCGGCGGCAAGAATGGAGAGCAGATGCGCCCAGCGCGCCTGAAGGGAGTCGGTCATGGAATTCTTTACTTTCACTCGATGTGAAGCGGTGGTGCAGTAAAGAAATCATGCCGGAAACCACCGCGAGGTCATTAAGATTCTACCCGCTTAATACACAGGGGGAGAAAGTTATCCACAAGAGTTTTCCACACGGTGGAAAACTTGTAATTACAGAGGTGGATAAGCGGTGGATTTAAGTGCATAACAGGTCTTCTTCCCTGATATTTAGCGGAAAACTCCAAAAGCTCAAGGGTGTGGATAACTCGCTGATAGTAGGAAGTATGGGTGGGATATGCACCATGGTGGATACCGTGCTGCCGCAAATATCCCCAGGTTTACACCCCAAGAACACGTAGCGTCTCCACAGCCTGTACACCCGCCGCGATCACCGCCTCCGCACCACAAACGAGCCCGGAATCACGCGGAAAAAAGCGTTAAGAACTTGATTTACGCCCTCCACTCTTCTAAAGTTGTGCTGTTGTGTGTGCACCGCCTACTGCGAATAGTCGCGGTACCTCCGTGCACCAAGAAGCGTACGGTTCCGATACCCGTGAGGGCACGAACCGCAAAAATCAAGGAGACAAAGTATGAGCAAGCGTACTTTCCAGCCGAACAACCGCCGTCGCGCTAAGAAGCACGGCTTCCGTCTGCGTATGCGTACCCGTGCAGGCCGCGCGATTCTGTCGAGCCGCCGCGGTAAGGGCCGCGCAAAGCTCTCGGCCTAATCACGGCATATAGTTCGCCCGCCGATGCACACGCATCGGCGGGG
>NZ_KV814345.1:18832-39224 GCF_001813895.1 Rothia sp. HMSC071C12
CCCCGCCGATGCACACGCATCGGCGGGCGAACTATCATTAAGCGTGAAATACACGCGGAGGTCAGCTCACCACATGAGCCGAATCTCCCACACTACGTAAAGGGGAACACGTGCTGCCTCAACGGCACCGTATGCGCACCAGCGCAGAATTCTCCCACGCCTTCCGTTCCGGCATCCGTACAGGACGTCGGAACATCGTTGTATCTACGGCGAAAAATCCTGGAAAAACAACCCAGGTAGGTTTCATTGTGTCGAAGGCGGTGGGCAACGCAGTCACACGCAACCTGGTTAAGCGCCGGTTGCGTGAACTTGCCGCGCTCACCTGCGCCGCGCATCCGGAAGGCTACGCCATTGCTGTGCGAGCGCTTCCCGCCTCCGCGAGCGCCAGCTGGGATCAGCTGCGCCGCGACTACGAATCGGCACTCGAGACCGCGTTCGCTAAGTTCGACCTGCCTCAGAGTAAGGAGAAGCCGTGAGTCGTTCCCAGCGTGACCGCTGTGAAGAACGCTTCCACGCGCATCACAGCGGTACCTATAGCGCATCTGCTGAGACTCTGGGCCCCGACGAGCTACTGGCACTAGCACCTAACGAATTCGTAAGGCCTGAAACTTTCCTGCAGGCTCTCTACGTTCTACCGCAGAACCTGCTGATTGCGTGTATGAAGGCCTACCGCAAGGTCGTCTCCCCCCTCTACGGGGATGTGTGCCGCTACTACCCGACCTGCTCAGCCTACGCTCTGGAGGCGCTGACCACCCACGGTGCGATGGGTGGGCTTTCCCTGACGGTGCGCCGTATTCTGCGGTGTGTTCCCTGGGCGACCGGAGGTATCGACCCAGTCCCGGAGGGGAAGCGTACTTTCGCTCCCGGAGCAGAACCGAAAATTATTCTGCTCAACCACCCCCATCTTTACACCCCTCACACCGGTGGTGACGCCCGCCCTGAGTAGGCGGCGCCTCCCACACAATGACTTAGCCGAGTCCTTAAGGAGTATTCCCGCGTGAATATTTTTGATTTGATTCTTTGGCCGTTTAAATGGATCGTCTCCGTGGTCCTGTGGCTGTTCCACACTCTTTTCACCTCGCTGGGTATGGACCCGGCGTCCGGCCTGACTTGGGTTCTGTGCATTATCTTCCTGACCCTGGTGATGCGTACCCTGACCATTCCGCTGTTCGTCAAGCAGATTAAGGCTATGCGCGGTATGACCGCGATGCAGGGCGATATGGCGAAGCTGCAGGAGAAGTACAAGGGCAAGAAGGACCAGCTCTCCCGCCAGGCGATGGCTCAGGAGCAGATGGAAATGTACCGTAAGCACGGTACGAACCCCTTCGCGTCCTGCCTGCCGATTCTGGCTCAGATGCCGATCTTCTTCGGTCTGTACCAGGTGCTGATGGGCGTTCCCACCGCGGCGCAGAGTAACGAGAGCGTGCTCATGCTGCCGGCTGATCTGGTGCACCAGTTCAACGACTCGCAGATTTTTGGTGCGCAGCTGTTCGCGACCATGCTGCACCCGGGCGCTGGTGACACCACCGCGACCGTTGTTCAGGCGGTCATCATGATTGTTCTGATGAGTGCGACCCAGTTCTACATTCAGAAGCAGCTGAGTGTGAAGAACATGTCGGAGGCGGCTCTGAACTCTCCGATGTTCCGTCAGCAGCAGATGATCATGTACATCTTCCCGATTATCTTCGCTGTTTCCGGTATTAACTTCCCGCTGGGTGTTATGTACTACTGGACCGTGTCGAATCTGTGGTCGCTGGGTCAGCAGTGGTGGGTTATCCGCAATAACCCGACCCCCGGTTCTCAGGCGGAGCGTGAGCTGAATGCTCGCCGTGCGGCGAAGGGCCTGCCCCCGATTGGTAAGACCCGTGAGCAGCACGAGAAGGAGCTGCAGGAGGCTCGTGAGCGTGCCGCAGCTGGTCAGCGTCAGCAACCGGTCGGTAAGAAGCGCCAGAAGCAGCAACGCAATAAGCAGAACGGAAAGAAGTAGTTTTCTTCCGTGATTCGGGCCGGGTTCTCGCCATGTGTGGCGCGGGCCCGGCGCCGTGTATGAGATACTTTTTACCCCTAGGACACCCCTCCGAACACCCTGAGGATTATCGTGACTGAAGCTATGGATTATGAGGACGAGCAGCTCGTTGAGGAGCAGCTGGTAGAGGAGCCCATTGAGGGCGAAGAAGACAATTTTGAGGACATCGAGGAAGAAGGCGATATCGCCGCTGATTACCTCGAGGAGCTTCTCGATATTGTCGATATGGACGGCGATATCGATATTGAGGTGCGCAATAACCGCATCTATCTTTCGGTCTTCAATGACGACGATGACAATGAGGAACTGCGCCACCTAGTTGGCCGCCACGGTGAGGTGCTGGAGGCTCTGCAGGAGCTGGTGCGCCTCTCCGTCCTGGCTGGTAATGGTACCCGTTCCCGCCTGATTCTGGATGTTGCCGGCTACCGTGCAGAGCGTCGTGAGCAGCTGGAGAAGATTGCCGCTGATGCGATTGAGAAGGTGCGTGCTACCGGTCGTGATGAGCACCTGAAGCCGCTGAGCCCGTATGAGCGTAAGGTTGTGCACGATGTGGTGGCCGCCGCTGGCCTGTACAGCGAGTCGGAGGGCGAGGGTCCTCGCCGTCACGTGGTGATTTCTCTTCCCGAGGTAGGAGCCTAGTATGGAGACTTCGATGGTTACTCTCAGCGAGAGTGAGCGCGCCGCCGCGGAGGCTGTGTTCGGTGAGCGTCTGCCCCTGGCGGAGCGCTACGTGCAGCACCTGGCGACGACCGGCATTGAGCGTGGCCTGATTGGTCCGCGTGAGGTGCCGCGCCTGTGGGCTCGCCACGTGCTGAACTGTGCTGTGGTGCAGGAGTATATTGCTCCGAATGCTTCGGTGGCTGATGTTGGCTCTGGTGCTGGCCTGCCCGGTCTATGCTTGGCGATTGCTCGCCCGGATTTGAAGCTGACTCTGATTGAGCCTCTGGAACGCCGTGTCATCTGGCTGAATGAGGTTGTCGAGGATCTGGGCCTGGAGAACGTGACCGTGCTTCGTTCGCGTGCTGAGCAGGCTGTGGGTGCTGTTGAGGCTGATGTGGTGACTGCGCGTGCTGTGTCCGCTCTGGTGGGCCTGCTGGACATTACTCTGCCGATTCTGCGCGGCACCGGTGAGCTGCTGGCTCTGAAGGGTCGTAGCGCCGCGGAGGAGATTACTAAGGCGAAGAAGAAGCTGAACCGTTACGGTGCACGCGAGACTGAGATTCTCACCGCCGGCGGCGACCTGCTTGAAGAGCCGACGACGGTGGTTCGAGTTCGCCTCTAAAGGTTTCACCCTGAATGGGCGGTACCGCAATGAGCCAGTGAATAGGCTGGCTTACGCGGTACCGCCCATTTTTTATGCGCTGGCTTGCCGGGCGTGCGCGGCAATTGCATCCGTAGAGTACATAGAATGACCTCTCGCGTGGAGTATTGACCTGATGCCGGGTACCCTTAAGGAAGGATTGAAACCTTAGACTCTTCTACATCAAAGCCTGATGGTACAGTAGGGCACTGAGCCCTTCAGAACCATTCGGGTAGCACCAATGTTTCACGTGAAACATTGCAGACTTCATCACCTCGCGGAGTATGTTTCACGTGAAACATGTCGGGAATGAGTAGTGGCAGGGGAGTAGGGGAGTAGACCCGCCTCGCGCACAAATACCGCAGAGTATTGCCACACGCGAGGCATCAGACGAAGCATCACCGTAGACACACCACCCGGAATATGGAAGGCACCCGATGACTCCTCAAGCTCAGAAATCTGCTGCAGATTTGCTCCCCAAGCCTGTGCATACGCGTGTCTTCACCGTGTCGAACCAGAAAGGTGGCGTGGGTAAAACCAGCACCGCCGTGAACCTCGCAGCCGCGCTCGCGGAGGCTGGACTGAACGTCCTGGTAATCGACAACGACCCGCAGGGTAACGCCTCGACCGCACTGGGTATTGAGCATGGCGTGGATGTTCCCAGTGTCTACAACGTCCTGATTGAGGATAAGCCGCTTTCTGAAATTGTTCAGGAATGCCCCGATATGCCCGGCCTGTTCTGTGCCCCCGCCAATATCGACCTTGCAGGCGCGGAGATTGAACTGGTCTCCCTGGTGGCACGCGAGACTCGCCTCAAGAATGCCCTAATGGATTACACCGAATGGCGCGAGAAGCAGGGTATGGAGCGCCTAGACTATGTCTTCATCGACTGCCCGCCGAGCCTCGGCCTGCTGACTGTCAATGCCTTCGTTGCGGCAGAAGAGATTCTGATTCCGATCCAGTGCGAGTACTACGCTCTGGAAGGTCTGAGCCAGCTGCTGAAGAATATTCAGATGATTCAGAAGCACCTGAACTCCAAGCTGCGCATCAGTACAATCCTGCTGACCATGTACGATGCTCGTACCAACCTGGCATTCCAGGTGGCAGAGGAGGTGCGCGAGCACTTCCCGGAGGAGACTCTGGGGGTCAAGATTCCTCGTTCAGTTCGTATCTCTGAAGCTCCCAGCTATCAGCAGACCGTCATCACCTACGATTCTTCGTCGACTGGCGCTCGCGCCTACCGCGAGGCGGCACAGGAACTCTCGCGCCGATCCGCATAATCTAAATCTTTTGAAATGAGCCCTTTTGGATTGTCTATTGATGATTCAAAAGGGCTCATTTCATGCGGTATTTTCTGAGTGAAACCTAAGAAAACATCCTTAGTGAATTAATTATCAGGAATAATTCGGATGATGTGCCGTGCGGTTTTTACTCCTGCTTTCGAGTGCTTATTTCGTTTACACTAGATAAAGAAGAAAAAATGAGCGGGCTCGTCCGGGAGTCCTAAGGAGTAACGATGGCTGAAAAGCGACGCGGCTTGGGTCGTGGCCTGGGGGCACTGATCCCTCAGAGTACGAAGAATTCTGGTAATGCTGAGGCGAAGGCATCCGAAAAGACTGCGGCAGTAAAGACTGCACCCAAGAAGGTATCTACTCCGATTGAAGAGCCGATAACTGACGGCCTCTTTGAAATGGCTCACGAGGCCAAGCCGGAGAAGCAGCGCAAGAGCACTAAAGCTGAGTCTGTAGAAGCTAAGCCCGCTGAAGCTGCACCCGCTCAGGAAAAGCCTGTTGAAGCTCAGAAGGTAGAGGAGAAGGTCGAAGCTCCCGCCTCCTCGCAGGATGTTTCACGTGAAACATCGAAAAAGAAATCCCGTGTGGACATGGGTGCGGCACTGCGTAATACCACCCTGACTCGCCGCCCGGTGGACTTCTTCTTTGGTGAAGATGTCTCCACCCCGCAGGCCGCTTCCGAAGAGCATGGCGGCCTGGTTCCGGTTCCCGGTGCACAGTTTGCTGAGCTGAACGTTCGCGATATCCACCCGAACCGCAAGCAGCCCCGAACCGACTTTGATGAGCAGGACATGGAAGAGCTCATCCACTCGGTGCGTGAGATTGGTGTTCTGCAGCCGATCGTCGTGCGTCCCTCGCGCGAAAACGGCACCGAAAAGTATGAGCTGGTCATGGGTGAGCGCCGCTGGCGTGCAACCCAGGCGGCTGGACTGACCACCATCCCGGCGATTGTTCGTGAGACTGAAGACGGCGACCTGCTCCGTGACGCCCTGCTGGAGAACCTGCACCGCAGCCAGCTGAACCCCATTGAAGAGGCGGCGGCATACCAGCAGCTCATGGAGGAGTTCGACACTACTCAGGAGCAGTTGGCTAAGCGTATTGGTCGTTCTCGCCCCCAGATTTCGAATACGATTCGTCTGCTGAAGCTGCCGGCTCTGGTGCAGCGTCGCGTTGCGGCGGGTATTCTCTCCGCGGGTCACGCGCGCGCCCTGCTGGCTCTGACGGACCAGGCTCAGATTGAGACTCTTGCACAGAAGATTGTGAATGAGGGACTGTCGGTTCGCGCAACTGAGGAGCTGGTGAACCACGCATCCGGCGCTGCTGAGGTGAAGGAGCGCAAGGCTCCTCAGCCTCAGAAGCACCGTGAGCGCCTGGACTATATTGCGGAGGCTTTTGCTGACAAGCTCGATACTTCGGTGAAGATTTCGCTGGGTGCTCGCAAGGGTAAGATGACCATCGAATTTGCGAATGTTGAGGATCTGAACCGTATCATCCGTGTTTTGGATTCTGATTTCTCGGGCTAAATTTTCGCGTAAAACAATATTTAGCAACTGAAATCAGTTGTATATACAAAAAACCCTCGGTGATGTTTCACGTGAAACATCACCGAGGGTTTTTCTTTAGCTTCTCGAAAGATTAGCCCAGGTGCTCGGAGAACTCAGCCAGCAGAGCGGGCTTCGTCTTAGCACCTACGGTCTTCTTGACGACCTCGCCACCCTTGAAAAGGTAGATGGCGGGAATAGAGGTAATGCCGTACTTCATAGCGGTATCGCCATTCGCCTCAACATCCACCTTGACCACGTCGACCTGACCGGCGTACTCGCCAGCGATCTCGTCAATCACGGGGCCAACCATGCGGCAGGGGCCGCACCATTCAGCCCAGAAGTCCACGATAACGGGCTTGTCGTTCTTCAGAACCAGTTCGTCAAAAGTGGCATCAGTTGCCTGCTGTGCACTGCTCACGGAGTGCTCCTTTCTGACACGGGGCGGATTCCCCTGTGAATAATACGAATAGTTTTAGAGGTTTTCGAGGTAGTGCTGCGCGTCCAGAGCGGCAACAGCACCGGAACCGGCAGCAATAATTGCCTGGCGGTAGGTCGGGTCAATCACGTCACCGGCAGCGAAAACGCCGGGAACGGAAGTCTTCGAGGAACGACCCTGAACCGCGATGGTGTGGTGCTCGGTAATCTCCAGCTGGTCACGTACCAGTTCCACGCGAGGATCGGAGCCAATAGCGATGAACAGGCCCTGAACAGCCAGCTGGCGCTCAGAACCATCCTTGGTGTTGGTCAGGGTGATCGACTCGAGGTTGCTCTCGCCGTGAACGGCGGTGACAGCCGAATCCCAGACAACCTCAATCTTCGGGTTGTTGAACACGCGGGTCTGCATGATTTCCGAAGCGCGGAAAGAATCGCGGCGGTGCACCAGGTACACCTTGGATGCGAAGGTCGTCAGGAACAGTGCCTCCTCCAGTGCGGAGTCGCCGCCGCCGACCACTGCGATTTCCTTGTCCTTGAAGAAGAAGCCATCGCAGGTTGCGCACCAGGAGACGCCGTAACCGGAGAGTCGGTCTTCGCCCTCGATGTTGAGCTTACGGACCTGAGAACCGGTGGTCATGATGACGGTCTTCGCCAGGTGAACGGCGCCGTCTGCGGTGTAGACCTTCTTCACGTCGCCGGTGAGTTCGACCTTTTCTACGTCCTGGTAGCGGATGTCAGTGCCGAAACGCTCAGCCTGCTGGCCGATGTTCTCCATCAGCTCGGGGCCCTGGATGCCCTGAATGAAGCCGGGGAAGTTCTCCACCTCGGTGGTGTTCATGAGGGCGCCGCCGGGTGCCAGGGAGCTGGCGAAGAGGACGGGCTTCAGCTCGGCGCGTGCCGCGTAGATTGCTGCGGTGTAGCCGGCGGGGCCGGAGCCCACAATAATGACGTTGTGGACGGTTGCGTCAGCCTCGACCTCGGCTGCCGGTGCCGCTTCGGTGGCGGGTGCGGAGGCGAGGTTCAGATTGCCTAGGGCGGCGCCTCCGAAGAGGCCTCCCAGATTCTCAGTCATCAGATATATCTTTCCGTTGTAGGTCTTTCGTTCTGCCCCTATAACGGGGCTTTATCCTCGATTATTCCATTTTTTGGGGACCCTTATCCAGATACTCCGCGCACTGTGAATCTTTGAGTAGCTACCCTGCCATAAAGAGTCATAAATAGACATCAAAAAGGGCGGGGCTTCCGAACCGTTGAGTTCAGAAGCCCCGCCCTTGTGTCTGGGGTGTGAGCGCCCTGTCGGCGTCACGTTATGGGTTGATTAGTCCACCTTGATTTCGTTGATGCGCAGACCGTAATTCCACGTTCCAATCGGCAGGGAGAGGCGGGGCAGCTCGTTGACCACGATGATCACGTAGGCACCCTTTTCTGCGCTCTGCTTGGAGGTGTCCAGGGTGACGACTGCATCCTTGCCTTCGAAGGTGCCCTTGCCGACCTCAACCGCACCGTCCAGGGATGCAGAGCTGTTGGTGTAGACGGTGAAGGAGCCGCCGGTGCCGGTGTTCTGCTGAAGGGTCAGCTTGGAGACGACGGTGGGGGTCTGCAGCTTCAGCGCCAGGCCGAATTCCTTGATGGTGCCGGCGTAGTTGGCGGTGCCGAAGCCGTAGCTGATCCATGCGGTGTT
Source organism: Rothia sp. HMSC071C12 (assembly GCF_001813895.1). NCBI lineage: Bacteria > Bacillati > Actinomycetota > Actinomycetes > Micrococcales > Micrococcaceae > Rothia > Rothia sp. HMSC071C12. Next base: position 27,111 of record NZ_KV814345.1, read on the forward strand.
GGCGTTACCGTCGGTCAGGTTCGGGATGAGGGTGTCCATGTCGTTCATGAACGTGGGGTTCGAGGGCGCGAAGCGAGCCACGGACGCGATCTTCGCCGGTGCGTTCGATGCCTTAGCGGTCGGTGATGCCGATGCGCTGGCGTTTGCCGCAGCCGATTCGGAGGCGGAGATAGAGGACTTGGGGGTGTGCGGTGCGGCTGCCTGGTTGGAGCCGATTGCACCCAGGGAGGTGAGGATACCGCCTGCGACGATGACGAGCAGCAGGACTGCTGCCAGGGCGACTGCCCAGGTGCCGCGGCTGCCGTCTTCTTCGTCTTCGTCATCTTCGTAGATGCTGGTGGGTTCGGAGTATGCGGTCACGGCCGCGCCGTCGGATGCGTTCCAGTTCTTGGCGGCGGTGATGCTCTCCTGGTTGGTGCTGGAAGCAGAGACCTTCTCGTAGGTGTTGGGGGAGCTGCTGCTTTCGGAGTCGCCGAAGATTTCGGTGCCCAGTGCGTCTTCTGCGTTGGAGAGTGCGTGGTTTTCGACCAGCAGGGTGTCCAGCAGGGTGTCGGGGCGGGTGTGGGAGGTGACGAGGTAGCGGCTACCTTCGGGGGTGATGCCCAGGTCGAGGATCTGGATGTTGCCGCGTGCGTTGGTTGCGAGCGCGCGGGAGTTTGCTTCCAGCAGTGCGCTGCGGCTGGGCGATGCGACGACGACCGAGACCTTACGGTTGAGAATCTGGTCGGTGCCTTCAAGCACCATGTCGGATTCTGCCGTAATGATGATGTGTGCGGTGATTTCGTAGCGGCCTCCGAGGACCGATCCGACCGGAATCTGTTGCGACAACGTGTTCTCCCGAGGTGGTTTCATAGTGCCTGCCGTGTGGCGGGCCCTGACTATTAGATTCTACCCGGCATTGAAGGATGCTGGGGCTGAGTGATAGTTTGTGGCGTCCGGGTGGTTGCCTGTGTCCTCTGCGGGCCCCGGCGTGGGGTGAGGTGGGTGCACGGGCAGCTACCCGGGTTGGGCGTTGTGTGCTGCTTTAGCGGCGGGCAAAACGCTCAAGTTTGGAGGTGAGGGGCGCCAGTAGTGCGTTGGCTTCCTTGACGCGGAAGATTTGTATACCGGCGAGGTATGCCAGGCCCATGACGGTGCCGCATACGGCGAGGGTGATGATTGCGGTGAGCTTGGACGCCCAGGCGAATCCGTCGAGCTGGTAGCCGCCGAGCAGCCAGAGTGCAATGGCTGCGATGCCGCCGGCGAAGAGGGATGCGAGGGTGGTGCGTGCGTAGGCGCTGACGATGCCGCGCTGGCCGTAGTAGCCGAGGCGGCGGCGGACCATGTGGTGGCTGATGAACATGATCAGGATGTTGTGCACCGGGTAGATGAAGGCGAGCATGTACACGGTGTACTGTGCGTCGAGCAGGGATGCTGCGAAGCTCATGATGACCATGATGATGGCGGAGTACACCTGGATGCGGAAGGGGGTGCGTGCGTCTTCGCGGGCGTAGAGCACGCGGCTGTAGAGGTAGTTGATGGTGAGGGTGGGGGTGCCGAGCGCGGTGATGACGATGAGCTTGGCGATGATGGTTGCTGCGATGGGGTCGCCGCCGCTGAAGAGCACGGCGACGGGGCCTGCGAGTACCATGAGTGCGACCATGCAGAAGACGGTGGCTACGGCTGCGTTGCGCAGGCCGTGGGAGAGCGCGTAGATGACGCTGTCGCTGTCGTCGGCGATGGCGGAGGCGCTCATACGGTTGAAGAGCACGGTGGCGATGGAGATGCCGATAACGCCGTGCGGGAGCATGTACAGCATGGAGGCGTAGTTGAGTGCCTGCAGGCCGGGGATTTGGATGCCGAGGGCGGCGTAGTGCTCGCGCTGGCCGACGATGCCTGCGGCGACCTTGGTCATGTAGAGGAACGCGAGGTTGGAGATGATGCCGGAGGCGAGGGTCCAGGCGGCGAGCTTGGAGGCTGCGCGCAGGCCGATGCCTCGCCATGCGAAGTCGGGCTTGAGGCGCAGGCCGAGCTTGCGTAGGGGGATGAACAGGACGAGTGCCTGCATGATGACGCCGAAGGTGGAGGAGCCAGCGAGCACGAGGGTCTGTGCGTTGGTCCAGTTGTCTACGGTGTGAATCGGGTTGGGGTTGGGGGTTTGTGCGCCGAAGAGGAAGATGAACAGGATCAGCGACAGGATGGTGATGACGTTGTTGAGTACGGGCGACCACATGTAGGCGCCGAATGCGTCTTTGGCGTTGAGGACCTGTCCGATGACGGTGTAGAGGCCGTAGAAGAAGATTTGGGGTAGGCACCAGAGGGAGAAGATGAAGCCGAGCTGTCGTTGTTCGGGGCTCCATCCTGAGCCCATGATGCTGATGATGGGCCAGGCGCAGGCGACGGTGATGAGGGTGATGAGGCCGATTGCGGTGACGGTGAGGGTGACGAGTTTGGAGATGTATCGTGCGCCGCCGTCTTGTGCTTTGGCTGCCTTGATGATTTGCGGCACGAGGACTGCGTTGAACACGCCGCCTGCTACGAGGACGTAGATGAGGTTGGGTAGGGTGTTGGCGGTTTCGAAGACGTCGCCGACGGTTGAGAGTGAGCCGATGGCTACGGTGAGCAGGATGGTCTTGACGAATCCGAGGATGCGCGAGACGAGGGTGCCTGCTGCCATGATTGCGCTTGAGCGGGCGTCGTTACGTGCCACGTATGTCTCTCCTGTTTCGGCGGGTGATTGCTTCTTTTAGTTTTTGGGGCTCTATTTAACGGGTGTTTAGAGCTGGGTGGTGATGTATTCGCGCGCGCTACGGGCAATGTGTTGCTCGTTGGCGAATGAGAGGCGGGTGGGGAGCTCTTCGAGGGGGACCCATGCGACGTCGATTGCTTCGTGGTCGGGGTCGTTGTCGATGCTCAGTTCGCCGCCGGTTGCTGCGAAGAGGTAGTGGTGCACGGTTTTGTGGATGCGCGTGCCGTTGGAGGTGAACCAGTAGGCGATGGTGCCGAGGGAGGCTACGGGGTAGCCGGTGATTCCGGTTTCTTCGCTGATTTCGCGTTGTGCGGCTTCGACGGTGGTTTCGCCGTGTTCGATGTGGCCTTTGGGTAGGCACCATTCGCGTTGTCCGTTGCGGTTGATGCGGGCGATGATGGCTACGGGTAGCTGTTCGGGTCGGTCAAAGTCGATGATGAGCCCGCCTGCGGAGACTTCTTCGGGGGCGGGTACCGCTCGCGCGGGCGCGGTGAAGCGCGTTTTGGGGGCGCGGGGTACGGGAATGCTCATGGTTCTACCTTAACCGATATGTGAGGGTTTGTGTGTCTCGGTTTGGGGTGAGATAGCTGTCTTTGGTGGGGTGTTGTGGGTGTGGGGTGGGCGCGTGGGTGGTTTTTCTGGCACGATTAAAGGATTATGTCGCTGTTTATTGATGTTGTGTCGAAGTACCCGGATGCCGCCGAGCTGGGAGAACTGTACCGTGCGGCGGGTTTTGAGCTGTACTTGGTGGGCGGTATTGTCCGCGACAATCTGCTGGATGATGGCGGCCATTTCACTGATTTTGATTTGACGACGGATGCTACTCCGGAGCAGAGTGAGCAGATTCTGCGTGGGTGGGGTGAGCATACGTGGGATATCGGCAAGGAGTACGGCACGATTAGTGCGCGTAAGAATGGCGTGGTGTATGAGGTGACCACGTACCGTGCTGAGGTGTATGTTTCGGATTCGCGTAAGCCGACGGTTGAGTTCGGTACGGACCTGAGTGCCGACTTGGTGCGCCGTGATTTCACGATTAATGCGATGGCTGCGGCTTTGCCCAGCGGCGAGGTTGTTGACTTGTTTGGTGGCGTTGAGGATTTGCGTGCGGGTGTTTTGCGTACTCCGCGCTCGCCGCAGGAGTCTTTTTCTGAGGATCCGCTGCGTATGATGCGTGCGGCTCGTTTTGTTGCGCGTTTTAATCTTGAGGTTGCCCCGGAGGTTTTCGAGGCGATGCGCGAGATGGCTGGCCGTATTGAGATTATTTCGGCTGAGCGTGTGCGTGATGAGCTGGTGAAGCTGATTGAGGCGGATTATCCGCGGGTGGGTTTGAACCTGCTGGTGGATACGGGTCTGGCGGATTATGTGTTGCCGGAGCTTCCTGCGTTGCGTATGGAGATGGATCCGGCGCATCACCATAAGGATGTGTATGCGCATTCGTTGAAGGTGATGGAGCAGGCGATGGAGAAGGAGACGGGCGAGGATGGCCCGTGCCCGGCTCCTGATTTTATTCTGCGTTTTGCGGCGTTGATGCACGATATTGGTAAGCCGAAGACTCGTAAGTTTGAGAAGGACGGCTCTGTCTCGTTCCTGCACCATGAGGTGGTGGGCGCAAAGATGGTGAAGAAGCGTATGCGTGCGCTGCGTTTTGATAATGACACGATTAAGGCTGTGGCTCGTCTGGTGGAGCTGCACATGCGTTTCTATGGTTACCGTGAGTCGGGTTGGACTGATTCTGCGGTGCGCCGTTATGTGCGTGATGCGGGGGATCAGTTGGAGCGTCTGCATCGTGTGTCGCGTTCTGATGTGACGACTCGTAATCGTCGTCTGTCGCGCTCGCTGGCTGAGGCGTATGACGATTTGGAGCGTCGTATTGCTGAGTTGGCTGCTCAGGAGGAGCTGGATGCGATCCGCCCGGATCTGGATGGCGGTCAGATTATGCAGATTCTTGGTATTGCGCCGGGCCCGGTGGTGGGTGAGGCGTATAAGTTCTTGTTGAATTTGCGTCTGGATGAGGGTTCGCTTCCTGAGGAGGAGGCGAAGGCTCGTCTTTTGCAGTGGTGGGAGCAGCGTCGCCAGGCGTAGCTTCTGCGGTTTTTCGGTGCCGCATCGCATGGTTGAGCTCACGCGGTGCGGTACTGTTCTATCTGCTTTTTCTCGTGTATTGTTAAGAAATCTATGCGTGTTCCCCACCCGGTGTGCTTCACGTGTAGAGCACAATGAATCTCCTGCTATGGAAATCCCATAGCCGTTTAGCCCAAAGGAGGGGTTTAATCATGCGTGCATATGAACTGATGGTTATCCTCAGCCCCGAGGTTGAGGACCGTGCGGTTGAGCCGTCGCTGTCCAAGTTCCTCGAGATCGTGACCAACGAGGGTGGTTCCATCGACAACGTCGATATCTGGGGCCGTCGTCGCCTGGCTTACGAGATCCAGAAGAAGTCTGAGGGTATCTACGCAGTGGTGAACTTCACCTCTACCCCCGAGACCGCAGCTGAGCTCGATCGTGTTCTGAACCTGAACGAGTCCGTCATGCGTACCAAGATCATCCGCCCGGAGGATCAGAAGATCTCCAGCAAGTAGTTGTTTCTTGCCGGTCGGCTGACCCCCTAAAAATGTCAGGGGGTTGCGCTGTACTGGATTCAACATACTTGTAACTCTTATCGAGGAGGCATCAAATGGCAGGCGATACCGTTATTACCGTTATTGGTAATCTGACTGGCGATCCGGAGCTTCGTTACACCCCTGCGGGTGCGGCGGTTGCTAATTTCACGATCGCATCGACTCCGCGTACTTTTAACCGCCAGACGAACCAGTGGGAGGATGGGGAGACCCTGTTCCTGCGTGCGTCGGTGTGGCGTGGTTACGCTGAGAATGTTGCAGAGACCCTGAAGAAGGGTACTCAGGTTATCGCGCAGGGCCGTCTGAAGTCTCGCTCGTACGAGACCAAGGAAGGCGAGCGTCGTACCTCGTTTGAGCTTGAGGTCGAGGAGATCGGCCCGACTCTGCGTTTTGCTACTGCTCAGGTGACTCGCGCACAGCGTTCTGCCGGAGGTAATAACTTCGGTGGCGGTGCGCAGGGTGGCTTTGGCGGTGGCGCTGGGTACAACGCTGCTGCTCAGGGCGGTTTCTCCGCTCCTCAGCAGAACAATTTTGCTGCTGCTCAGGGTAATGGTTACTCTGGCCAGTCTGGCTACTCCGCTCCGGCTGCTCCGGCGGCCCCCGCAGCTCCTGCTGCTGATCCGTGGAGTTCTCAGTCTGGTGGTAACTATGACTGGGGTAGCGGCGCCGACGACGAACCTCCGTTCTAAGCCGGTTTCGTTTTCCGAATAGTAATTTATCAATCCATCCCGCGGTTATCCGCCGCGGGCTCCCAACTCTAAGGAGCACCACGATGGCTAAGGCTGAAATCCGTAAGCCCAAACCCAAGCAGAACCCCCTCAAGGCTGCTGACGTCACCGTTATCGACTACAAGGACGTCGCACTTCTGCGCAAGTTCATCTCCGACCGCGGCAAGATCCGCGCTCGCCGCGTGACTGGCGTGACCGTTCAGGAGCAGCGCAAGATCGCTCAGGCTATTAAGAACGCCCGCGAAGTTGCACTGCTGCCCTACTCCGGCGCTGGCCGCTAAAGAGAAGGAGAGACAGTAACATGGCTAAGATCATTCTGACTCAGGAAGTTTCCGGCCTCGGTGCAGCTGGCGATGTTGTCACCGTTAAGGACGGTTACGCACGTAACTACCTGCTGCCCCGCGGCTTCGCCGTGACCTGGACCCAGGGTGGCGAGAAGCAGGTTGAGTCCATCCGCGCCGCTCGTGCGGCTCGTGCCAAGGCTTCTCTGGAAGAGGCTCAGGCAATTGCTGCGTCCCTGGCTGCTAAGCCGGTTGTCGTTGCACACAAGGCTGGCGCTGACGGCCGCCTGTTCGGTACCGTCAAGGCTGAGGCTATTGCTGAGGCTATTGAGGCTGCTGGCGTTGGCTCCGTTGACAAGCGCACCATCCACCTGGGTTCCGCTATCAAGCGCACCGGTGAGTACAAGGTGACTGTCCGCCTGCACGCTGACGTTGTTGCTAACGTTGTCCTGGACGTCGTTGCTGCTGCGTAAGTAGATTTTTAGATATTCGACGCTGGTGCTTTGATGCTGCGGCGTTGAGTGTCGGACGGGGTGTCCCTCTTCGTGAGGGGCACCCCGTTTGTTGTACCCATAGCTGTGCCCGCTCCGGTGCATGTTTCACGTGAAACATTGTTTTTGAGAGGTTGAGAATAGGGGTAGGGCAGTAGAAGGATTGGTGGTTAGAGCGGTTGCGACTGCAAAGTACGCCAATTGACCCCGTAGACTGGTAGACATGGCTCGATCTTTTTCACGTTTGTCTTCTAGCGCTCAGCTTCTGTCCACGGGTGTGGTGTTGGAGTGCGTCAATTTGCTGCTGTGCGCTCTAGCGGTTATCCCATTTGCGGACGCGAATGTTGCTACTGCTCTTCTGCTTCTTTTGCTGGTAGTTGGCGGCCTTGCATCCAGTGTTGCGCTGGTGTGCGCGCTGGTGGGTCTGGTGAAGTTCCGTCAGTACCGCGTGGCCAATATTTGCTTGGCGGTTATTTCTGTAGCGGCTAACCCGTTGGTGCTGCTGGGGTTGTATATGGCGGCTTATTAGCCCGGTTTAGAGTCCGCAAACTGCACAATATCAAAGCTCTCAGGGTTCTGTTGGTTTTCTCCCAGCTTGTTTCCAGCGAAATTCAATCCTCCCATAAGGTTGGGGGTGTTTACTATAAGTGTTGGTTCGAGAGGACTGCGATGTGAATGTGTGTGTTTCGTGTAGCGGGGTCGCCCGCTAACGAAAGAAGGATGGCAAGGCAAAAGCGCCTTGCCTTTCTTCTTTTAACGCGACGTGTAGTTTCCGCGTGAAATCCGGGGCACTGCACCCCGATGTTGAAGAAAAATCTATTCCCAGCTTTCTTACAGCTTTAACCTACAGGGAATAAAGGTTTACGCGTAATACTTTATATAGATGGTTCGAGAGGACCATCAGAAAGTTGGACTTTCCTTGCGGAAGTGGCTCTGATTTTCGTATGTATGTGTGTGTGATGAGACTGGGGTTGGATCGAGAGGTTCAGCTCCAGTTTCTGTTTAATCTCTAGGGTGTGCGGTAAGGGTGGCTGTAGTGGTGTTGCGGCATGCTGTAATAAAGGGCAACCATACTTCTATATAACGTCATATTTCCTTTCTTGGGGTGGCGGGTCTAGAATTGGGAAAGATAAATTTTGCATATTAAATACAAGTATTGAGGAGTTGTCTTCCGTGTCTAAGACCCCTTCCGTTCCCGGTACCGACCGCCCCGCTGAAAAGGCTGCCGGTCACTGGCTTCTGGCTCAGCTGGGCAAAAAGGTTTTGCGCCCCGGCGGCCGCGAGACCACCAACTGGCTGCTGGCTCGTGCCCTGGGTGGCGACATTGACGTCGTGGAGTTTGCGCCGGGCCTGGGTATTACCGCCCTGGAGATTGTGAAGCGTTCCCCCAAGAGCTACACCGGTGTGGATCTTGACCCGAAGGCTGCTGAAATCGTGACCGAGCGTATTGGCGCATCGACTAAGCCGAACTACCGTGTGGTGAACGCTAGCGCTCAGGAGACCGGTCTGCCCTCGGAAAGCTACGACGCTGTGGTGGGCGAGGCGATGCTGACCATGCAGACCGATAAGCACAAGCTGGAGATTATGCGTGAGGCGGCTCGTCTGCTGCGTCCGGGCGGCTACTACGCTATTCACGAGATGTCGCTGGTTCCCGATTATCTGCGCCCCGAGCTGAAGGAAGAGATTCAGAAGGATTTGGCGCGCACTATCCGTGTGAACGCCCGCCCGCTGACTGTCGCCGAGTGGACTGCTCTGGCGGAAGAGGCTGGCTTTGAGGTGCTGGATGTGTACCAGACCGATATGGCGCTGCTGGAGCCGAAGCGTCTGCTGGCTGATGAGGGTGCCGCTGGCGTTGCGAAGATTGCGTTCAATCTGGCGCGTAAGCCGCAGATTCGTGAGCGTGTGCTGGGTATGCGCGGTGTGTTCCGCCGCCACGCGGACCACATTGGCGCTATCGGTCTGATTCTGCGTAAGAAGTAAGACAGAGTCACACCGCAAAGCTTATACAGCGAAACGGAGCCCCAGTATTCCCCCGTATAACGAGGAATACTGGGGCTCCGTTTTACACTGGTGAGGTTATGAGCCGCAGATTCGGCTCAGTCACGTGTGCGCCTGCCGGAGTTTGTTATGAGCCGTATTCTTTTCTCTCCCGAAAGCTTCAATATGGGTGAAACCACTCGCTGCATTGAGATAGCGCGTGTGGCTCGGGAGCGAGGCCATACGGTCTTGTTCCACGTGTACTCCCCTAAGTACATAGGACTGCTGGAAAGCGCCGGGCTTCCTGTGCATCTTCGCGAGCCGATCATGAGCGATGCTGAGGCGGAGCAGATTATGGCGTTGGATCAGGGCAGGGGAGTGCGGCATCCTTTCACGACCGATATGGTGCGTCGGCGGGTCGCCGCTGAGCTTGAGGCTATTCGTGACTTTAGCGCGGATGCTGTGGTGATTGGTTCTAATCTGACGATGCTGCTGTCTGCGCGTATTGCGGGCGTCCCTATTTTCTATGCGCGCCCGTATGCTTACTCGTCGACGTATTTTTCGAAGAAGCCTGTAGGTGGCGAGCTTGCGGCACCGGGGTGGTTGCGTGCGGTGGCGCGGGTGTTGTCGTATAAGCCGGCTTCTTTTACTCGTGTGGCACGTGAGCATGGGCTGAGGCTTCCTCGCCGTACTGTTGATATGCTCAGTGCCGACGTGAATCTTATCTGTTCTCTGTTTACGCAGCTGCGCGGGGATTCTTTGGTAGAGCCTGATGTTGGTGTGGGGCCTATTTATTACCGTGCGCCCGGTGAACTGCCGCAGATTGTTCGCGAGCGCAGGGAGCGGCCACTGATTTACGTGGGAATGGGCTCATCCGGCTCCGCAGATATTTTGGTGCAGGTGCTGCAACAGTTGTCAGCCGCTCCGGTGGATGTGCTGGTTGGCGGCGGGGTGCAGCTCTCGGATACCCACCTGCTGGGCAGCAATATCCATTTCGCCGGGACTGTTCCGGCGCATCTGCTCACCGGTCATATTGATGCCTCGATAACCCACGGCGGTGAGGGGACAGTACAGACGGCGTGCCTGGCGGGTGTGCCCTTTGCCGGTATTGCGATGCAGGCGGAGCAAAGCTGGAATATTGAGGAGTGCGTGCGCTACGGTAACGCCCTGCGTTTCACGAAGAATGATGTGCGCCGCGGCAATATGCGCGATATTCTGGACCGTCTGCTCAGCGATGAGGGCATGCGCGCTAGGGCGCGGCAGCTGGGTGAGGCAATGCGCACCATGGATGGGGCGGCGCTCGCCGTTGAGAAGATTGAGGATTATCTGCGCGCTGCCCATTAGGCGTGTATATGTTTCGCGTGTGCCTTCGTGAGAAACTAGCATAGGAGTTCTACAGAAATTGTTTCTGGAACGTCGTAGATATCGGATTGAAACGCGAGGATAAGCATGTCTGAAACTGCCATTGATTATGGTTCCCGCACTATGCCTCATGATGATGTGGCTGAGCAGTCGGTGCTCGGTGGCATGCTGCTGTCAAAGGACGCTATTGCGGATGTGGTTGAGAGCCTGCGTGCGTCTGATTTCTATAAGCCGGCGCACGAGACGATTTATGAGGCGATTCTTTCTCTTTACGGTCACGGTAGCCCTGCGGATGCGATTACGGTTGCTGATGAGCTGAAGAAGCGCGGCGAGCTGACTCGTGTGGGCGGCGCGGCCTATATTCATACGCTGATTGCGTCGGTTCCGACTGCTGCTAACGCTCAGTATTACGCTGAGATTGTTAAGGAGCACGCGATTATGCGCCGCCTGATTGAGGCGGGTACGAAGATTGCTCAGCTGGGTTACGCCAATGAGACTGAGGTCGATACTTTGGTGGATCAGGCGCAGGCTGAGATTTATGCGGTGACTGATGGTAACGCGAAGGAAGACTATGTGTCTTTCTCTGAGGCGTTGGAGGAGACCATCAATGAGATTGATGCGAACTCGAACCGCCCGGATGGCGTGTACGGTGTGCCGACTGACTTTATTGAGTTTGATGAGCTGACCGGTGGTCTGCATGGCGGCCAGATGATTGTTATTGCGGCTCGTCCGGGTGTGGGTAAGTCGACTCTGGCTCTGGATATTGCTCGTTCTGCTGCTATTCATCATCAGATGACGACTGTGTTTTTCTCGCTGGAGATGAGTCGTACTGAGTTGGCGATGCGTATTCTCTCCGCGGAGGGCAAGATTTCGATGGGTCGTCTGAAGAAGGGTGACCTGGATACTGAGGGTTGGACGAACCTTGCGACTCTGCAGGGCCGTATTGATTCTGCTCCTCTCTTTATTGATGATTCGCCGAATATGACTCTGATGGAGATTCGCGCGAAGTGCCGTCGCCTCAAGCAGCGTAATGATTTGAAGCTTGTGGTGCTGGACTACCTGCAGCTGATGAGTTCGGGTAAGAAGGTTGAGTCGCGTCAGCAGGAGGTTTCGGAGTTCTCTCGTAGCCTGAAGCTGTTGGCTAAGGAGCTGGATGTTCCGGTGATTGCGCTGTCGCAGTTGAACCGTGGTTCGGAGCAACGTACTGATAAGCGTCCGATGGTTTCGGATCTGCGTGAGTCGGGTTCTATTGAGCAGGATGCGGATATGGTGATTCTGCTGCATCGTGAGGATATGTATAACCCGGATAGTGAACGCGTGGGTGAGGCGGACATGATTATTGCTAAGCACCGTGGTGGTCCGACTCGTACTATCCCGTTGGCGTTTAGCGGTAAGTATTCGCGCTTCAACAATATGGCGAATGAGGCGCCTCCCCAGTACTAATCAGCTCAGCACTCTGTAGCTGCACCCCTCTTCTTCTATTCATTACAGGATGGAAGGGGAGGGGCTTTTTCGCATCTATAGGTATGGGTACCCAAATGCAGAGTTAGGAATCGTGCAGGGTTAGGAATCAAGCGCAGGGTATGGGAATAGGGGCTGCGGAGGGGGTTCTAGAGGGCATTCTGTGAGGGTTTGAGTGGTTTCTTCTGCGTTTATAAGGTTTTTTGGAAGTTTTTTAAAGATTTTTTAGCACCCATAAAACGCACTGACTAGGTAGTTTGGTGTTTGTGAGGGTGTTTGAGACCCTTTCAAGGTCCTTTTTGTGGTCTACTTCACCCATTTTCGGGTTGCAGGGGCGTTTAGGCATCTGTATAGTTGTATGAGTCGCCGCGGCGAGGAGGAAAAAACGAAGAGTTTTCTTCGGTGTTTCTCCTAGTCAGAAGCGGTTTGACTGTCTTTCAATTGTATAGTGTTTTGGTTTCTTGCTTA
>NZ_KV814346.1:0-12368 GCF_001813895.1 Rothia sp. HMSC071C12
CCCGCGCGCCCTCAGTCTACCCTGACTACCCCCGCCAGCACCGCCGCTGGCATGAATCTCAGCGAGAATCTCGCTGACCACACCGCCCTCACCGGCGGATCCCGCAAGCGCCCCCGTAGTACCGGGCCTCTAGCCATCGACCGATACATCACCAGCACCTACCCCTGGATCTTCGTCAACTACTCGCTACCGCTACGTGCTACCTCAGAGACCATGTGGGAACGTACCGACGGGGATATCACCGTCATCCTCGCCGCCACACCGTACGAGGACGCTGACGGCACCACCCAATACCACCTGCCCTCCGGGCGTATCGCCCGTGAGGTACTCATGTACCTGGTCACCTCTGCCATGACGAGCGGATCCCCCACCATCGAAATCTCCCGCACCTGGCGCGGATTCCTCCGCGACATGGGCGTACCCTACAGCTCCGCTAACCGCCGCGCCGTAGAGCGTCAGCTCCGCGCCATCCTCAACATGAGCATTCGCGTCTCCCACCGCGCCAAGAGCACCACCGGCACCAACCTCTCCTCACGCGCCTGCCTGGTCGGATCCGGCGAAGACCTCGTCTTTGACCGTGACGGCGCCCTCGACGACGCATACCGCTCAGTCGTCATCCTCTCCAAAGAATTTTTCGACCGCATCGCTGCAGCTCCCTCCCCGGTACACGGCACCATGCGCGTACTCCGTGAATCCTGGCGCCAGATCGTCACCGAAAACCCCCACCAGGCTCTTGCTGGTGACGTGTACCTGTGGCTGGCTGGCCGTATGAGCCGCGTCCGCCGCGAGGTACATATCCCCTGGGCAGACCTCGCCGCCCAATTCGGTAGCAGCATGAGCAATGAGCGCCGCTGGCGCCAGCAATTCCGCTCCGCACTGACTGTAGCGACTAGGGCCTATTTTGCGCCTCTGGGGGAGGAATTTGATTCGACCGTCTACGTCGGTGAGTATGACCTGGGCTCTCGTACCCGTCCGGGTGGTCTGCGTCTGGCGCCGGTGAGTACTGAGCATCGTAAGCTACTCGGCTGGGGTACCCGCCGTAGCCGTCGCACTAGCACTCGTCCCGCAGTATCTGTACCGGAATCCCCGAACCGTCAGGAATCTCAGCCTGCACCCGCCGCAGCCCCAGCGAAGTCTACTCCTGAGGTGGTCTCTATCCCTGCTCACGCGGGTGTGGACATCACGGAGCTGCGCGCGCACCTGGACCACAATGGGCTGAATGCCAGCGCTGTATCGGATGGTGCTTTGCGCTCTGCTATCGACACGGTGCTGAGCCGCGTCACCTCGGTAGGTAATGCTCAGGCCCTGGTTTCTTCTGCTATCACCCGTGAACCCGCACTACTAGGAATCACCGCACCTACCTACAGGAGTGCTATCGCCCCCGTACCTCTGGTGACCCTACCCAAGTCAACCTGCCCCGAACACCGAGGAGAAATCCTCGGCAAAATCTGCCGAGAATGCGCTGCCGAGCTGAAGGCCCCGGACACCACTGCCGCTGAGGCACAGGCCTGCTGGGATGCCGTCTCCGCCCGCCTGAAAAACCTCACTACCGTTGGTTTCGACACTACCGATGAGATGGCTCGCTATCAGAGCCTCGCCATCGCACGCGGTGTCACTCTGAGCATCTAACCGTTTGATGGATGTCCTGGTGGGTCTGTGTGCTACCGTGAAGACAGCCGATAAAAATCCTCCTGGAGCCTACACATACCAGGCACCAGATGAGGGCCCCTCATAGGAGAAACCATGAAGACCTATAAACACCGACCCACCCGTACTGGCCTGGCAGGCATGTCTGTCGCCCTGATGCTCGCACTTTCCGCATGTGGCGGTGGTCAGGCTACCAGTGAATCTTCCGAATCTGCTACTGCATCTACTGCGCCGGTAACTTCCTCCTCGGCGAGCGCGTCTGCTGCGTCCACCCCCACTACTGCGAAGGCTTCAGCGTCTGCAACTGTGGCGGCGGACCCGAAGGGATCCGAAGTGGTTGAGGTGCGTGCGGCTGATGATACGAATGCTGATTCCACGATCGCCAGGGAAGCAGCGATTCGAGCGGCTAAGCGCGTTGCAGTAAACGACAATCGTATGTTTAACGCGTGGATGCATGGAGATTTGGAGCATGCGAGTGACGAGGAGCTACTTAAATTTGTGGCCCCGGAGAAGCTGGATAAGGTGAAGGAGACTATTCAGTCTATTCGTGATGGTCTTCAAGATAATAACGGTGGCTATACCGGTAACGTGACGATTCGCGATGTGACCGTTACGGATGTTCTGCCTACGGACTACTCGGACGGTAGTACGTACCCCTATGGCCACCTGCGTGTGAGGTATTGCGAGGATTGGACCCAGTTGCATACTTCGGATGGTAAGAGGGCTATTGTAGGTCCGGAGTCAACGAATACCGTTGAGCTGTTGGTATTGCGTTTACAGGATGGCCGTTATGTGTATGCGGGTGCACGTGATTTGAGCACTGGTTGTGCCTCGTAAGAAGAGAAAGTCAATGATGAAGCTAGCTAGGAAGCGGGTTAGCGCGGTTGCCGTTGCTACCCTGTTTTTGCTCTCGGGGTTTTCTGGACCTGTCATTGCAGATAACGCAAATGTCGACGTATCCGATTCTCGGGTACAGGTCATCAAGCAGAACAGGAAAGATAAAGCCTCCAACGATTCTGCTCCAGTGAATGAAAACCGCGACGCAGGGGACTCTCCTGTCGTTCAGCCTGTGGCGTCGATGAGAGGACAGACCTGCATTGCTGCCGGTGGTGTTGAAGTTCCCTGCGAGACTGACACTGGCTGGTTCTATGCTCCGAAATCGTGTTACGCGACGAAGAAGCTTAACCTTCCAGTAGCAAAACATCACACGGCGTTTGAATGTCATGGTGCTGGCCTGAATCTTGAAGCGGTGAAGTCGCTGCTTGCACCTACGACTATTACGGTGCCGACCAGTGAGGCTGAGGCGCGTGCTACCGCTGCAAAGAAAGGCGCGCAGCTCGCGGAGGATGCGCTCGCTGATTACAATTTTGAGAAGCTTGTGGTGCGTACTCAGCCGTCTGACGCGAACCTGCGCCCGGATGCTTTCGTGTTTACGCAGGGGTACGTCTGGGCTTGGGTACCGCCGTCGAAGGCGCGCTCGTCGAGCCAGCGGAACCCGCTTATCTCTGAGGCTACCGATGGTGGTACGCACGTGAAGCTGCAGATTAGCTTTTTGGCGATGAACGTGCATTTCGACGGTCAGGCAAGCGGTACTCAGGGTTTTATCCAGTGTGATGATCCTGGCCCGGTGTACGCGGGTGAGCAGCGTGGCGGTTCTACCTGTTCGTGGAAGGCTAAGAAACAGGACACGTATCGTGTGACGTCGTCACTTCTGTACCGTGTGGAGTGGACTGCCGATGATGAGTCCGGTGTCCTGATCCATGAGGTGCCGATGGACGGTGTGCAGATGATTCGCGTGCAGGACGGGTACGCGGTCAACGTGAAGTAAACATGCGTGTGTGGTGGGTGTGGCTGGTGATGGTGCCGCACCCACCACCCCCTTTATTCTTGGGTATAGTCTCACGTGGTGTAGAGAGGAGGGCGTACATGCTCAAGCGTAAGCAGGGTCAGGACCAGGGCCGGGGGCAGGATGGTAGTGCGTCTGTCGAATTCCTGTTCATGGTGCCGCTACTGCTCATGGTCGTAGCAGCGGTCTGGTTTTTTGGCGTACGTGCCCATGTCCAGTCGTCAGTTGATGCCGCAGCGGCTGCTGCTGCCCGTGATGCCGCGTTGACCTCGGAGCCTTCACGCGCTGTGCAGGTAGCGAAAGAGACGGTAGCTAGGAACCTTGAGGATACTGGGTGCTCTCCGTCTGAGGTGACGGTGCTTAACGCTGATGCTGCTGGTAGTCGTCGCCCTGACCTGTCGGCGGAGAGTAACACGATTACGGTGCGGGTTTCGTGTCGTGTAGAGGCTAACCCGTGGGGTGCCTCATGGGTGCCTGAGTTGGGTGCTTATACGGCTGAGGGTAAGGGTATTGTGGATACCCGCCGCAGCGACTAGCCGTCTGATGGGGACGGTTCATCATCATCCTCTGTAGAAGGGGGGGTGTTTGGTAGTTTGATTCTGCCAAACACCCCCTTTTTTTATGCCCTCTTCGTGGGGGTAGACAGGTAGCGAGCGCACAAGGGGGAGGGGGGTGGGTGTTGGTGCCGCTGTCGCTTGTGCTGTGTCTGTTGGGAGTATCGCCCTTCTTCTGTCTAGACGGAAAGGGGGGTGTTGTGGGGTGGGGGTCTTTTTTAAAAATTTTCTTGTGCTGGTGAGGTGAAGGGTGGGTGGGTGGGTGCCTTTATAGGAGTGAATTACTTAACCTGTCCCTGTTTTTGAGTCCCCCTTGCTTTGAGCCCCCCGCTGTGTTGGGGGTGGGGGAGAGTGAGATGCCCCCTGATGAGTGATAGTGCTAGCCGCCGTGCCGTTGCGTTGCTGAGGTCTGCGAAGGCTAAGGCGAAGAAGCAGAGGAAGCAGCAGAAGCGTCGTAGTCGTCGTGCTATGGGTTGCGGCTGTCTGCTTCTGGTGCTTGTGGTGCCTGTGTTCGGGGTGTTTGTGATTACGTCGATGATGGTGATGGGTAAGGCGGGTCATGATGCTTTGGTTCAGCAGCGTGAGTCGAAGTATCAGAGTTCGTGTGTGAATCGTGTGGCGCCGAATGGTAAGTATGCGAATCCGGCGGTGGGTACGATTACATCGCGTTTTGGTTTGCGTGATAATCCGATTCCGGGTGCGACGTTGGCTGATTTGACGGATCATCCGGGTACTGACATTGCTGGTATGGCTGAGGGTACCCCGTTTTATGCGGCGGCTGCCGGTACGGTGTTGGTTGTTGATTCTGGTGGTGCTGCCGGTGGTAACGGCATCATCATTCAGGGTGATGACGGCGTCCGATACTGGTATTGGCATGCGGCAACTGGTACTGCGAAAGTGAAGGCCGGTGATCACGTAGAAGTCGGTCAGGAGCTGGCTGGTGCTGGTATGACTGGTTATGCGACCGGTGTTCACCTGCACTTCCAGATTATGTTGCCGGACCCGAACAACCCGGATGGTAAGGGTATCCCGACCGACCCGGAGCCGTATATGGCTGAGCGTGGCATCACGTTGGGTCAGGGTGCGCCGGATCAGGTGTCGGATACGCAGAAGACCGAAGCGCCAGCGAACCCGGAGGTGAAAGCCCCTAAGACTGAAGCGCCGTCCCCCAAGGTGGACATCACCCCGATTGAAACCGACCTGCCCTCCGGTAGCAAGTACACCTGGGACGAGAAAAGGGTTGCTAACGCTGCCGACATTATCGCTGTCGGTAAGGGTATGGGCGTGCCTGAGCGAGGCATCATCATTGCGTTGATGACCTCTCTGCAGGAGAACGCCTTGAAGAACACCCCTGATGGTGACCGTGACTCTGTTGGTTTGTTCCAGCAGCGTCCCTCCGCTGGGTGGGGTACCGCCGAACAGGTGCACGACCCGAAGTATGCAGCAGCCGCGTTCTACGGTGGACCTGAAGGCCCGAACCACGGTAACCCGCCCGGCCTGCTCGACTACCCCGGCTGGGAGTCCAAGGGGCTAGGTGAAGCTGCGCAGACGGTGCAGATTAGTGCGTACCCGTACGAGTACTCCAAGTGGGAGAACACGGCACGTCAGCTCTACTCGGTACTCTCCGGGGTGGACGGTAATACCACCTATGGTAAGCAGTCTTGTCCGAATAATCAGAAGAGCTCCGAGAACGATAAGGGATCTGAAAAGGCCCAGGCCGAGGACTCCAAGGACTCCAAGGGATCCAAGGACTCCAAGGGATCCAAGGACTCCGACAAGCCTCAAAAGCTCACCGTTGAAGCCGACGGCGTGCACACCGACAAGGAGCACCAAGTACGCGACACCATCCTCGCCAAAGCCCGTGACGGTTTGGGCGGCACCTTCGCCCAAGGCCGCAACGACTTCAAGAATTGGGACGAGACCGGTTACGTCCACTGGGTCTACACCCAAGCTGGAATCGAGCTGCCCCGCCAGACCCCTTGGACCGTCGGTGAACCCACCAACGACCCCCAACCTGGCGATTTGGTAGTTCAACTCGCAGATGGAGAAGGCGGCTACCGCCACGTCGGAATCTACGCAGGAGACGGAAAAATGTACTCGGCCTTCAGCCAGAAAGACGGAACCATCGAGCACCCCGTGGCCTGGAACGGTGCCGAAGATACCGCCTACATCCGTATCGTCCACCCCAAAAAATAGCTACTACTGCTGATAGCTGCCCCCTGCCCGCCCTTTTCGAACAACACAAACCGCGCCCACCGGCACTGGGCACATTCGGTACAGTACAGGGCAGGGGGCAGGATGACCCCCGATAATTTCCCACATAAAGGAGATAACAATGAACAATAACCAGAATCAGGATGCACACCCCAACGCATCTGCCCCCAACGCATCTAATGGTGCGCTCGCTACTGGTGGTGCGCGTCGTTCGATGGACTGGAAGACCATCGCAATGATCGTTGGCGCCATCGTGTTGGTGCTGTTCGCCGTGTGGATGATGATCCCTAAGCCTGCCTCGAATTCAAGTGCAGCGGCTTCTTCTTCCTCGGCTGTGGCCTCTGCCCCTGCAAGCCAGGGCACCACTTCACAGGCCTCGGCTTCACCTTCAGCTTCAGCTTCAGCCCAGGCGTTGGATGAGGCTGAGATTCAGCGTGCCCGTTCCCGCGCTCACGAATTCGTCACCGCCTACTACTCCCAGTCCTGGAAGGATCCGCACCCGGAAAACTGGGCTTTCCGCGCCGGAACCTACAGCACCCCCGAATTTAGGCAGAAGATGATCGACCAGGCCAGCCAGCAGAAGGCTGAAGACCCTGAGTGGCAGCGCCTGGTCAAGGCCAGGATCGCCATGAACGTTCAGGACGAGGGTGAATACGTCGTCTTTACCCAGGGTACCGACGAATCGGGTGCACCGATGATTAAGTTCACCGCGACCCTCATGGTCGGCCGAGATGCACGAGACCCCATGGAAGCTGTGAAGCCGGTACGTGAAGTGAAGACCATCGTACTGGTCCGTGATTTCTCCGGCTCGTGGAAGGTCGCTGACTACTACAACGCGCTGGGCAACAACGGCTAAGCCCACACCGTGAGTTAAACCATCTGTATCTCTTCAGATGAATCATTGTTGAAAGGACACCATGCCGATGAGGTCACGACGTACTACGCGACGTTCTGCTGACGGGCCTGCAGCCCGGTGGGATAACACCCCCGAACCTATGGAACCGATGCTCACTGAGGTGCAGCACGGGCTACCTGCTAAGGTCCGTAAAGGCAAGCACGTCACTGCGGCTGTGATAATCGTGGCCATCATGGTGGTGGACTGGCTGGTGATGGCCGGAACCCCGCTGATCAGCATCATCCTTGCTGGTGCGGTGGTTGCGGCTATCGCCGCCTCCTTCAGCGCCTCAGCCCGTCATGAAGATGAACGTGAGGCTCGTGCCGACAACTTCATTGAGGCAGCTTACCCACTACTGGGAGTCAAGGGTCTGAGCCGCACCCTGGTGAGTGTGGGGCGGTGGAAGCGTACCCCGCTACCGTCGTCCCACACCGCCGAAAAATCTGAGAAGGCAGGTAAGGCAGAAGGCCAGGAAGAAGTAACCAACCCGGCCGCTGCTACTGATGCTGCGCCCGCACCCGAGACTACGGCCACTACCGATACCCCCAACAGCAACGAGGCAGATACCACCGATACCGCACCCCAGAAAACCGTCAAACCCTCCTCAAGCCGTACCTCCCAGCGTGCAAAGAACCTCTCTGCCGCCTCCTGGACGAAAGCACGCCGAGCCGGGGCCACTGTACGCCACAACCTCACCGAACCAGGCCACCCCTCAAGCCTGATCGTGCACTACGGACGCACCATCGACGCCACCAACCCCGAATGGGCTGGAAAGCTTCTAGCCATTGCTAACCGTGAACTCTCTGACGGCACCGTAGAGTTCAAAATCGACTCGGTCAACAACGTCCGCAAGAAGCTTGTCCTCAAAGCAATCCCCACCGCTACCGACGAAACCATCAACGAAACTGAAGAACAGAAACGCGAGCGCGTTATCACCGAAGCGGCTAAGAAGTTGCTGGGTGATGAGGCTAATGCCCGTTTTGTGCGTGATGAGCAGGGTGTGCTGACTGAGATTCATATTGAGCATCATCGTACGCTTGAGCTGGAGATGAATCCTTCCTCGAAGGCTCGTATTACCCGTGCGATGCTGACTCGTATCCCTGGTTCTTATCGTTGTAACTGGGATGCGCAGCAGGATGTTTTGAGTTTTACGCGTCGTAAGGAATTTCCTGCGGTGGTGTCGTTGCCTGCGCATGCGCAGCCGATGCGTCAGCGTTTCGATGATGCTGCAAGCTATAAGGCGTATAAGAAGTTTGAGATTCTGCTGGGTCTGAATGAGGATGGGCAGTGGGCTACGTGGAATCCGACTAAGGATGCGCACCTGCTCATTACTGGTCGTACTGGTTACGGTAAGACTATCAGCTTGCACAATATTATTCAGCAGATTACTCAGGCCGGTTACCGTGTGTGGCTGTGTGATGGTAAGTGGATTGAGTTGCTTGGTTATGATGAGTGGCCGAATGTGGAGTTGATTGCTAATTCGGTGCCGACTCAGATTAGGATGCTCAAGCACCTTCACGAGATTATGCAGGAGCGGTATACGCTGCTGCGGAAGCGTCAGGCTACTGCCTACGATTTTGACCCGATCTTCTTTGTCTGTGATGAGTTGTCGGAAATGAAGGGCAATATCGCCGACTTCTACGCCACCCACAAGGTCAAGGGCATGCCCTCAAAGTCTGAGGTGGATAGTTGGATTGGCTCGCTGGCGCGTCTGGCACGTAAGGCACTGATTCACATGGTTGTTGGTCTTCAGCGTCCTGACGCGTCCTTGATGAACGGTGAGACCCGAGAAAACTTTGGTGGCCGCATGTCACTGGGTCAGATGGGTCGTGATGCCTCCATCATGATGTGGGAAAACGCCTCCATCGGCTGCGCTGTAGCCGGTGCAAAGGGCCGCGCCCTAGCCATGATGAACGGAGAACCCACCATGATTCAGTCAATCCTGGCACCGAACCCGGACCCGCTGGACTCCGACTATGACGAGTCGAAGGTCAAGAACAATATGCCGACTCATGCTTTGTACACGATGAAGACCATTAAGGAGCTGGAGGAATACACTCAGGTTTATAACGAGAAGAACGACGAGTTCGAGGAAACCCCGACCCCGTGGACGGATTATCTGACCGCCCCAATCCTGGCAGCTGACGGAGAACCCATTGAGATTGCGGTCCGCCGCAGCGAAGCGCTGAAAGCGCAGCTGAAGGTCATCGAAGACAGCACCCCTGCAGAAGGGGAGCCGACCGCAGATACTTTAGAGATGCCTGCCGTCACCCCCGAAGTTATCATGGCCTCCGAAACCCCGACACTGAGCGCACCGGATGAGTTCGATAACGCCGTATGGGGCCAAGAACGCACCAGCTCCGCCCAGTCACTTGCTGAAAGCGACTTGGTTGAAGTTGAAGGCGAATGGGTGGTCGTCAATTCACTGGTTGAGGACCCGTTCGGTTCCGGCGACCTCATCCTGGACTACCGCACCATCAACGGCGAATCCGGATCCTTCACCCTCACCCAAGGCCAACAACTCACCACCCGCCGCGCCCGCAGCGAAGAAGAAATCGAAGCCCGCACCCGAAAGGAGGAATAAGCGCCATGAGCCAAAACAACCCATCGAACAACAACTTCGAAGAATTCCTCACCTGGGTATTCTTCATCTTCATGCTCCCCCTCGGCGCCATCGGCGCATGGATGAGCGGACTACTAGAAACCGCGAAAAACTGGCTGCTGTCCCTCGGAGTATTCCTACCCACCATCCCCACCACAGAAAGCAACCCAGAAACCGGAAACATCACCGAAACCGCATCAAACACACAGACCATATTCAGCATCCCAGAACTAGGCATCGCACTGGACGCCCCCCGCATCATCTTCCTACTATGTCTGCTCGCACTACTGCTCACCTTCGCCGACTACACAGCAAAGGTGAAACGCGCACGCCGCGCACGCCGTAGGTAAAGAACACCTCCGGCGAGCGCTAAGAAGGCAGGATACGTGAGAGGACGAAGAGGCGGGGGCTGCTAGATCACTGGTATGAGTGGTCTGGTAGCCCCCGCCTCTATATCTTCTTATGTATGCTTTAGGGTTTATTTGTTGGCGTAGCGGGTGTTCACGTCAGCGAGCGCGTGGTCAAGGACCTCAGTGAAGTGCTCTTCGGATTCCTTCATGTATTCCAGAGCTGAGAGACCGTCGTACATCAGTGAGGGGCTGGTGAGCCAGAGGGCGGTTTGCCACTCATCAAACCCTCCGTTAAGGAGTGTCTGAATAATCTTTTGGACGGATGGGTCAACTGCTCCGCCAGCGAACTGGAATCCAGGGTAGCCGTTTCGTCCCTTGCCGTCCTTCAGGCGAAGGATGGTTTTTTTATTGATGCGGTCGTTGAGTGCCTGTCGAGTGATGTCCCCGAGGTACTTGCAGACTGCTGCAGTGGTGTAGAGGTCTCCGACGGTGGATAGGGCTGTCTTGGGCTCCTGGTAGGTTTTTGCGTGCTTCTGGATGGCTACTCGGATAGCGAAGGATAGATCGTGGGCGCGGCTTTCGGTCATATCGATGGTTCCGTCAGCGATGAGCGCGTTGAGTAGTTCCTGAGCTGGTCCGAGGGTACGAGTCAGGAATTCATTTTTTTCCATAGCAAGTTTTCTCCCCACTCATCCATGGGAGCCCCCTCCGATGCGGTGACCATCCTGGTGTGGGCTGGGTACCGCACCGGAGGGCTCTCACCCCACAGTACTCAATGTAAAGCCCAAGTGTAAAGTAAGGGTCTAATCGGTTATTGTACCGCCTGTAGGTTACAATGCCTTCTCTCATTCTCTCCCCTAGACATCAAGGGGCGAGAATGAGAAGGCTGAGTAAGCCTGGAGGCACTGCCTTTAATTCGGAAATAGACTATCGTGGAGTGCATCACCAAAATCGTCCGAAAGGACCGGGACATTCTTGATATCTTCAGCGATTATGGGTAGGCCTGCACCTTGAGCCAGATACTCACGGTACACCTCAATCAATTCCACAGTCTCCTCGACCTCCAGGTCTCCCTCATAGACACCTGCAGGGCCATAAAGGTAGACATTTTCTGTTTCCTCCAGGCTCGAGTTGCTAATGATCCCACCAGCGCCCAGCTCATAGATGCCCTGTGCCCACGGCTGAGTGAGGGCATATTTTGTGCCATTATGGCGCGCATCGCTCACACAATCAGCGCAATACCCAGGTCCATTGACGCGCGCATCCACCAGCACTATCGGGTGCTTCAGACGAATCCTGGATATAGACTTACCAGCCAAACGGGAACGAGGGATTTCCGTCCTGGAAAGATCAGTGCCAAGTTCTTCCCGTATAGCTGCCAGTGGTGACATGCCCGTGTTACATGTACCCAGACCCTTAGAACCCTGCAAGCCAAAACGGCCTCCCATATAGGGTGCAGTTCCAGGCTCCCACGCGGAAGAGTAAAACAGAGGACTGCGCGGCGAACCGTCAGGGTCATAGGTGTCGTGCACCCTGTAGACCACCGGAATATCAGTACCAGGTCCAACAAGCACCAGCGGATACTGGTTTAGACAGGCATCCGCATCCGGAGGGATGATATTTTGCGGAGTATGATGGCATTCAATAGCCATATAAATTCCTTTTCCGCATTATGATGACTGTGTGTTCTGTGTGTTCTTTGTGTATACGATTATATCCAATAGGCTATGTTTTAAATCCCTGCATGGTCATTAATTCAGCGAGGGGCAAAATTAACTGTGCACCAAGTCTCATATCTGCCTACTGCAGGAAATTACAACGGTAATCGGGCATAATCAACACTCTCAGAATACCACCCGAAGGTCAATAAAACCGCGGTTTAAGCACATTCGTAGAATTCTTTTAGGAATAGTTAACCTGAAATTCTTTTAATCGGCGCCAGAACTTTAAAAAATTAAAATTTTAGCGAGGCGACATTGGGTGACGAGAACTCCAGAGGTTGCCCCGGGTGCGGAAAAGAATGAATTCTGGAGGTTGCTAAAATCAGTTACCTTCAGCATTTTTCTCTTATTCTCTGTTTTTGGTCTAGGTGCTTTTATGTGCGCATTAATTATTTAGTGACCTCCATTTCTATGGCTACTACCGCCGCGTCTTCTGCCGCTACTACTGGTGCTGGCCCCACTGCTACCGCTACCGCCGCCGTGTCTTATGCTTCTGACACCGTTGCCCCCGCCCCTACTACCCCCGCCCCCACTGCCGC
>NZ_KV814347.1:0-2785 GCF_001813895.1 Rothia sp. HMSC071C12
ACTCTAGTACCGGGCTTGAGGCTTTTACCGCTTATTTGTCACTGTTTTTGCTCTTTGGCATTTTCAAGCTTTCAATCAGCTTGGCGATGCCGGTCAGGGTGGCACCGAGACCGCCGAGTGCGGCTCCTGCAGGGGTGAGCAATGCGGTAATTTCCGTAACATTTATGAGAATGTACCTTTCTCTATTGAGTTATCGATACCCGGATAGTCGGTGTGATTGCCGGGCTTGGGTGTTGAAGCTGTTCTCTTCAACACCACGAATATAACAGTAGTTATATTCGCAAAGCAAGTCATTCCGGGTATTTTTGAAAAATGTCCCCTGAATTTTTTCAGGGGACATTTTTTCATCCTCGATAACCCACATATTCAACCCCTAAGAGATTAAACATTTCTTAGGTCTATACCGGTTTGAGAGCGAATAAACATAATGCTATTCAAAATAGAACGGTAATCGGAACTGGTTGAGGGGACAGTAATACTTCTCCCGGTGTAGGGTTCTCCAGAAAGCCATATACGCAGGTGCCCAGAGCCTCCCCTAGTAATGGGAAACCCGATTTTCTTGCACCGTTTCAGCAGCTCTTTTGAACTGCTGGGCACCGATCCTTTGGTGCGATGACTGCAGCGTGTTGTTTTGGCCATGGTTGCCTCTCCTTCGGTTATCAGTGCTCTCGTGCACCTTAGGTGGTACACGCTCATTATCTGTAGCCTCATGGGCTACTTGCTGAGTTTCAACTAGTTTTGTCCCTTTGCTAAAGGGGGGTGTTGTGGGGGTGCACCCTTCACGGTTGCACCCCCACCCTTTCCTAAGGGTTAGGCGGTATCGGATTCTTCGGCCAGCTGCGCAAGGCGGCGGATACGACCGGCACCCCAGAGGTGGAAGCTCTGAGCGCTGAACGTCTCATCATAGTCTGAGGTCACCCGCAGGGATGCAGCAGGTACCCCGTAGCGGCGCCCCAACTCGGTAGCTGCTTGCTTAGCCATCTTCGGGGCTTGTGCTAACAGGTGCTGGCGGAACTGTTCGAGCCGCTGATCATCCTCGCTAATGGATCCGGGAATCTCAACGCCAAAATCAACATACGAGAGGTGAGGGCTCAAATCTGCACGCTTACCGGGGTAGAAGCGGCGACCCAGATGGAGAGTGAACCAGAACCATTTAGGTTCTGCATCCGGGAAGTGAAGGCGGGTGGACAGCTCAGCGCGGACAATGTAGCGGACATATCCGGGCCTGCTGGAGACAGTGCTGTAGTACGAAGGAATCAGAGCCAGCCCCCAGGTCGTGTTATTGTCCTGGTCCTTCTCCCCTAGCGAGCGCAGGACCGTATAGAAGTATTCTCGGGCGCAGGTAAGGTTCAGGGTGTCGCCGTCTTCCAGGGTTGCACGGAGGATACGCAGCGTATCTTCTGCGGTCGGTTTTGCGGGGAAGGTGATGGGTGTTTTGTGCAGGTGGGCGCGGCGGCGCATGGCGGTATGCATGTCGGCCAGGATTTGGGTGGGGGTGCCGTAATGGCTGAGCTGGATGGTTTTTACGTGGTTGGTAGTGGTGTCCGTTTGCGTACGGGTGAGGGCGTAGTGATCTTCTGCAGATACGGCGGTGGGGGTGGGGTTCTGGGGGTCGGTGATGGGGGTCAGTTCGGGGAAGGTGTTCATGATGTTCTCCTTGTTGTGTGAGGGGGTTGGTGCTTTCAGTCTCTCGTTTTTCGGGTATCTCGTTTGAGGTTTTGGCTTTTTTGTCCCTTTGCTAAAGGGGGTGGGCCTGCTGCGTAGTTGCTGTACTTTTGGTGTGGTGCTTTTCTGCTGTCGGTCAGGTGGTTCAGGTGGTTCAGGTTCTGGCTTGCAGGAAGGCGGTTCAGCCAGGTCAGCCGTTGTTTACCGGCGCTTTCTGCGGCGCTTTGGTTGGTGGGCTTGTAGTCATTGTTGCGTTGGGTAAGGTGCTTATTTGGGGGAAATTACTGGTTTGTCCCAACCCTAAATATCCGGCGTTTACCCCCCTAAGGGGAGGGTAAACCCCTCTCTCATCTGCTAGTGGCTCTTGCGGAAAGCCATAGCGCCGCTGAGGATTATGAACGCCGTGTCAATGACGTTCACTGTGGTTCGTTCCAGCATTGAAGCGTCTTTCTCAGACCATGAGGCGACATAGGAAACACTGCTAGATGCGCTCTTGAGACCCCAACAGTAAGCGACCATATAGGCGACTGATTCCGCCTCAGTCTCAGCTATGGAGCGGCAACCGTTTACGTTGGTACGGTATGCGTCCATGTCCATATCTGAGTGCATGAGGGCATGGGCAATCTCATGCGCTAGAGTGATAGCCTTGAGGCTTAGGGGGCGTAGTGCGTTGATGGTGATTACCCCGCTGTTATGGTCGGTGTATCCGCCTAGGCTAGCCTTCAGGGGCACCTGTACGACCTTCCAGCCGCTAGCGGTGATATACGCTTCCAACAGCTCATAGAGCCCGTAATCAACCGTTACAGCCTGAATCTGGCTATCGAGAGAATCCAGCTGAGAAACGTCATAATGTGCGTTGGAAGGCTCCAGAATATAGCGCCAATCCCCGGTGATGTGCATTTCCCTCACCCTTTCATGAAATGCCGCCAGAATGTCAAACATGTTTTCTACGCGGGCGTTTTCCTGAACCATTTTTAATCTCCTTAATTTTTGTGGTTATATGCATATCCTCTCAAAATTTTTTTGCATATTTTCCCCAAAAATAGGGTTTGTCCCGCCGCTAAATTTACATTCTTTAAGGCATAAAAATTAGGGGGCACCTCATATATGAGGTGCCCCC
>NZ_KV814348.1:0-6490 GCF_001813895.1 Rothia sp. HMSC071C12
GGGGGGGCAGCGCGAGGGCGCTGGCGCGCCCGCTCGGTCGGCGCAAGCGCCTCCCTGCGCCCGCCTAGCGGCGGGCTTGCGCGCTGTCGCGCGCTCTTGTGGCCCCCTCTAAACCCCTTATCGGCTCCCTTTTGGGTAGGGTTACGTATGGAGGCTTTTGAGGGCCTCTATGGGCCGCCTGGAGCTTCTAGGTCGCCGCAGCCATGCCATGTAAAAAGAATGCATTTCCCGTGTAAATAATATGTGATTAATTGCATAACACATTGTTTTGTTTACACGCGCCCTTTTTTAAATGCCCTCTTGCAACCCCGCCATATACCCCATACTTCCCGGTAGATTCAAGGACTCTACCCTACCCGCCATGCGTGATAGCTTTCTTCCCTCTATATAGCATTTTTGAATTTCCTTGGAATTAAAGAATTGCATTCTATAAAGTTAGCTTGACAAATAAAAGTGCGCCTGTTCTAGAAAATACATACTGTTTTCTGCCAGTGCAGAAACACGCCTTGCCCTGCCCCCACCCTGACAGCGCCATCAGCAGCTGAGCCCCCTCTGGTCAGGTCATCGAGGCGGTGGAGGCTACCTATGAGCGTGTACCTGTGTCTCATGCCTAACGCACGCCTGGGCGACTTCAGGGGTATCTGGGCTAGCGGCATAGCTAGTGGCACCAAAACTAGCGAGCGCGTCGGCTGCACGGTGCCAGTACTAGCACTCATGCTGGCTGTGCTGAGGGTACGGCTAAAGGCTACTTGCCGTGGGTGAGCTTGAATTCTCCAGTAGTGCGGTTGTGCCGAGATGCCTCTAAGAGGCCTTTAGAGCCCCCTACAGAGCCGCCCAAGGCACAACAAGGCAAGAAGCTTAAACCTCAAAAGATGTCTTTAGGTATGAGAGTGCCTCAAAAATTCTCTTTCGTCTCTGAGTCGACACTACTCCGCTATATACATAGTGAAGGTTTCGAAGTAAGCATTAGAGACCCAGACGGACGGAGAAATCCACCATGTACAATCTAGCGATATCTATCGTACGTATCGGTATGCACCTGGTGTGCTACCTGGCAGCCATCCTGCTACTAGGCATCCCCGGCTTCGCGCGCATCCTCAATGAGGACGCCGTCTCCACCCTCACGTACATGAGGGAAAGCGCGGTGCTGTACGCGTACCAGCAGGCTGAAAAAGCTACCACCTTCTATGCCTGCCAGCCTGTGGCGCATTGGGAGACAATCCTGCAGGGCACCATGGGCGGCGTTTTGGAGCTTGCTCAGGACCCTGTGATGATCGTGCTTGTGGTGGTGGCAAGCATCATCGCGGCAGGCATCAGATATGGGCTAAGCCTGTATGCGCTACGCACACAACAATCAGGGGCTGCGGATAAGACCCGCAAGTACCTCGTCGGTGTATCGGTGGTATCCATCCAGGTGCTAACCCGTGCTGCGGGTCTTATCGGTGAGAGGTGGGAATGGCTTCAGCCTTATCGTGACCAGCTGATGGAGCGTCTCATCGATGCTCTCGAGACGCTGCTGTCGTCTCTGCTGTAGCCTTCGAGGGACTGCTGGTAGTAGCCCGGTGCTGTGTCTACACGGTGCCGGGCTACTACACCTGTATGATGCGAGCGCGAGGCAAGAGCTTCTCCAGTAGTAGGGTATCTGCAGCCTTGTAGGTAGGTGTGTGGTGGGTTCTTCTGTAGCACCACCACCAACACACACAACTTAAGATTATCGGCGTCTGGGTTGGGGTTGGGGTTTACGCGTATGGGTGTGTGGAGAGCCTATTGCAGCTCTATATTGACGCCACCTTACCCTTTTCGTGCTCCTGGACAAGCACGGTGGTTTGTCCAGGAGCACAAGGGGTTTTCAGGGTTGTTTGGGGGTTATTTCAGTACGAGATACATCAGAAAACCGCTGAACCGGCGCAAATACTGGAAGAAGGTTTTGGGTTTAGGTGGTTGTGTACTTGCTGGTGCGAGCAAGGCGGCTGCTTGGGTTGCTCGTTGGTATGCGGCTGTATGCGGTTGTGGGGTTGTTTCTGCGCGTAGAAGGTAGAGGATAAGGGTGTATCGGATGATGGCGGTGATCATTGCCAGGATAGCGATAGTTACTAAGGCAGTGGGGTTGTGAGCGATCATCAGGGCGGCTTGCAGGGTGGTTTGGGTGATAAATTCCCAGTAGGGGGTGAGTTGGTATGCGTAGTTTTCTGCTGTGGTGATGGCCAGTTTCTGGTAGTAGAGGGTTGCTGTGGTTTTGAGGTAGGTAAGTGCGGTAGTGGTTTCGGGTGTGAGGTAGTTGGTTTTGCCGAGGGTGTTGAGGATGAGGGTTGCTGCTAGTGCTGAGGTTGCGTGTAGGGTCATCCAGAAGATGAGGGTGATGGGTTTGATGGTTTTGAAGATGGTCAACATGACTACGGAAATCCTTCGGTTATGCCCCCTTCTTAGGTTTCGGGGGTCCTTACTGTTTCCATAGCAAGCAGCGGCGGGTTTGAAGTTTTGTGGGTGGGCTGGTTTTTGTGTTTTGCCTTGTCAGAGGGTTTTATGTGGTTTTGGGGTGGTGGTTTTTGGGGTTGTGGGTGGGGTAACCCAGTATCTTGTTTCACTTGGGTGCATGTTTTGGGGTGTGTTGAGAATTCAACCTCCGGGACACAGGTTTTAGGCGCTTACAGGCAAGGCAGACGTGGCTGAAGTTTGGGTAGTGGTTCCGGATATGGAACTAACTGCAGGAAGCAGTTGAAAGTGCGTAGTTCACTGCGAGCGCCAAGGATGGTTACTGATGGGGAACCGGTTCTGGGCGCGTGTTCAGAAGCAACCAGGGTTCTGGAAACAACTACAGGAAGCAGTTGAGAATGCGCAGCTCATTGCGAGCGCCAAGGGTTGGTTCCGGTGGTGGAACTCATTGCGGACAGTGGTTCATTGCGAGCGATACCAGCCCCAGAAAAAGCGCCACTTAGCGACAGAACGATAGGCCGGTTGCTTAGGGCATGCTGAGGAAGCCAGACAACGCAAGAAAACAAGTTCAGGGGCTGCCGAAGTTCTGGGCATGGTTTCAGGCGCGGTTATAGGCGCTCGCAGATAAGAGATAAGAAACTGTTTCTTAGGCGCTGTGGGCGCCGCTATGGGTGCTGAATGGTGCGAGTACCTCTTATTCCATCTGATCAGGTTGAGGCTTTAGATAGGGCGTACAGGGCTGTACAGAAGAGGGGTTACCTGCCTCGTGCTTATGGGGCTCCAGTATGAGCCAGATAGCTGAGATGCCGGGCGTCTTCAGTGAGCGCACCACCTCCAGAAAACCAGGACAGACAGGCGAGACAAGCTTGGGCCGGGGCTACTGACTACAAGGAAGCCAGGCAAAGCTTTGAATGAGTACCCTCCTAAGGAGAGGAAGCCGCTAGACAAGACAGCCAAAACAAGCACAGAAGCAGGCACAAGCAAGTTGGGGCAGGCGTTGGCAAGGTTCTGGGTGCTGCTTGAAGGTTCTGGGCTTAGATGGGCGTGTTAGGCAGACTGCGGGTACGGCAAAACCCCGGTACGCACCGGGGTAAGAGTGCATACCGGGTCTGCCATATAAGCCTGCACACAGACAGTAGTGATGATGGTGGTGGTGTGCGCCGGTATCGAGGATTCGGCGCACCTAGCGGTTGTTACTGGCAGTATTGTGGGCGGTGCCCTAATCCGCACCGTACTGTAGCTCAGGTGACTGGTCACTGCAGCACACGGTACACCATCGGGTTCCGGGCCGGTGAGGTATTTTCCTGCAGTAAAAGAGCTGACGGGACGGTGACCAGCATGATGGGTACGCGTCCATCGAGCGATAGCAGCAGTGAGCTGCTGGCGCAGGGTCTCTTCCAACTGGGTACGGCACAGTGCAATAGCCTCTGCAATGGTGTGCTCAGGGTAGCTATCAAGAGTGACGTAAGGGCCTTCGGGCACATCACGTCGTGCGGTGGTGGTAATGATATGCCCGGTAGCGGACCAGGTACGACCCCCATAGCTGCAGGTGACGGTAACTTCTTCACCGGTTTCGGTATCCCAGGTGACAGTGGATGCGAATTTACCTTCGGTAGCGCCAATATAGCGGCGGTTAAAGTCAGCAGCCAAGGCAGGCACGATATTGGAGGTGGCGGCCTTGTTAGTGAATGTGCTGGTCGGTGAGAAGGGCTGAAAGAAACCCTTGGTGGCACTGTAGAGGGACGAGTTACCCGGGGCTTGGGCGTTCAGCTCGATGTGGCGCTTGTACAGGCTGAACCCTGAGGATTCGTGTCCGGCAGCGTAGCGGTAATGCGACTTCACATCCAAGTTCTTGAAAAGATACCGGGCGATGTAGTCGGTGTACTGCTTGAGGTCTTTGACGCTGGCAATTTGTACATGCACGTCAACCGTGAGACCAGCCTTAGCGAGCGCGGCGCGGATGGCCTGGTCTAGGATCTCTTCGGCCTCGGTTGCGGTGGTGTTCGCCGGTAGGTTCAGGGGGTTGATGAGGTGGTAGTGCAACGAGCCTTGGTTGTTGTTTTGGGCATGGTGCATGGCGTCAGTGGTGATGCCGTTAGCGTGCGGTTCAATCACGCCGATGCAGTGGTGACCCTTGGGCAAGTTGGCAGCCTTGATACCTTCGATGGCGGCGTCCCAGATGGGCTTGAACTGGTGGGCACCCATAATGCCGGGAATGGTGATCATGGCACTGTGCGTGTTCATCTCCATGCGGCGTGAGGTAGCTGCAACGTAACGGTGGTGGATAGAGTTTTGGCAAGTGAATTTGGTGCAGCGGACGCTGTAGCAGGGGCGCGGTGAGAGGAAGACACCGTACTTGTGGTGGAAGGCGCGGGCTTCGGCCTGGATAGCGTCGGGGGTATCACGGAGGAAGGGTACACCAAGAGCACCTGCCTCTTTGGCGTGCTTGAGCAGCAGGTTGTAGTCGGCCTCTGCCTGGTTGAGCAGGGCAAGCAGGGCTTGAGGGATACGGTTTTTGGGTGCCTGGTAGTAGGCGGTGATGTCGATGGGTCCGACGCGGTTGATGCGCACAGAGTAGGTATGCGTGTCACCGCCGGTGGTGGTACTGGTGCTGGTGCTGTTTAGCGCCTCGTACTCAGCGGTTTTTTTGGGGCTGCTTTTGAAGTCGGCGATGCGGTAGCCGCCTTCTGCCATGCGTTGACAGAAGCGGCGATAGTCACCGCTGGTGGGCTGCTGATGAGACGGGACAGGGGCGGGGCTAGGGGTGATGGGGTCAGGTTCCTGGGCGCAACTACTAGGCGCGGGAGCAGGAATCGGGGTGCAGCCCTTGGCGTAGGCTGGGGCGTAGATAGTGTTCAGTGCCTGAGTGTAGACACGAGCAGCATTGAAAAGCGCATCAGCACAAGAGGCGGCATCAGCAGAATAGTGCGCAGGAAGACACGGAAAATCCTCCCCACCAGTCGTGGTGTGAGGAGGTGCAGCGTATTCGCTGTTGTTGCCTTCGGGTCGGTTTAGGTCATATTCGAAAGTAAACATCTGAAAAAGGTTGGGGCCGTAGCCCCCGGTGCTCAGGTGCATATCAACCCGTTGACCCCGCCTGACTTTTTTGTGTTCTAGCGTGTTCTTCATGGTTGGGGCTGTTGATGATGTTTAAGGTGCCTCAACCATGAATGGGGGTTATGGGTTCTGAGCTTTGGTTTTATCGTATCAGTATTGGGGTTGGTGGTGCGGTGTGGTTGGTCATTTGCCGGTGGCAGGTCTTCACACCCAGCGGTTGATCTTCACGCCCGGTGGTGGGGTTGAGTTCTTAGGCCCACCCAGGAAACAGACACGCCCCAGGAAGAACAGGGCACGCAGACCACCAGCGAGCGCAGCACCTGGCTGGTAGTGCTGACAGCTGGCAGTAGCAAGCACAGCAGCGGAGGCTGGTACTGACACTGAAGCTGGTACTGGCTCTTAGCAGATGGCGGTACTAGATAGCGGTACTGGCTGGCGGTAGTGACCGCGCTGGTCGGTGCCAGCAGATAGTAGTGCTAGCTGGTGCTGGCTCTTAGCAGGTGGCGGGTGCACAATTTTTAGGTCAGCAGGCGCAGTGATGGGTGGGTAGCTGGCTACTAGCGTCCTACCGGTAGTGGCGTCATGTCGGTGGCTTCTGATGTTGATGGGTTCTTCGGCTGAGGTCAGCAAGCGCAGCAACTGGTAGCAAGCACGGTGATTGGTGGGGAGCGGATAGTAATACTGACAGCTAACGGTAGCGGATGGTGGCCCTATGCGGGCGGTAGCGAACGCGTTGGTTGATGGTGATGAGGCTGACGCTGGTTTGGGGCACCCCACCCGATGGAGGGTTTTCACTATCGGAGGGCGTGAAGCTTACCAGGGTGGTGACTCTACGAGTGGTGACTTTTCACAAGGGGGATGCCCTTAGCAGGTGCTGGCTCTCCACAGAGGGGTGGCTCTTAGCAGGTGGCAACTCTTCACGGGTGGTGACTCTGCACAGAGGGGCACTACTCCCCCAGTGATCCTAACTGCCTTTCTCAAGGGCTCTTGACACACCCCT
>NZ_KV814349.1:0-495 GCF_001813895.1 Rothia sp. HMSC071C12
AAGCCCCGTTTTTCTCGTCGTGCCCTCGCTGTAGCAGGCGCAGGCACCCTCGGTGCTCTCTTCGTCGGTCGACAGGCCGGTATCCTCGCCACCAATGAAGAAAAGCAAGAAGCACGTCTTTTCAAACGAGATAAGGTACTGGCTTCCCTTGAGCCGGCTGAGAAGTTCGATGAGCTTGTCAAACAGGGTGATTCAACCGGTCTGCTTGTCTACACTGCCTACGAACGCAACGGCAGGTACGTGCCCGCCACCGAAGAACGCGCCGCCCAGAATGTACCCTACCCCGTTCTGCAGCCGGGAATGAATGAGTATAACCGCGGTGGTTTCTATATTTTTCAGGCGTACTTTTATGCCGCCCTGAACTATTTCTACTACACCGGAGATACCAAACCGCTCTCTGAAGTGATCAATCCGGAAGAGATCATTTCTCCTGAGCTTCTTCGGCTGTACCGGGAAAACCGCGGCTGGCTTATTGCTAATCAGGACGTGTACCGC
>NZ_KV814350.1:0-22195 GCF_001813895.1 Rothia sp. HMSC071C12
ACGGGTGCCCCTGCGTAGGCGCGGAGGAAATATGTGGCGCCCCGCCCCTGCTTAGTGAGGGGAGGAACGAGGACGGTCACCAGCGCCTCCAGCGCTCAGCCGGAGGAAATATGCGGCGCCCCGCCCCTCCCAACCTGAGAGGAACGAGGACGTACACTGTCCCCTCAAGCCTTCGCGTCAAGGGGAGGGTTAGTCTTCGTGCGCAACCTTCACCGTCACGCCGTTGAGAGTCACGGTGTCGCCGGGGTGCAGCTGCTTGCCGCGTGCTTCTTCAATGTCGCCGTTGACCTTTACCAGGCCGTGCTGAATGACCTCGCGTGCCTGCGCGCCGTCCTCTACGAGGTTGGCGAGCTTGAGGAACTGACCGAGGCGGATCATGTCGTCGCGAATAAAAATTTCTTCCATGCTCTCTAGTTTATCCCGCCGGGTGCATCCTGGCGTCCGGTAAAAATGGGGGAGTGGTGGGTCGGGTAGGCATACCCAGGGGTGGGGTGGTGATGGTACCCTAGTGTCTTGCATCAAAAAGTGTGCATATTGCGCCGATGAGCGCGAATACGGGCGCCCCGTTCTGGGTCGCGTCCCTTATGAACCCGAACTCACGCACGTCACAGCCGGTGGCGGGGCAGAAGGAGTAACTATGGCTGAAAAGTCCACCCTCGATAACGTTATTGCGCTCGCGAAGCGCCGCGGCTTTGTTTTCCAGGCCGGTGAAATTTACGGCGGTTCCCGCTCCGCATGGGACTACGGCCCCCTCGGTGCAGAGCTGAAGGAAAACATCCGTCAGCAGTGGTGGCAGCGTTTCGTCCGCTCCCGTGCGGACATGGTTGGCCTGGACTCCTCTGTTATTCTGCCTCGTGCGGTGTGGGAGGCATCCGGTCACGTGGCGACCTTCACCGACCCGCTGGTTGAGTGCCTGTCGTGCCACAAGCGTCTGCGTCAGGATCACCTGCTGGAGAACTTTGAGGCGAAGAAGGGCCGCGCGGCTGAGGGTATGGAGGAGATTGCTTGCCCGAACTGTGGTACTCGTGGTGAGTGGACTGAGCCGCAGAACTTCTCCGGTCTGATGAAGACTTACCTGGGCCCGGTTGATAATGAGGAGGGTCTACACTTCCTGCGCCCCGAGACCGCTCAGGGTATTTTCGTGAACTTCAACAATGTGGTTACTGCTTCTCGTAAGCGCCCGCCGTTCGGTATTGGCCAGATTGGTAAGTCGTTCCGTAACGAGATCACTCCCGGTAACTTTATTTTCCGTACTCGTGAGTTCGAGCAGATGGAAATTGAGTACTTCGTGCACCCGGATGACGCTGATAAGTACTTCAACGAGTGGGTTGAGGACTGCTGGAACTGGTTCGTTGACCTGGGCATTAACCCGGATAACATGCGCCGCTTCGACGTTCCTCAGGAGGAGCGTGCACACTACTCGGCTGGCACTATTGACGTTGAGTACCGCTTCGGTTTCCAGGGTTCCGAGTGGGGTGAGCTGATGGGTGTTGCGAACCGTACCGACTACGACCTGGGCGTGCACAATGAGCACTCCAACGCGAAGCTTGAGTACTTCGACCAGGCTACCGGTGAGCGTTACGTGCCGTACGTGATTGAGCCGTCCTTCGGTCTGACCCGCTCCATGATGGCGTTCCTTGTTGACGCATACGTCGAGGATGAGGCACCGAACACTAAGGGTGGCGTGGATAAGCGCGTCGTGCTGAAGCTCGACCCGCGCCTGGCACCGGTGAAGGCTGCTGTTCTGCCGCTGTCGAAGAAGGCTGAGCTGTCTGAGCCGGCAACTAAGCTGGCGAATGAGCTGCGTGGCCTGTGGAACGTGGACTACGACGAGGCGGGCGCTATTGGCCGCCGTTACCGCCGCCAGGATGAGATTGGTACCCCGTTCTGCATCACCGTGGACTTTGACACTCTCGAGGATCAGGCTGTGACCATCCGCGAGCGTGACACCATGAACCAGGAGCGTGTGGCTCTGGATCAGGTGAAGTCCTACCTGGCTGCACGCCTGGCAGGCTAAAACTTTCATAACATGGTCGGCGGGTAGCCTCTTAGAGCGAAAGAGGCTACCCGCCGTCGTGCATTTGGGCTACCCTGGTTAGACGATTGGCACGATAGACGCGAGCGAAGGAAGGCACACGGATATGGCTGAACGCCTTAGCGAAAAATTTGAGATTCGCCCCTGGCAGGAGGGTGATGACCTTGCCCTGCTTGAAATCTGGAACTCTGCCCGCAATGAGGTTGAGGAGCGCCAGCGTGGCCTTTTCGGCCCGGATACGGATGCGCCGTTTAGCCGCACTCTGGTGGTGACTGTTTCGGGTGTTCCGGTGGCGGCGGGTACCGTGGTGGCTTCGCTGCTGCATCCGGCGCGTCTGTGGTCGTATGTTGAGGTGGCGGCTGATCACCGCCGTCAGGGTATTGGTACCGCGCTGCTGAATGCGCTGCGTGAGATTGCGGCGGCGCACGGTCAGACCACTGCTCTGCGCGTGAAGCTAGCGCCGTTTAGCGACGGTGAGGAGTTCGCGCAGGCTGCCGGCATGAAGCTGATTCAGCGCTCCCGTATGGTGCGTGTGGAGCCGGGCGCGATTCCCCCGGTGTCTCTGCGTGAGGATGCTGACGGTAACGAGACTCAGGCGATTGAGGATTTGGCGACCGGTTCGGTGGAGCTGACTTCTGCGCTGTGGAATTTTTACCGCCGCGCTCACGAGTGGGATGTGCCCGCCGAGGTGGGTCTGGGTACCGTGAACCGCTACTTCCTCTCGGATGAGGTGCGCGCTTTTGGTGCCGTGGTGCTTCGCGACCACATTCGCGAGGCGGCTGCCGAAGGTAAGAAGGGCCAGATTGTGGCATTTGCGGTGAGCTACCACCCCTTCGAGACCGACCCGGAGTCGGCACTGGTAAACGAGAACACTGCCACCGAGCTGTTGCTGGGCTACGACTTCGATAATGAGGGCGCCGTGGAGGCGATTATGCAGGTGCTGTCCCTGCTGAGCGCTAAGTACCCGGTGCTGGTTGAGGTTGATGACTCCATGGAGGCGCTGGTTCAGGTGACCGACGTGCTGCTGCGTGCCGGTACCGCTTCGGTGGAGGGCGACCCGACCTATATTTACGTGACCGAGTAGGCTTTCGGGTAGATTCCGAGTAGATTCTCGGTACCGAGCCTGCTGGCTGACTCTTGCTGAAAGGGGCGGGGGAGTGGAATGCTTCCCCGCCCCTTTTGTGTGCTGCCCCTTTCGCGTGCCTGCGCTCGCCGCCGCTACCGCCGCGGGGCGCCTCCAAAAAATCCGCCTGTGCTGTGCCTCTGTACCCCGTCAGCTGAGTCCGGTTCTCGATTTGCCCCCGTATGCCACAATATAGGGGTGAATTCTGAAGCACCCCGTCTTACCCTTCCGCCCCTGAAACTGGGCAATCTGACCGTTGATACTCCCGTGGTTCTCGCCCCGATGGCTGGCGTGACCAATAAGGCTTTCCGCCGCCTCTGCAGTGAATATGGCGGCGGCCTGTACGTTACCGAAATGGTGACTGCGCGCGCCCTGGTGGAGCGTAAGCCCGAGTCCATGCGCATTATTGAGCATGACCCGGACGAGAAGATCCGCTCCATCCAGATTTACGGTGTGGACGCGGTCAACGTCGGTAAGGCTGTGCGCATGGTCGTTGAAGAGGACCGTGCAGACCACATTGACTTGAACTTTGGCTGCCCGGCTCCTAAGGTGACTCGCCGCGGTGGCGGTGCCGCCCTGCCCTGGAAGACTGACCTGTTCACTGCGATTGTGCAGACCGCGGTGAAGGAAGCATCCCGCAACGATATTCCGCTGACCATTAAGATGCGTAAGGGCATCGACGATGACCACATTACGTTCTTGGAATCCGCCAAGATTGCGCGTGATGCCGGTGTTGCGGCGATTGCCCTGCACGGTCGTACTGCGGCTCAGCATTATTCGGGTAAGGCTGACTGGGATTCGATTGCGCAGCTACGCGAGCTGATTCCGGATGTGCCGATCCTGGGTAATGGCGATATTTTCTCCGCAGAGGATGCGGTGCGCATGGTTGAGCAGACCGGCGTGGACGGCGTCGTGATTGGTCGCGGTTGCCAGGGTCGCCCGTGGCTGTTTGGTGACCTGCAGAATGCGTTTGAGGGTTCGTCGGAGCGTATCCGCCCGACCCTGACTGAGGTGTCGGACATGATTTACCGCCACGCAGAACTGCTGGTGGAAACCTTCGGCGATGAGACCCGAGGCCTGCGCGAAATCCGCAAGCACGTGGCGTGGTACTTCAAGGGTTACCCGGTTGGCGGTGAGCTGCGCGCGAAGATGGCTCAGGTGCCCGACCTGGCGACGTTCCGTGAGCTGATTGCTCAGCTGGACCACTCGATTGGTTACCCGGGTGCCGCTGTGGAGGGTTCGCGCGGTCGCGCCGGTAGCCCCAAGCAACCGCACCTGCCCGATGGCTGGCTGGATTCGCGCATCCTGGGGGACGCTGAGCGTCTGGGCCTGGTGGAGGCTGAGCTGGATATTTCCGGCGGCTAAACACCTGTACTTGTGTGCCGCGGCGTGCTGTTTGCGCGTCGCGGCACATCCTTTTTGTGAGCCTGTTCGTGCGCTATGTTGCCGCTCCTGCAACGCATGCAGAGGCTACCTGTTGACCCTCACCGTAGAATTGAGTTTATGGCTGGATTAATCCGCAAAGAAGACATTGACGAAGTCCGCGCCCGTACCGATATCCGCGAAATCATTGAAGGCTATGTGAGCCTCAAAAGCGCCGGTATAGGCACCTTCAAGGGGCTGTGCCCGTTCCACGACGAGCGCACGCCCTCCTTCAATGTGCGCCCGCAGGTCGGTTCGTACCACTGCTTTGGCTGCGGTGAATCCGGTGACGTGTACTCCTTCGTCATGGCGATGGAGCACACCAGTTTCGTTGAGACGGTGGAGCGTCTTGCCGCCCGTATCGGCTACACCCTGCACTATGAGGGCGGTAAGCCCGGCGACCGCTATGAGGCGGGTATGCGCCGCCGCCTGCTCGACGCGCACAAGATTGCCGCAGAGTTCTTTGAACGCAACCTATACAGCGCTGATGCTCAGGAGGCGCAGCGCTTCCTCGGCGCCCGCGGTTTCGACCCCGCCGCAACCCGCAAGTTCGGTGTCGGCTACGCCCCGCGCGGCTGGGACCATCTGCTCAAGCATCTTCGCTCCCAGGGTTTCACGGATGAGGAGCTGAAGGCGACCGGCATGTTCTCGGAGGGCAACCGCGGCCTGTACGACCGCTTCCGCGGCCGCATCATCTGGCCAATCCGCACCATCGCCGGTGAAACCATCGGTTTCGGTGCCCGCCGTCTCTTCGACGACGATCAGGGCCCCAAATACCTGAACACCCCCGAGACGCAGCTGTACAAGAAATCCCAGGTGCTTTACGGCATTGACCTGGCAAAACGCGATATGACCAAGACCAAGCAGGTCGTCATCGTGGAAGGCTACACGGACGTCATGGCGGCACACCTCGCCGGCATCACCACCGCCGTTGCCACCTGCGGCACCGCGTTCGGTCCCGGCCACATCAAGATGGTGCGCCGCATGATTACCGATGACGGCTCCGGCGGCGAAATCATCTTCACCTTCGACGGTGACGCCGCAGGCCAGAAAGCCGCCATGGCTGCATTCCAGGAGGACCAGCGCTTCGTCGCGCAGACCTTCGTGGCGGTTGCTGAGAACGGCATGGACCCCTGCGACCTGCGCCTGCACAAGGGTGACGCCGCCGTGCGCTCGCTGATTGCTTCGCGCCGCCCGCTGTTCGAGTTCGCGATTGATTCGACCCTCGCCAAGTACGATTTGGCGACCCTTGAGGGCCGTGTGCTGGCGATGCGCGCTATCGCCCCGATTATTGCCGGCATTAAGGACCGCGACCTGCGCCCCGCCTACATGCGTAAGGTATCCGGTCAGCTTGGTCTGGAGCTCGACGAGATTCAGCGTGCCGTGGCGTACGCGCAGAATCACCCGAAGCTTTCTCGCTCCCAGCAGGCGGAGGCTACCGCCGCCGCGCCGCGTTACGAGCGTCTGAACGAGGGGCCGCAGGGAGTGTCGGGCACGCCGGGCTATGCGGGCGCTCAGGGTTACGTGGGCGCGCCGGGTTACGCGGGTGCTCAGGGCGCAGTTCATGCTGACGCGCCCTACGACCCCGCCTACGACGCACCGCCACCAGAAGACCACGCCGCACCCAGTGCCTACGCCGGTCAGAACGCTGCCGCGCACCCGCCGAGCAGCATTCAGCCCGCCGCACCCCAGCCGGAGGTGACCGCCCCCGCCGTCGAGGAATTCCTCACCCCCGACCCGCGCGACCCGGTTGCCCGCCTCGAAAAGGCGGCGCTCGAGATTGCCCTGCAGCACCCCGAGCTCATCAGTGTGGAACAGTGGCGTAACCTCGCCACCGTGCAGTTCCGCTACCGCACCCACCGTGAGGTGGCCGCCGGCATTATTCACGCGGCAACCGTCATGGCGCCCACCCCCGGCATCGAATGGATTAACTGCGTGCGCTCCGGCGCTGTGGAGGGCGTACATCCCGCCATCGCGGAGCTCGCCGTCTCACCGCTACCGGTCAGCAGCGCTGAGCGTCTGCCCGGTTTTGTGACTGGCGCACTCAATGCCCTGTTTGAACAGCAGATTGCCCGCCAAAAATCCGACCTGATGATGCGCCTAGAGCAGCTCAGCGCAAACCCCGACGACGAAGAGTTCGAAGCGGTACAGCGTCAGCTCCTCGAGCTGGAAATGCGCCGCCGCCAGCTCAGCGCACAGCGCGGCTAAGTACGGTTCCTTGTGAACGCCCCGGCTACCTGCCGAATGTCCTGTGTTCTGCAGGTTGCCGGGGAATACCGCGGGGTAGAAGCCTCCCTCACCACCCAAACCAACCACACACCCCAAAAGTGATGCACTTCATAGCATTTCAAGTTGCGGAGCCCAAACAGCCCCGGTATAGTTATTACTCGTTGCAAGGGAAACCAGCAACGAAAACAAAATAATCCCCCGTAGCTCAATTGGCAGAGCATTCGACTGTTAATCGAAGGGTTACTGGTTCGAGTCCAGTCGGGGGAGCGCATAAAGCAAGAATCCTCAGGGCTCCGCCCTGGGGATTCTTGCTTTATCTGTTGCCCTGGCTCGAACCAGTAACCACTCCACCCTACGTGAGCGCTGGGGCGCCCACACCTAACCCCTCGGGCTAACGCCCTCGGCGGGATAACGGTTTTTTACTTCCTCGCGCGCTCGGAAAAACCGTCACCCCGCTGTGTCGAGTCCAGCGCAACAGTGGCATACGGGGTGGTTGAGATTTTTGGTTCCTCGCGCGCTCGGAAAATCTTCACCCCGCTGTATCGAGTCCAGTCGGAACGTTCTCCCCAAGTCGTGAACCAGCAACCCCTTGGGCTTACGCCCCCGGCGAGGCAAAGATACTTCACCCTGCAAAAATGTACCCTGTAAAAATGTGAAATCTAACGCACCGAAAAGTTCCCCACCCCCACGCGCCACGCACCCACTCGGCGCGTAGCGGGGGAGCGGCGCATCGGCATCCTCTTACGCCTACTCCAGAGCAAATCTACAGGCGCAACCAAACCCAGAAAGCTACGCCTGCAGCTCAATGCAGCCTCCAGAAAGTCGAAAATACCTGAAGAGATAGCGCAAACCCCCACCCAAACGGTCACGCGGAGGTATCATAAGGGGCTAAACTATAGGAGGTGGAGTGCGAAAAAGAAGCCTCCAAAAACACGTCACGGAGAGGTGGTCATGACCACTACTACTAATCCCAAGGCACCTAAGCGTTTCTTTGCTGGCATCAGCGGGATTAAGTCCGGCGTCGCGAACATCATCGACGCTGGCAAAACCTTCAAGACCCTCGGACCCAGCCAGGTCAAGGACGAAATCCAGATTGCAAAGCACGAGCTGAAGACCAAGGGCATCGCCGTTGGTAAGGGTGCGGCCTTCTTCGGCGTCGCAGCAGTCTTCGGTCTGTTCCTGATCATTGCGCTGGTCGCCGCAGCAATCCTCGGCCTCGGCACCGTCATGCCCTACTGGGCATCCGCGCTGATCTTCGCCCTCATCTTCCTCATCGTCCTGGCAATCTGCGCCCTGGTCGGTCTGAAGAAGGTCAAGGCACAGCTGCCGTTCAAGCCCGAATCCGCAATCTTCGGTCTGCTCTTCGACCTCGGCGTACTCAAGGAAGGTACCGCCATGTCCGCTGAGCGCCTGAAGAAGGAACAGGCAGAGCGTGCAGAGCAGAAGGCTAAGGAAGCTGAAGAAGCAGCAGAACGCGCACGTCAGGAAGCTGAAGAGCGCAAGGC
Source organism: Rothia sp. HMSC071C12 (assembly GCF_001813895.1). Lineage (NCBI taxonomy): Bacteria > Bacillati > Actinomycetota > Actinomycetes > Micrococcales > Micrococcaceae > Rothia > Rothia sp. HMSC071C12. The sequence goes on from NZ_KV814350.1 coordinate 8,315, forward strand.
ACGCGGCGAGGAAGAGCCCAAGCCGCCGACCTTCGAAGAGCTCAAGCAGCGCACCGCAGAACGCCGCCAGCACCTGGCAGCCCTGCGCGACGACCTGCAGTCCTACACCGGCGACGTTCAGAACAACACCCAGCAGGCTCTGGACGCTCTCAAGGCAGTGCCCTCCGAGGTTGCCGCAGGTGCAGCAGCTACCGGCCGCGGCCTGGCAGAGAACGTGCGCAAGCCCGAGGTTCTGCAGGCACGCTGGAAGTCCTTCGCAGCACTGGGCGCATCCATTGCAACCGTCCTGCACTTCCTGAACCGCCTGGTACGCCGCTAAACCCGGTACACCATAAACCCAGTCGCCGCTAAAGCCGGCGCATAGGTTTAACGCCAAGCGTCCAAACGCCCCGATACTCGTATCGGGGCGTTTGTGCGTCTACAGGCAGGTTGCCGACTTCTGTCTCAACGTGAGGTTTAGAGGTAACTCCCAGCCAAAACCCTCCCTCTACGAGTCGGAGAAGGACGCAGCTCACAGGTAGAATAGACAAGTGCTGTACGTACTGGATCCACCCGGTGCACGCGGCAGACAGAGGTAGAAGCGGCGCGCCGTCGCACCCGAAACCCCCAAAGTCACCGACACACTACACCCCGATGAGGAGCCCCGTCATGGAACAGGCAAAGACGATTCTGATTGGCGCAGAAACCTACCCGCCGGACATCAACGGTGCAGCACAATTCGGTCACCGCCTCGCCACCTCCATGCTCAAGCGAGGCCACTCCGTGCATGTGGTCGCCGCCAGCCCCATCCCCGGCCCCAGCTACCGCACCGAAGTAGAGGGCGGCATCGTGGAGCACCGCCTGCGCTCGCACCTGCCCCCGACCCACGAGACGAACCGCATCTGCATCCCCTGGGAGATCTGGTCCGAGGTCGGCACAATCCTTGACGAGGTCCGCCCGGACGTGGTGCACGTGCAGTGCCACTACATTATTGGCCGTGCCCTCATCTTCCAGGCGAAGCGCCGCGGTATTCGCGTTATCGCAACGAACCACTTCATGCCTGCGAACCTTGACCCGTTCCTGCCCTTCCCCTCTCCCGTGAAGCGCGTGATTGAGAAGGTCACCTGGAAGGACATGCGTTTCTGCTTCTCCAAGACTGCGGTCGTTACCACTCCCACCCAGATCGGTGCGGATGCGATGCGCGACCTGGGTCATTTTGACCGCCCCGTCATGCCGGTTTCTAACGGTATTGAAATCAGCGACTACGAGCTGCCTGAGGGAGCAGACGCCGGCAAGGTTCCCGGTGAGCTACGTATTGCCTTTGTGGGTCGCCTTGCCGAAGAGAAGAACGTGGACGTGCTCATTGAGGCGCTCTCCCTGCTGCCCGATACCCTCGAGCACGTGGTGCTGGATATTGCCGGTGGCGGTGAGCTGCGTGAGGCTCTCGAGCAGAAGGCGCACGATTGCGGTGTGTCCGACCGCGTGATTTTCCGTGGCTTCGTTCCCGATGAGCATCTGCCCGAGGTGTACCAGATGGCTGACGTGTTCTGCCAGCCCGGTACCGCCGAGCTGCAGTCCCTGGTTTCCCTGGAGGCGATGAGCGCCTCCACCCCCGTGGTGCTCGCGAACGCGCTGGCTCTGCCGCACCTGGTGGAGGACGGCGTGAACGGCTACCTCTTCGAACCCAATAACGCTCAGGATTTGGCGAAGAAGCTGGAGGCTGTGCTCTCCCTGCCCGCTGCTGAGCGCGAGCAGATGGGCCGCGAGTCCCGCCGCATCGTGGGCTTCCACAGTGCTGAGAACACCTGGCGCACCTTCGAGGAACTGTACGTGAGCGATGCTCCGTACCAGCGTTACCTGGATTCGCGCCGCTAAGCTTCTCTAGATTCTGAGCGTTGAGTAGGAGAGAGCGTTTTTCGTTCTCAGCCGCCGTTCAGGTACTCTAGAGGATGGTGCTGGCGCCCATTGCGCGCCGTCACTGCACCGGATGGGGAGTTAGCTCAGCCGGTTAGAGCAGGGGACTCATAATCCCTTGGTCGCGGGTTCGAGCCCCGCACTCCCTACGGCCCCGCCCGTCGACTTCACCCACTTGTCGGCGGGCGGGGCTTTTTCGTGCTCTTTTGTCGTGCACTCAGGGTGCCTATTTTTGTTCATGGAATGCATCAACGGTGATGAAAATGAGTAAATGACGAACGAAGACGCACCATAGCGTTCAATACGGTAGGGTTGAAGAGTCTTGTCACGAAAGACAGTGTGATGCCGCCGGTAGATGCCGATTCAGCCGGTAGGTGTTGCTTCCACACACCATACGAGAGGATCTCAATGTCGGAGAACACTCCCAACAACCCGTCGCAGGGTGCAGCCGGCGGCTACGGCTACGATGCTGGCGCGCGTCCCGCGCAGGATGCTTCGCTTCCGGGTCAGGCTGCTCAGCCGGGTAACGCAACTCAGGCTGCCCAGCCGAGCCAGCCCATGCAGTCGAGTCAGCCCGTGCAGCCGAGCCAGCAGGGTAATGCTGCTCAGCCTGCCGCGCCGGTAGCACCGCAGCAGCCCGGTCAGCCTGCCGCCGCACCCCAGCTCGATGCACCTCAGCCTGGTACCGCTCAGCCTGGTACCGCTCAGCCGGGTGCCGCTCAGCCGGGTCAGCCCGGCCAGGCAACCTATGCGCCGAGCGCACCGCATCCGGCAGTGAAGGCGCTGGGTGCTACCTGGAACGCGTTCCTGGACGTTTTCTCCAGCAACCCGGCAACCGCGCACGCTCGTATCTCTTCCGCAGGTGCGTGGGGTTGGATTGTTCCCACGACTCTGCAGGCGCTGGCGGGCGCGTTCTTCTTTAGCCAGCTGGTGATTCTGGCTGCCACTGTCGCGATGTCCATGATGGGCTATATGTACGGTCGAGGCGGTGCCTACGGTGGCGCCTACGCCTCGCAGGCCGTGCCGACCGGACGCATGATTCTGGCGTACGTGCTGATGGCTCTCGCCATCTTTGGTGTGCAGGTTCTGCGCGGTGTGCAGCTGCAACTGACCGCGCGTATCGGCAAGGCGCCGGCGTCCTTCACCGCGAGCATGCACGCGGTATCGGTGTCTTCGCTGGCGCTGATTCCTTCGTTCCTGGTGCTGAACCTGCTCGTGTTCTTCATGACTCTCAGCCGTAGCGGTGACGGTGCGTCCTTCCTGACCATGCTCATGGTCCTGGTGCTTGCTTTCGCCGTGTTCTCGGGCGAGGCGCTCACCTACCTGGGTCTGAACCGTCTGGGCCGCTTCGCGAAGTCCCCGATTATCATGCATGCGGCGTTGAGCACTGCTTGGGTTTTTGCCTCCATGATTGTTTACTACGTGGCTATTCGCCTGATGGGAGCCTAGTATGCACGCGATGACTCACGCCCCGAGCGCGCCGACTCGTCAGCGCTGGATGTTCCTGGCGGTTCTGCTGACCATTGCCGCCCTGATTCTGAGCGCCTGCGGTGCGAAGATTGAGACCCAGCTTGGCCTTGAGAGCGCTGAGAAGGGTACCCGCACCATGCTGGTTTCCTTTGATATGAAGGACAACAAGGACAAGATTAAGGGTGGCACTCAGGCGCTGGATGCGTCCGTGCGTAAGCACCTGCCCGAGGGCCTGGAATACGGTGGTATTCAGTCTGAGGGTGACAAGGCACGTGCGACCTTCACCATTCCCTTCTCCTCTGTGGATGAGTACCGGACCAAGGTTGCTTCTATCCTGAAGGCTGCTGGTTCCAGTGCTACCCCGCAGATTAGCATCGTCAACTCTGACCAGGGTCTGGTGCAGGGTATTCAGGTGAAGGAAAACTTCAGCTCGAAAGACTTGCTGGACTGGCTCCCCGAAGCTCTTGTTGTTGATGGCGTTATTGAAACCTCCAACAAGAACAGCGTATTCAACAGCAGCAGTAGCGAAACCACTGTGAAGTTTGGCGAGAAGGAAGTAAAAAACTCTGGCGGCTCCACCATCTCTGCGAAGGACGTCCAGGACCGCGGCTTCAAGGCCGTATTCATGGACATCAACGAGAAGGACGGTGGTTACTCTGTTATGGTTTCCTTCTCCGCCAAGGAAATCATGAATAGCGAAACTTCCTCTGCAGTGGATGCCTACCTGAATCAGGTCAAGCCTGAAGGCGCCGAGCTGAAGAAGGGTCTGGACTCTTCTGAAGCGAGGGGTTACGCTCCTTCCGCATCGACTAGTGCAGCTAAGGAAGAAATTGGTCGCACCATGCTCTTCCAGGCTTCCTCCTCGCAGGACCTGAGCGATAAGCTCAAGAAGATTTTTGGCGCAAGCAGCACTGATTTGTCCTTCAGTCGTGAAGTAACCGAGAACGACGGATCTTTCAAGGTTGAGAAGACCATCTCGGGCACTCTGGATTGCTCCCTGCTGTGCTCTCCGGAAGGTCAGGGTATGACCCTTACGATGAAGGACAGCGAGGACCGTCGCTACGAACCTAACTACAGCCGACGCGATCGCAGCTCTTCTAGCTCGAACAATAGGATTCTTGCGATTAACCTTGTCTCTTCGCGAAACATTTCGATGAAGAGCATGAAGGTGGCTACCTCCCTGGGCCTGGACGGTTCCATGGAGGCACGTTTCCTCTACGCATTCCCGACCGAGGACGTTGCCGGCGCTGAGCAGAAGCTCAAGGACGTTTTCGCAGGCGGCAGCAATGACGAGACTGAGGTTCGTCAGGACGGCGACGCCACCATCGTGAGCGTGAAGGTTCGCGGTAAGGACCAGAACGAGTTCAACCAGCGCCTGAACGAGTACCTGCCCGATTCGAAGGTGACCGTCACCCGTCCCGGTGGCTACCACCCCTTCGGCTCCGACTACACCGTGACCCCTGAGATTAAGCTCTCTTCGAAGCTGGGTAGCTACTACTCGGCTCCCTTCGAGTTCACCTTCAAGGCGCCGACCTTCTCCTCGCTGGATCAGCAGAAGGTAGATGCCGCGAACAGCAGGGCAAACGGCGCCCATGTGCAGTTGACCGTGAACGGCGGCGAGTTGAGCGTCAAGACCGACCACGGCGTCAGCACCACCTCCGGTCTGACTGTTCCGGTGTCCGGTCTGAGCATGACCGACGTAATCGTGGATGCGGTTATTGTGGGTCTGCTGCTGCTCATCCTGGTTATGCTCTTCCTGTTCCGCAAGAAGATCGCGGCGGCTCGCGCGAAGGGTCGTGAGCGTCGTGCTGCTTCGGCTGCGGCACTGGGCGCGGCGGCGGGTGTTGCGACCGGTTACGGCGCAACCCAGGCTGACGCACAGAACGGCTACCAGGCACAGGGCGGCTACGCTGCTCAGAATGGTTATGCCGCTCAGCCCGGTTACCAGGCACAGGGGGGCTACCCGGCGCAGAACACCGCCTACGCTGCGGGTGATGATTCGCCGACTCAGGTGTTCACCCCGCAACACGGCCTGAACTACGGCGAGAACGAACCGACCAAGGCAATGCCCGCGTATATCCCTCCGACTGAGCAGCCCGCTCAGCCGGTTCAGCCCGGTCAGACTGCTCAGCAGCCTGCACAGCCCAACCAGCCCGTACAGCCTGTACAGCCTGTACAGCCGAACCAGTTCGGTGCTGATGACGGTGACGTCCTCCAGTAAGTAGCTGCCTCTAGCACCTACGCTAGTGGGCACAACTTAGGCTGGCTCCTGTGGCCCGTTGCCTCCTTCCCCGGAGGTGACGGGCCACAGCTGTATCTGGTTCGGCTCATACTCGGCGCTAATACCCACGCCTAATAACCAGTACCCGCGCCTAATATCCGCCCGGTACGGGAAGCAAAATGCTCGGTTCCTTCGACCCCAGCAAGCTCATGGGGTTGATATATTCGGCGGTCTTGCCGCTGCCGTCCCCGCGGGCGCCTCCCTGTCGTACGCCCCAGTACAGGCAGAGGGTGGAGCATCGCCGGTAGGGGCGCTCGCTGTTGCCGTCCGCCGCGCCTGCGATGGTGCCGATGACATCACCGGCTGCAACGGTGGTGCCGACCGGTAGTGCCTCATCCATGGGTTCGAAGGTGCTGCGCCGCCCATCCGGATGCGCAATGACCAGTACTTTGCGGTTGACGACCGTGCCGCTGAAAACCACTTTTCCCGGTGCCGGTGCGTAGACGCGCCGGTCGTTTACGGGTACGGCAAGGTCTACGCCGCGGTGCCCTGCGCTCCAGCGTTGGGCGGGCTTCTCAAAGGGATGGATCACCCGCGGTCTGGATTCGGCGGTGGGGGAGCGGTAGCGTAGTCGGCTCGCGGTGAGCTCAACGGTGTGGGGAACGTGTGCGCTGCTGGGAGCTTGTGCACCTGAGGCGGCACCGTCAGTAAAACTAGCCCCGCCTGTAAAACTGAGCCAGCCCGAATAACCCTGACTGCCCAAATAACCCTGCCCACCCGTGTAGACCTGCCCGCCTGCGCTCACAAGTGCACCCAGCAGGCAGCAGGCCGTCAGCGTTGCGTGCCGTAGCGTTGTCGCTAATGTCTTCATGTTCTGCTTCATCTTCTGAGCACATCACGAATTGCCTCGCCCCGCAGCGCCTCACGAAAAATTGTGGATAACCCCGCCGTTTTCGCCTTAAAATCCTTTATCCACAGTGCCCCTGCACACACCCGCCGCGCCTACACAGGTTTTAACCCCAATCCGGCGGATTAATCGCGGAATATACGGTACAATGTCGTATTGCAGTGTGCCTGCGCGGGTATTCTCCCTCTGTGAGGGGGCCGCACAGCTTCACTGACGACGCGCGGCGTGAGCGGCATCCTCAAACGGGGAGCCGATAAGGGACCTTCGGTCCACCCACACGGGGTGGTTAGGGCCTGAGCTGAACGGGTAACCGTGAACGCTAACCGCCGCCAGGAAAAACTGATAACTACTATGCGCGCGTTGGGCTAGCCCGAATGGGAGGTCCGCGCGGCACCAAAAAGGAGACGACATGCCCGTCGTAACTATGCGTGAAATGCTGGACTCCGGCGTTCACTTCGGTCACCAGACCCGCCGTTGGAACCCCAAGATGAAGCGTTTCATCCTGACCGAGCGCAACGGCATCTACATCATCGACCTGCAGCAGTCCCTCGCCTTCATCGACAAGGCATACGAGGCTGTTAAGTCGACCGTCGCACACGGTGGCAACATCCTGTTCGTGGGTACCAAGAAGCAGGCTCAGGAAGTTATCGCTGAGCAGGCAACCCGCGTGAACATGCCCTACGTGAACCACCGCTGGCTCGGTGGTATGCTGACCAACTTCAGCACCATCTCCAAGAGCATTGAGCGCATGAAAGAACTCGAGCAGATTGACTTCGACGATGTAGCAGGTTCTCGCTACACCAAGAAGGAACTGCTCCTCATGCGTCGCGAGTTCGAGAAGCTCGAGAAGACCCTCGGCGGTATCCGTAACCTGTCCAAGGTTCCCTCCCTCCTGTGGGTTGTTGACACCAAGAAGGAGCACCTGGCAGTTAACGAGGCTCAGAAGCTGGGCATCCCCGTTGTTGCTATCCTCGACACCAACTGCGACCCCGACGAGGTTGCTTTCCCGATCCCCGGTAACGACGACGCTATCCGCTCCGTCAACCTGCTCACCCGCGTGATTGCTGACGCAGTGGCAGCCGGCCTGATCGAGCGCAACGCTAAGAAGAACGGCAAGGCTGAAGCAGCTGAGGAGCCCATGGCAGCTTGGGAGCGCGAGCTCCTGGAGCAGCACGAGGCTGCACAGGCTGAAGAGGCTGCTAAGTAAGCTTTCTTAGCCCACTAAGCTTTATGCTTTGTGGCCCCCGCCTGCGGGGACCACGTTCGGACGGCGCCCGCCCTGACCTGGGCGCGGCGCCGTCCGCCATTTGTACCACCGGGATGTCATCCCGATTTATTACAGCAACACAAGGAGTTCACAATGGCGAACTACACCGCAGCAGACATCAAGGCACTGCGCGAGAAGACCGGCGCAGGTATGCTCGACGTCAAGAAGGCTCTGGACGAGGCTAACGGCGACCAGCAGAAGGCTGCCGAGATCATCCGCGTTAAGGGTCTGAAGGGCATCACCAAGCGCGAGGGTCGCGCAACCGCTGAGGGCCTGGTAGCTGCACGCGTTGAGAACGGCGTTGGCTACATGATCGAGGTCAACTCTGAGACCGACTTCGTGGCAAAGTCCGACCCCTTCATCGCTTTCGGCCAGAACGTGCTCGAGGCTGCTATTGCTGCTAACGCTTCCACCCTGGAAGAGCTGCAGGCTGCATCCTACGAGGGCAAGACCGTTGAGGAGCTGACCACCGACGCTGGTGCACTGCTCGGCGAGAAGATCGTTGTCCGCCGCGTTGCACGCGTTGAGGGCGAGAACGTTGCAGTTTACCTGCACAAGACCTCCAAGGACCTGCCGGCACAGGTTGGCGTTCTGCTGGCTGTCTCCGGTGAGAACACCGACGAGATCGCACACGACGTTGCAGTGCACATTGCTGCAATGAGCCCCAAGTACCTGGATTCCGAGTCCATCCCCGCAGACCAGATTGAGACCGAGAAGCGCGTTGCTCGCGAGACCGCAATCGCTGAGGGCAAGCCCGAGAAGATTCTGGACAAGATCGTTGAGGGTCGCCTGAAGGGCTTCTTCAAGGAGAACACCCTGCTCGATCAGGACTTCGCGAAGGACTCCAAGAAGTCTGTCGCACAGGTTCTGTCCGAGGCTGGCGCAACCGCTACCGCATTCGCACGTTTCCGCGTGGGCGCATAAGGACTCGCTGCAGTTCTGCCCTCCCGTATTGCGGGTTCCCGGTAAGGGAAATCGTATGAGGTTGGGATTATAGCCTGAAGCCGGGTAGTCACCACTGGTGGCTACCCGGCTTTGCTGTATCCTTGATAAGGACTAGGCGGCAGGAGCCCGCCCCGATCACCTATAACAATCCCTAGGTAAGCCACTGGAGGAACCATGACTGAAGCGAATCCCCGCCCGATGCACCGTGACGAAACCGGCCGCCGCCGCGTTTTGCTCAAGCTTTCCGGTGAGGTTTTTGGTGGCGGTGAAGTCGGTATTTCTACCGAGGTCGTGCGCAGCATCGCTAAGCAGATCGCCGCAACTGTTGGCGAGGTTGAGACCTCCATCGTGATTGGTGGCGGCAACTTCTTCCGCGGCGCTGAACTCTCTCAGGCGGGTATGGACCGCTCCCGTGCAGACTACATGGGTATGCTCGGCACCGTGATGAACTCCCTGGCTCTGCAGGATTTCCTGGAGCAGGAGGGTATTGACACCCGCGTTCAGTCGGCTATCACCATGCCGCAGGTTGCTGAGACTTACATTCCTCGCCGCGCGATTCGCCACATGCAGAAGGACCGCGTCGTGATTTTCGGTGCTGGTGCGGGTCTGCCCTACTTCTCCACCGACACTGTGGCTGCTCAGCGCGCCCTGGAAATCCACGCAGATGAGGTTCTGGTGGCTAAGAACGGCGTGGACGGCATCTACACTGCTGACCCGAACAAGGACCCCAACGCTGAGCGCCTGTACAACCTCACCTACGATGAGGCAATGCAGCGCAACATCCGCGTGCTGGATCAGACCGCGTTCTCCCTGTGCCGTGACAACAACGTGACCATGCGCGTGTTCGGCATGCAGGGTGAGGGTAACGTGACCCGCGCGATTCTGGGCGAGAAGATGGGTACCCTCGTTACTCGCTAACGCCTAATTTTCTAGGCCGGGGCATGTTTGATGCCCCTCTGATTGTGACCGTGCTCGATAGCGCGGACTTATTCTGGACGGTACCGCGCGGGTAAGCGCTAAAACTCGCTTATGCCCGCCGGTACCGTCTAGACTTATATCAAATACGACGTTCTGCCTCTTTCCCATCGACTTCGCGGTATCCGTAAGGTTTTCGCCTCGGATGCGCCGCGAACCGGTAGGGAAATCATGAAGGCTGAACGCGCACCCACCGACAATTCTGGTACCCCAGAATACCGACAAAGGAGATCCTTTCGTGATCGAAGAAATCCTTGCCGAAGCCGGCGAGAAGATGGAAAAGACCATTGAAGCAACCAAGACTGAGTTCGCTAAGGTTCGTACCGGTCGTGTGAACCCCGCAATCTTCAGCGGCCTGACCGCCGACTACTACGGTGCACCGACCCCGCTGCAGCAGCTGGTGTCCTTCAACGTTGAGGACGCACGTACCGTCAAGATCGTTCCCTTCGACGTGACCGCACTGGCAGCTATTGAGAAGGCTCTGCGTGACTCCGACCTGGGTGTTAACCCCAGCAACGACGGTGCAGCTATCCGCGTTGTCATGCCCGAAATGACTGCTGAGCGCCGTAAGGAATACACCAAGCTCGTCAACCACAAGGCTGAAGAGGCTCGTATCTCCATCCGTAACGTTCGCCGCCACGCTAAGACCGCTATTGACAAGCTGGTCAAGGACAGCGAAATCGGTGAAGACGAAGGCGCACGTGCTGAGAAGGAACTGGACGCACAGACCAAGAAGCACATCGACCAGGTCGACGCACTGTACAAGCACAAGGAAGCTGAACTGCTCGAGGTCTAAACCCTAATGAGTGCACGCAAAGAAGCGAAAGAAGAGAGAGGCGCGCCGCCTGCTCCACAGCCGAGCCCGCAGACCGCTGCAACGCCGGTGAAGTCGCGCAGCGCCAAAGCTGGCCGTAACCTGCCCGCCGCTATTAGTGTGGGCGTCGGTTTCGGCGTGCTATTGGTGCTGGGCCTGATTTACCAGCCGGTTTTTGTTGCGATCGCTACCGGCGCGGCAGCGTTGGGCGCCTGGGAAATTGGGCACGTGCTCAACACCCGCCGCGGCTACGGCATCCCGGAATACCTGCTGGGTGCCCTGTCTGGCGCAATTGTGGTGGTGTCCTACCTGTTCGGTTTTACCGGGCTGGGCATCGCCCTGGCGGTGAGCCTGCTGGCGCTGTTGCTTTCTTCTGCTCTCGTGCGTGCTGACCGTCAGGTCTCACTGGGTAAGTCTTTGAGCGGTAGCGCCCTGGCTCTGCTGTGGGTGCCGCTGATGCTGGGTATTGCCATGGTCTACTTCCAGACGGACCACGGCGAGCGCGGTATCCTCATGATTCTGCTGATGGCCATCTGCAATGACACGTTCGGCTTCATTGCCGGCGTGAATTGGGGTAAGCACCCGATGGCGCCGAAGATTTCCCCGAAGAAAAGCTGGGAGGGGCTGGCTGGTTCCTTCGTCGGCTCGGCGGTTGTTGGCGCTATCGCCTTGGCAGCCATGGGTTCGCCCTGGTATTGGGCTATTCCGCTGGCGGCGGTCATGGTGGTCGCGTCGACTGCCGGTGACCTGGTCGAGTCCGTGTTCAAGCGCCGTATGGGTGTGAAGGACATGTCGAATATTCTGCCCGGTCACGGCGGCATGATGGATCGCCTGGATTCGATTCTTTTTGCTGCGGCGGCTGGTTGCCTGATTTTCCGGTTTATTATGCCGCTCTAAAGCTTCAAGCTTTATCGCTTATGGAGGCGGGGCGTTTCTTCCCACGAATGGGGGAGGGGCGCCCCGCCTTTGCTGTATCCGTTGATAAGGGGTGTAAAAGGCTATATCTAAGACGCGGCCCGCCCACCTTGCACCAGGTAGCCTGCGCATTGGTATTCTTAAAGTTCAATCGTCGAGAGGAGCCCACCTTGGCAAGCACCACCCACGGAGGCGGATTTGCCCGTGCAGCAGAAACCGAACCCGGCTACAAGCGCAGTGAAGTAGACCGCCTGTTCACCCGCCTCGCCGAGGACTACGAGAAGCTCAGCGGAGCCGCCGAACTGCCCGAAGACCTCTACACCTCCCGACGAATCCGCCAGGTCGTCTTCCGCGAAGAACCCGGCGGCTACCAGCTGGACGTGGTCGACCGCGCCCTCGAAAAGATTGAGGAACGCTTCGCCAAGCTCGAACGCAGCCGCTACATTGAGGCGTACGGCCTGGACAACTGGGAACGCTCCCTCGTAGAGACCGGCGAGCTGCTCGCAGGCCGCCTGGAACGCCCCGCCGGTGAGCGTTTCCGCCGCCCCAGCAAGCGCCGCCACATGGGCTACTTCGTCGGCGACGTGGACGCCATCTGCGACCGCGTGTACGCCCAGCTCAACAGCGAGGAGCCGCTGGACCCCTCCGTGGTGCGCCACGCAAAGTTCCGCCCCGCCTCGGGCACCGTCAGCTACGAGGAATCCCAGGTGGACGCCTTCCTGGACCGCTGCATTGAGCTGCTGCAGGACCTGCTCTAAAACGTGAAGTGTTGAATCCCCCGCCCCGTATGACAGGGTGGGGGATTCTTCTGCGCTGGGGTCTTCTAAGCTGGGGCTCATCTATGCTGGGGTTCATCTACGCTGGGCCTTCTAACGTGAGAGGCGGCGCCAGTACCCGAACGTACCCGCGAGCTCATGAGACACTAGAACCATGAAGTTTGGATCCTCAGCACGCGTCGGCGGCAACCGCGACCGCCTCACCGACGCCCTCACAGAACTCACCCGCGCACCGCAGCGCGTCACCCTCCTCGGCTCAACCGGCTCCATCGGCACCCAAGCCATGGAAGTCATCGACCACCTCGCCGCGCTCAAAGGCACCAGCGCCTCCGCCGCCGACGCACCGCTGAAGGTCGTCGCCCTCTCCGCAGGCTCCCGATCCCTCGAACTGCTCGCACGCCAGGCAGTGCACGTGCGTGCCGAACTGGTCGCCACCAGCGGCACCGCCGACGACGCGCAGCGCCTCCGCGAACTCATCGAGGCGGCAGCCTCCGAAGCAGGCGTTACCGGCTACACCCCGCAGATCGCCCACGGTGCCGAAGCCTCCGTACAGGCGGCAGCACACCCGGCAGACACCGTCCTCAACGGCATCACCGGCTCCATCGGCCTGGAACCGACCCTCACCGCCCTCAACAGCGGCTACCGCGTGGCACTGGCCAACAAGGAATCCCTCATCGCAGGCGGCCCGCTCGTACGCGCCGCCGTCGACGCATCCCCCCTGAACACCCCCATGGTGCCCGTCGACTCCGAACATTCCGCCCTCGCGCAGGCGCTCGCCTCCGGAACCGATGCAGAAATCGACCGACTGATTCTCACCGCATCGGGCGGCCCGTTCCGCGGCTACAAGCGCGAACAGCTGCACGACGTGACCCCCGCGCAGGCGCTCGCACACCCCACCTGGGACATGGGCCTGGTCGTCACCACCAACTCGGCAACCATGGTCAACAAGGCACTCGAAGTGCTTGAAGCGCACCACCTGTTTGGCGTGGACCTGGACCGTATTGACGTGGCGGTTCACCCGCAGTCCATCGTGCACTCCATGGTGCAGTTCGTGGACGGCTCCACCATTGCGCAGGCGTCCCCGCCGAGCATGGTTCTGCCCATCGCGCTGGGTCTGACCTGGCCGCACCGCATCCCCGGTGCCGTGCCTGCTTGCGACTGGTCGAAGGCGGCATCCTGGACTTTTGAGCCGCTGGACGAGGAAGCATTCCCCGCCGTGCGCATGATCAAGGACGCCGGCAAGGTCGGCGGTACCCACCCGGCAGTGTTCAACGCCGCCAATGAGGAAGCCGTGGCAGCATTCCATGCGGGCGCGATTCGCTTTACCGACATTGTCGACTCGGTCGCACGCGTGCTGGAGGAGCACACCGGCAGCGCTGAGGCTGTTTCTGACGCTGATTTGACGCTGGAGGCTGTGCTGAATGCAGAGCGTTGGGCTCGCGTTCGCGCGAATGAGCTGCTGGGCATGACCGGCAACTAACCGGTTCTGTGGGCGGTACTCGCATTTCTATGGGATGGGGCGTGGAGGGGCTGGTGTTCGTCCTCGTTCCTACAGGGGCACCCGCCCTCGCTTCGCTTCGGGCACCCTGATGTCACTTTCGGACGACACCGCCCCTCCACGCCCCAAGCTACCCGAGGTGGCGCGCCGTGTTTTCCGGAAGCGTCCTCAGGGTGTCACACGGACGCTCTCCGCAGCGA
>NZ_KV814350.1:22295-101435 GCF_001813895.1 Rothia sp. HMSC071C12
GTGCCCCTGCGTAGGCGCGGAGGAAATATGCGGCGTGCCTCCCCAAACGCTATGGTGCAGAATGAGGACGAACACCGCCCCTCCAGCCGTATCCCGATTGAGAAACATACGGCGTGCCATCCCCACCAGAGAGGCGAGGATAAACACCGTCCCCCCTTGCCTCCCCCCCCGGCGCATAGTAGGCTAGTGTTCAAATCATCTTCTCTCAAGGGCAAACAACGAAGAGCCCCTGAACGAGCGGACAAAGATGCAGCTATATTTCACGAGGAAGTGCCCCTATGCGTCGACAGAACACCCTACGAACCCTCGCCGGGGCTCTACTCCCGCTGACCCTGGCGCTTAGCTCCTGCGCATCCGGGCAGCCCAGTGCCGACTCCTCGGCGTCCGCTAACGCTGAGAAGGCGTATAGCGCCTCCAAGAGCCCCGATAGTCAAGCTATCGAAAAAGTAGAGAACCTCGCCTCGCTTTCTGACAACGTTGTTCGTGCCTACCAGCGTTCCCTGAGCCAGTGCATGACTGAACGCGGATTCCCGAACTACAAGGTTCCTGCAGGAAAAACTGAAATCCCGTTGCTTCTGCATGCTGATCTTGAACCTCTCACCGTTGCGGACGCCCGCGCTCGCGGATACGAAGAGCGCTACTCTGCGGCTACTACAGCACTGGAAGAGCAGAGCCGTACTATGAGCGACGCTGAAATGCAGGCTCTTAACGGTACTGAAGGAAAGGGCGGTTGCCAACAAGAAGCCACCCGTGCAGTCTTTGGTTCAGAAGAATCCCGCGCGACCATACGAAGGGTCCACATTACCGCGGTTCACTACCTCAACAACGACGCAATCTTCAAAGACCTTGAGCCTGCCACCGAGAAGTGGGCACAGTGTATGAAGGAACGCTTTGGGGGAGACTACACCACGCCGGTTATGGCTCGCGAACAGTACCGCCAGAACAACCAAGACACCCACGAACTGGCGATTAACGATGCGACCTGCCGTGAAGCAACCGGGCTGGATGCCGAACAGCGAAAGATTGCTATCGCTTACCTGAGTTCCTTCCTCGAAAAGGAGCAGGGCCTCATCGAACAGGTGACCACCGCCAAGAAAACTGCTGAAGAGAACGCCCGAAAGATTCTGAGCTAATCCTGCGGACTAATCAGACCGGACTAACCAGAACAGGCGTACAGAGTAGCTGCAACGGCTACACCTCATCACAGCGTATTGTGCCCGGCACGTATCCCCGTGCCGGGCACAAGCTAACCCCACACGGCATCGCCGCCCCTAAGCCCAAACGGCACAGACAATAGCGTTCCCACACGCGCACCCAAAGAAGGGACACCATGAGCGCCACCCCCACCCGCCAGAAGAAAACCCTCTGGCTCTACGGCATTATCGCCCTGCTCCTCATCATCACCGTCGGCACGCTCATCAGCGCCCAAAACATCAAAACCACCGCCCAAAAAGACGCAGAAGCGGCACCCCCGGACCCCTCCACCATCAAACACGGTGACACCGTTGGCAACGGCACCCTCATCGCAGAAGTCAACGGTGAACCGCTCATCACCCTCACCGGCGGCTTCGCGCTCTACCGCGACCTCAAACTCGACGACAGCGGCCCCGACGCCGCACTCCTCAACGAGGCACTAACCGCCATGGGACGCCAGGGCCCGCAGCCCGCGCGCATCACCGAAGACACCTACGAGGCTCTCAACAACCTCCTCGACAGCCTCGGCTACGCGCCCGTCAAGACTGACCAGCCCATTCCCGCCCGCTACTTCCTCATCATCAACCGTGCCGGAGTCGTCACCGGCAACCCCCGCGCAACCGGCGCTATCGCAGATGGTCCCGTAGCCACCATCGCAGAAGGTAACAAGACTCTCAGCTGCACCGGAACCACCGGCAGGCTCACCCCCGAAGCTCGTAGCGGTCAGAAGGTAACCGTGCCCTCCCTCGGCGATACTGAGTACGTCGCAACCCTCGGATACAAGAACACCACCGAAGCCGCCGGTGCCGCAGGCAACAGCCAGGCCGGTCGCCAGGCCAACGGCGCAGAAGGCGCGGCTGGCTCCAACCTCAACGGCGCAGCAGGTGCGGCAGGAAGCACCGAAGGGGAACGCATCCTCACCCTCGACGTAGGGGATAAGGCGGACAGCCTCCGAGGCGCCGTCAACGCGGAACTCACCCTCGAAGAAACCCCCGAAGCGCACCTGGTTGTACCCTCATCGGCGCTCTACACCCGTGACGGACAGACCCGAGTCATCGTGCTCGGCCCCGAAAGCTCCAACGGATCGAAGACCCGCGAAGAACGCGAGGTAACCGTTACCGTCATCAGCAACGCCAACGGCAAGAACGCCGTCACCGGTGACCTGCACGAAGGCGACAGCGTCAAAATCATGCGCGAGAAAAAGTAGGGAGTAGACATGACTGACTCCCGCGCCGCTCACGCGCACCCACCAGCCTATAGCGTCGATATTCAGGGAGTGTCCCAGCACTTTATGCAGGGTGACACCCGAATTGACGTGCTCAAAAATATTGACCTGAAAGTCCGCTACGGAGAAGTCGTCGCAATCCTGGGACCGTCCGGCAGCGGCAAATCAACCCTGCTGAACATCCTCGGTCTGCTCAGCATGCCCGCCTCCGGCAGCTACCTGCTGGACGGTACAGACACCGCAACCTTCAACGCGGCACAGCGAGCTGAAGCGCGCCTGGACAACATCGGTTTCGTCTTCCAGGCGTTCCACCTCATCGAGCATAAGAACGTGTACCGCAACGTTGAGCTACCGCTCATCTACCGTGGCGTGCCCAAAGCGGAGCGAGCGCAACGTGTTGCGGATACTCTCGCCCTGCTGGGGTTGAGCCACCGGACGGATGCACCCATCACCACTCTCTCAGGCGGTGAAAAGCAGCGTGTAGCTATTGCTCGTGCGCTCATTGGGGAACCGGCGTTGCTGCTCTGCGATGAGCCGACCGGCTCGCTGGATGAAGAGCTCACCCGCGAAGTCATTGACCTGCTCCGCGAATGTACGGGCGATCAGCAAAGCACAATTGTGATTACTCACGACCCGCTCGTGGCGGAGCACTGCGACCGGGTGCTACGTATGCACGAGGGGCAGCTCATCGAGCAGGATGCACAGCGGCAGGAAGAAACGACCGACCGCGCGTCTCTGAACCTGCCTAGCTTTGCTGAGGAACAAGTTTCTAAGCCGCAGGGCAGTGGGCGTGCACCCTGGGCGCTCGCCTCCCTCAAAGAAGCCTGGGACGCTACCGTGCACCGGGTGAGGCGCAATATCTTCACCATGCTTGGTGTGGTGCTGGGTATCGCTTCGCTCGTGCTGACCGTTGGTCTGACCGCCACCATTTCTGGGCAGTTGGCTGACAGCTTCGACATTTTTAGGGCTAAGCACCTGACGATAAGCTCGACCCGAACCGAATCCATGAGCCGCGGTGAACTATTGAGCCTGGCGGCGAGCGAGAATTATCGGCGTGTTAGCCAGCTGAACGGAGTGACCGGTACCGCGCTGGTGGATCAGCTGGATGAATCCACCGATATTCAGCGCGGCCCCGACAACTTCGGTGAGCGCGGTGCTAACGTGACGGCTGCCGTCCGTGCGGCAACCCCCAGCATCTTTAGCGTGCAGGGTCATGAACTGGTGTGGGGCCGCACTTTCGACGAGGGGCATGTGGAGCGGAACGATAAGGTCGTGGTGCTCAGCGAAAGCGTGATGCGCCAGCTTGCGCTGCCCTATAGCCCCGGAGTTACGGTCTATATTCACGATGAGCCGTACACCGTCATCGGCGTGGTGCGGGAGAATCCCTCGCTGACTCTGTCGTACGGTTCGGTCTACCTGCCTCTGGGCGCGAAGCCTGGTGCCGATCTTGAAGAAGCACAGCCCGCTGCCGGTGGCGGTGCCGTTGCGGCGCAGACCGGTAAGCGTTCCACTCAGATTGTGGTGAGTACTGTTGCCGGTGCCGCAAACCAGATTGCGGAGGAAGCACCGTACGCGCTCTCGCCGGAACGTCCCGCTCTGTATAGCGTGAGTGTTCCGCCGGAGCCGAAGACCCTTCGTGAGGCTGTCGACCAGCAGCAACGCACTATGCTTCTTGCGATGAGCGTTATTACCCTCGTAATTGGTGCGATGGGCATTATGAATACGTTCCTGGTTGCGGTGATGGAGCGTCGCCGTGAGGTTGGTTTGCGTCTGGCTATTGGTATGCGCCCTTCGGGTATTCTGCTGCAGTTCTCGGCGGAGGCGCTGCTGACCGGTATCCTGGGTGCTGTGGCTGGTATTGTGCTGGCGGTTAACGGCATCTCGATTGTGTCTTTGCTGAACCATTGGACGCCGATTATTAGTGCTGACACTATCCTGTTGGGCCTGGGTGCTGGCGCACTGGTTGGCGTGTTGGCTGGTCTGTACCCGGCGGCGAAGGCTTCGCGTATTGATCCGGCTCAGACCCTGGCGGCAGGCTAGTCGCGCTGAGCAGGTGCTGAGGGGCGGTGTCGTCCGTAGTGACATCAGGGTGCCCGAAGCGAAGCGAGGGCGGGTGCCCCTGTAGGAACGAGGACGAACACCGTCCCTCCACATGCCCGCACCTCACCGGAGGAAGGGTATAGCGTACCCACCCACACCGTCCTGCATAGTCACATGAGGCGGGGGAGGGCGCCTTCACAGGCTAAGCGAGTATCCTAGAAGCTTCGTATCCCCGAACCGAAACGAGAAAAAGCGTGGAAATCCTGCTGTACGCTGTGGGCATTATCCTCATGGCAATCGCTATTGCCGTCTCGATTGCCCTGCACGAGGTGGGGCATCTGGTGCCCGCGAAGCTGTTCAATGTGCGCGTTCCGCAGTACATGATTGGCTTCGGTAAGACCGTGTTCTCTTTCCGCCGCGGCGAGACCGAGTACGGTTTCAAGGCGATCCCGTTGGGCGGTTACATTTCGATGATTGGCATGTACCCGCCGAGCCCTGCTGAGGTGAAGGAGCACCATGAGGAGGGCCATTCGGGCAGTACCAGCCCGTTTGCGTCCTTGGCTGAGGAGGCTCGTGCGGCGGATGCTGAGCGCCTGAAGCCCGGTGATGAGGACCGCCTGTTCTATAAGTTGCCGGTGCTCAAGCGCATGGTGATTATGCTGGGTGGCCCGACCATGAACCTGCTGATTGGTGTGGTGTGTACTGCTGTGCTGATTTGTGGTTTTGGTACGGCGCAGGTGACGAATAAGGTGTCGGCGGTGTCTGAGTGCGTGCCGAGCGTGAATGTTACTCATGATTCGATTAGCTATGGCGAGTGTACGGATAAGTCCACTCCGTCGCCTGCGAAGGCTGCTGGTGTGCAGGTGGGTGACCGTGTGGTTGCTGTGAATGGTGCGTCGACGGGTTCGTGGGAGGCTGTGTCTTCGGCGATTCGTGCGGCGGGTTCTCACCCGAGCACTTTGACGGTGGAGCGTAATGGTCAGCGTCTGGATTTGTCGGTGACTCCGGTTGAGATGATCCGCCCGGTTTCTGATGGTAAGGGCCAGTATGCGCGTGCTGCGGACGGTTCGATTGCGACGACTCGTGGCGGTTTTGTGGGTGTTTCGCCGTCGAGTGAGTTGGTGCCGGGTTCTATTACTGAGGTGCCTGCGATGGTGGGCGATACGCTCTCGCGCGTGGGTTCGTCGATGTTGTCGTTGCCGCAGCGTGTGTGGGAGTTGACGGTGACTTTGGTGACTGGTGGTGAGCGTAGTGTTGAGTCGCCGGTGTCTGTGGTTGGTGTGAGTCGTATTGCTGGTGAGGTGACGGCTACTGACCGTATTGATGTGAAGGCGAAGGCTGCGATGTTGGTCTCGCTGGTGGCGAATATGAATTTGATGCTTTTTGCGTTTAATCTGATTCCGCTTCTGCCTCTGGATGGTGGCCACGTGTTGGGTGCCCTCTGGGAGGGTGTGCGTCGTTTCTTTGCGCGTTTGACTGGGCGTAAGGATCCGGGTCCGTTTGATCCGGTGAAGTTGTTGCCGTTGACGTATGTGGTGGCTGGCGCGTTCATTGTGATGTCTGTCATTCTGATTGTGGCGGATATTGTTAAGCCCATCACCCTGTTTTAGTGTGTTGTTGCACGCGGTAAGGGTACCCGTATTAGTGGTTTCTTTCGCGTCAGTGGCACAATAAAAAGTTGAACGAAGGATGCGTCGTACGTCCTTCATAACCCATGTATGGAGGAAAACCTTGTCGGTCAGCCTTGGTATGCCGAAGCCCGCTCCCGCGGTTCTGTCCCCGCGTCGTAAGACTCGCCAGTTTAAGGTGGGTTCTGTCGGTGTTGGTTCTGAATCTCCGATTTCGGTGCAGTCGATGACGACCACTAAGACCCACGACATTGGTGCGACTCTGCAGCAGATTGCTGAGTTGACCGCTGCCGGTTGCGATATTGTGCGTGTGGCGTGCCCGACTGATAAGGATGCGGAGGCTCTGCCCATTATTGCGAAGCAGTCCCGTATTCCGGTGATTGCTGATATTCACTTCCAGCCGAAGTACGTGTATGCGGCTATTCAGGCTGGTTGCGGTGCTGTGCGTGTGAACCCGGGTAATATCCGTAAGTTCGATGACCAGGTGAAGGAAATCGCTCAGATGGCTTCGGACCACGGCGTTTCTCTGCGTATTGGTGTGAATGCTGGTTCGCTGGATAAGCGTCTGTTGGAGAAGTACGGTAAGGCTACTCCGGAGGCTCTGGTTGAGTCTGCTGTGTGGGAGGCTTCGCTCTTTGAGGAGCACGGTTTCCGTGATTTCAAGATTTCTGTGAAGCATAATGACCCTGTGGTGATGGTGGAGGCGTACCGTCAGCTGGCTGAGCGCGGTGACTGGCCCCTGCATCTGGGTGTGACTGAGGCTGGTCCGGCGTTCCAGGGCACTATTAAGAGCTCGGTGGCGTTCGGTACTCTGCTGTCTCAGGGTATTGGCGATACTATTCGCGTGTCGCTGTCTGCTCCTCCGGTTGAGGAGGTGAAGGTGGGCACCAAGATCCTGGAGTCGCTGAACCTTCGCCCCCGCAAGCTGGATATCGTGTCTTGCCCGTCGTGTGGTCGTGCGCAGGTGAACGTGTGGGAGCTTGCTGAGAACGTGACTAAGGGCCTGGAGCACATGAAGGTTCCGCTGCGTGTTGCCGTGATGGGTTGCGTGGTGAACGGTCCGGGTGAGGCTCGTGAGGCTGACCTGGGTGTGGCGTCCGGTAACGGTAAGGGCCAGATTTTCGTGAAGGGTGAGGTCATTAAGACTGTGCCTGAGGATCAGATTGTTGAGACTCTGATTGAAGAGGCGACCCGTATTGCTGCTGAGATGGAGGCTTCGGGCGAGTATGTTCCCGAGGGTTCCCCGGCTGTTTCGGTGAGCTAGTTAGCTTTTGTGCGCGGAGGCGCCCTGGTGAGGGCGCCTCCGCGCTTTTCCGGTTATGTCCGGTTATGGTGGTGGCGGGCTTGGTGCTTGCCGCTGCCGGTTGTGGCCGCCTGATTCGGCTACTTTTTCGGGGGTGCGTGTCCCCGTGTTTTCACTTATTTTTTTGTCGCTCATTCTCTATCACTCAACAGGTCATGTTCACTCTTTTTTCTCGCCGCCGTAAGGCTAATCGTGCCCGGCGTGCTGCTGTTTCGTCTGCTGCTGTTTCGTCGATGGATTCTTCCCCTATGCCTGATCGCGTGAAGGAACACGTTTTTGCTCTGGATGCTCGGTGGTGCGATGAGCTGGAGGAGGTCCTGTTCAGCGACCCGGTCCCGAATCTGTACTCCATTGAGCATTATTTGGCGTGCCCTCTTCCGGTGAGGTCCCCGCGTATTCCGCTACACTACTATCAGGGCTTTGTGGGTTGTGCGCGTGACGGGCAGTTGTGCTGTGTGCTGCTGTTGGGTTCGAATGTGGTGCCGGTGCGGCTGTGCGGTGCCGCAATTGAACATGTCGCAGTTGAACATGTCGCTGTTGAACATGCTGAGCACGATGTGGATTCTCCCGTTGCTGAAGCGGCGGATGCCACCACCCTGGACACTCCCGCCCTGGACACAGTGGCGCTGGATGCTACGGCGCTCGCGCATCGTGACGCGCTGGCTCAGCTGCTACTGCAGGTGGGTTCTCGCCTGGATTCCATGTTCGGTGAGAGCGCCTTCGTGATGCCCCTGTGGACGCGCATGCAGGAGCTGTGCGAGCAGACTCGCAGCGGTAAGAGCCCGCTACTGCAGATGCTGCAGCCGAGCCTGGGCGACGGTTGCGATCACCGTGCGCGGGTTCTGTCGGAGCGTCCCAATCAACCGCTGCTGTATCTGCCGCCGGAGAAGGACCTCGCCCGCTTCTACGAGGCGGAGCTTCCTGAGCTGCCGGCGCACCTGCCCGCGCCTCTCAAACCCGTGCCCATCAAACCCAGGCCCCTCAAGCCGGGGGAGAGTCCCGCCGGCGCTGTCCAATTCAGCGGTGAGGCTGCCGGGTATGCGCGCCTTGCCACCTCCGCGGACCTGGGGGAGCTTCTGCCCGCCGCGGCCGCCATGTTCACCGAGGAGGTCGGCTTCGACCCGATTGCCCGCTACGGTGACGGCTATGCGGCGCGCCTGCGCACGCTCATTGCCGGTCAGCGCAGCGCCATTGTCGCCGATGTGAACGGGCGGGTGATCTTCAAGGCGGATGCGGGCATCGTGAACCTGGACGCCGCGCAGGTGCAGGGCGTGTGGCTGCATCCGGACTACCGCGGCTACGGGCTGGCTAAGCCGTTCTTTGCCGCCGCCGCGCAGGTTCTGCAGCGCCGCTACCCGCATTTGAGCCTGTACGTGAACGACTACAACGCCCGTGCTCTTGCCATGTATCGGGGGACCGGTTGGGAGCAGATTGGGCAGTTCTCGACCATCATTTTTGAGCGCTAAACACGCCGAACCCTAAAACGCTATAAAATTAAAGACGACTGTGCCTATTTACGGCTCACCCGGTGAGCCTCGGGCACCCTACCTAAACCTATCGACCTTTCAAGGAGAATCGTGGTACTTCGCCTTTCCAACCTCTTCGTGCGCACTCTGCGCGAGGACCCCGTAGACGCTGAGGTCGCCAGCCACAAGCTGCTGGTCCGCGCCGGTTATATCCGCCGCGCAGCCCCCGGCGTGTACACCTGGCTGCCCCTGGGCCTGAAGGTACTGCGCAAGGTCGAGAGCATCATCCGCGAAGAGATGGACGCCATTGGTGCGCAGGAAGTTCACTTCCCCGCACTGCTGCCCCGCGAACCCTACGAGGCAACCAACCGCTGGGACGAGTACGGTGACAACCTCTTCCGCCTCAAGGACCGCAAGGGTGCAGACATGTTGCTGGCCCCCACTCACGAGGAAATGTTCACCCTGCTGGTTAAGGACCTGTACTCCTCCTACAAGGACCTGCCTGTTTACCTGTACCAGATTCAGACCAAGTACCGCGACGAGGCGCGCCCCCGCGCGGGTCTGCTGCGCGGCCGCGAGTTCGTCATGAAGGACTCCTACTCCTTCAACATTGACGATGAGGGCCTGAACGAGGCGTACATGGCTCACCGTGCCGCCTACCAGCGCATCTTTGAGCGCCTGGGCCTGGAGATTGTCATTGTGACCGCACAGTCCGGCGCGATGGGTGGCTCCCGCAGTGAAGAGTTCCTGCACCCGACCCCCATCGGTGAGGACACCTTCGTGCGTTCCGCAGGCGGATACGCGGCAAACGTTGAGGCCGTCACCACCGTGGTTCCCGAGGAAATCGAAATCACCGAGGACACCCCGGCGGCACTCGTTGTGGACACCCCCGACTCCGCCACCATTGAGACCCTGGTGGAGCGCATGAACGAACTGCACTCCGAGGTTATCGGCGGCACCCTGGATGCTTCGCAGACCCTCAAGTGCTTCCTGGGCACCGTCATCACCCCCTCCGGCGAGCGTAAGGTCTTCGCCGTGGGCGTTCCCGGCGACCGTGCCGTGGACCTGGGCCGCGTTGAGGTCAACATCGGCGCCCTTCTGGGCATCGGCGGCGAGGTTGAGGTTGAGGCAGCCAGCGAAGAGGACCTGAAGGCATACCCGCAGCTGGTCAAGGGCTACATTGGCCCCGGCCTGAGCCTGGACGCTCCCCTTTTCGGTGCGCACACTGAGGACGAGGATGCGGTAGCTTCCGCAACCGGCATTCCCTTCTTCGTTGACCCCCGCGTGGTGCGCGGTACCCGCTGGGTGACCGGCGCAAACGAAGAGGGCAAGCACGTGGCGAACCTGGTCTTCGGCCGCGACTTCACCGCCGACGGCGTGATCGAGGCGTGCGAGGTGCGCGAAGGCGACCCGGCACCGGACGGCTCCGGCGAGCTGGTGGCAGCCCGCGGTATCGAGATGGGCCACATCTTCGCCCTGGGCCGCAAGTACGCTGAGGCACTGGGTCTGAAGGTTCTGGATCAGAACGGCAAGCTGCAGACCGTGACCATGGGCTCCTACGGCGTGGGCGTGACCCGCGCACTGGCTGCTATCGCCGAGGGCAACCACGACGAGAAGGGCCTGATTTGGCCGCGTAACCTGGCACCGGCAGACGTGCACATTGTCATCACCGGCAAGGACGCAGCATCCCACGAGTACGCTGAAGAGCTCAGCGCATCCCTGGAATCCGCCGGCCTGCAGGTCATGCTGGATGACCGCCCGAAGACCAGCCCCGGCGTGAAGTTCGGCGACGCCGAGCTGCTGGGTGTGCCCACCATCCTGGTGATTGGTCGCGGCTTCAAGGACGGCGTGCTGGAACTGAAGGATCGCCGCAGCGGTGAGGCTCGCGAGGTGTCCGTCGAGAATGCGGTGGCTGAGGTCATCGCTGAGGTGCGCGGCGCCTAAGGTGCGCCACTAGCCCGCAGAGACGTATAACCGTTGCCACCTGCCCCGCCTCCTAAGAGGTGGGGCAGGGTAGGCGGCGGAAGAATGAAAGAAGAGAACTATGGCATACAAGCCGAAGCGTTCTGGCTCTAAGAAGAGCGCCCCGAATGCGCGCGCGCGCCGTGCCGCATCCCGCGTGGCGAATGGTGTGAACACTCCCCGCACTCGCGTTGAGAGCGAGCCCGTGGTGGAGGCACCGGTGCGCGTGGGTACCCGCGCAATTCGTGAGGAAGAGGTTGCCGAGGCGATTGCCCCGGTTATCTCCGAGTTCTCGCTGGTGCTGGAGGGCCTGAAGATTTCGGGCCCGGCGGCGAACCGTACCGTGAAGATTACGGTGGACTACACCGCTGAGCGTACCGATTCGCTGTCGCTGGATTCCCTCGCGGAGATTTCCGGTGCGATTTCGAGCGCCCTGGACCGTGCGGATGAAAACGACGAGTTCTTCCCCTACGAGCTGGAGGTGTCCTCGCCCGGTGCTACCCGCGCCCTGACTGAGCGCCGCCACTGGGAGCGTGCCCGTACCCGCCTGATTGCGGTCACCGCACCCGACGGCACCGAGTACCTGGCGCGTCTGCACGAGGTGCAGGATGAGGGTCCGGTGCTGGCTCGTAAGAAGAACACGAAGAAGGGCCAGAAGGAGTCGTACCACGAGCCGAGCTTGCTTCCGTGGGAAAATATTGCTTCTGCTCACGTCGAGATTGACTTCAATTCGCCCGCTGAGCCGGTAGAATAGAGTTATTAAAGCTTCAGGCACGGGGTGTTCCGTGTCAGGTATATACCGTTCGGGAGCCGGGGCGCATTGAGCGTCCCGGCGCCGTGCTAACTGGGAAAGGCTGAAAAGCGTGGAGGATATTAAAACTATTGACCTGGGCGCACTGCGCGCATTGGCGAAGCAGCGCTCTCTCGTCATGGAGGAGCTCTTCACCCTGGTTGAGAACGCCCTGCTGCTCGCGTACATGAAGCAGCCCGGCGCCATTAAGGGTTCTCGTGCCGTCATCGACCACACCACCGGCGAGTTCGTCATTCTGGCTCCTGAGCTTGATGAGGACAACCAGAAGATTGACGAGTTCGACGATACCCCGAACAACTTTGGCCGTATCGCTGCCGCAACCGTCCGTCAGGTGCTTTCGCAGCGTCTGCGTGACGCTGAGGACGCATCCGTTCTGGGTGAGTTCAAGGACCGTGAGGGCACCCTGGTGTCCGGCGTGATTCAGCAGGGCAACAACCCGCGTATGGTTCAGGTTGACCTGGGCACCGTTGAAGCTGTTCTGCCCAGCAATGAGCAGGTTCCGGGCGAGAAGTACCCGCACGGCTCCCGCCTGCGCGCCTACCTGGTTGAGGCTCGCCGCGGCCCCAAGGGCCCCTCGATTGTGGTTTCTCGTTCGCACCCGAACCTGGTTCTGCGCCTGTTCGAGCACGAGGTTCCCGAAATCTCTGAGGGCCTGGTTTCCATTAACTCCATCGCACGTGAAGCTGGTCACCGCTCCAAGATTGCTGTGTCCGCGAAGAACCCGACCATTAACGCTAAGGGTGCGTGCATCGGCGATATGGGTGCCCGCGTGCGTGCGGTTGCTGCCGAGCTGAACGACGAGAAGATTGACATTGTCGACTACTCGACCGATCCGGCAACCTTCATCGCTGCGGCACTGTCCCCGGCGAAGGTCACCGAGGTCATTATCGCGAACCCGCGTGAGTATTCCGCTCGTGCCGTGGTTCCGGATGACCAGCTGTCCCTGGCTATCGGCCGTGAGGGTCAGAATGCGCGTCTGGCAGCGAAGCTGACCGGCTGGCGTATCGATATTCTCTCCGAGTCCAAGTACGCTCAGGTTCGTGCCGAGGAAGAGGTTGCAGCTCGCGTGGCTCGTAGCCTGGCTGAAGAAGCTTCCGCTGAGAAGGCAATTGAAGAAGCAGCAGAAGAGTCCGCACAGGACGCTGAATAAGCATTAGCCCCGGTGAGGGGCGTATCCCGCGGCATATCCTTTTGATGCAGGCGCAAGAGATCGGGCAGCAACGTGCCCGGTGTTCTTGCGCCTGCGTCACAGTTTTGCCCATGATTCTTAAAAACGGGATACACTATTAAGATGTGCCGGTGCGTAACCGGGCGCTTTATCGTGCCCTCACGCGCACCGGATAGAGCATCACGAATGTACTGCGAACGCGGTTCTACACACGCTAGAGAGGGGAGAGGACCATGAGCAATCACGACCTCACCGCAACCTCCGAAGCGTTTGAAGGACCGGTCCGCACCTGCATCGGATGCCGTGCCCGCGATGAACAGCGCAACCTGCTGCGCATCGCCCGCACACCCGTCACGTCTGCTACCGAGCAGGCGGACACCCCGCCCTATCAGCCCGATACGGCGGGAACTATGCCCGGACGAGGCGCTTGGATCCATCCGAGCGAAAAGTGCGTAGCCGCTCTGCAGAAAAAGAACGGTCTGGCGCGCGCCTTCAAAAAAGCGGTCCCTGCAGCCCAGCTGCAGGCGTGCTGTGAGCAGATTCGAGCCGTTATTGCGGACTCGACCCCCTCATAGACGCTTTTCGGGTATATGCCCTCTGTAAGTCAACGAGTTTGACGACTTCTTATCTGAAAGCGAGTCAGAAAACTGATGGATATCTAATGAGTGCCGCGAAATGAGTACCCTTTCGTGCTCACCCACCGGCAATTTCACGAATTGGCGCGCCTTCGGGCGTGCACCCCGTAAACATTAGTGTCCGCACCATTCCCGGTGCGGACCGGGAATGGAGAAAATTTGGCTCAGCCTCGAGTACACGAGTTTGCTAAAGAAGTAGGCGTACCTTCCAAGGAAGTTATTGCCAAGCTTAAGGATATGGGCGAGTTCGTTAAGAGCTCCTCTTCCACCCTGAACCCCATGGTTCTGAAGAAGCTGCGCGCGGAATTCCCCGCCGCAGCCGCTAAGCCTGCCGCAAAGGCAGCACCCGCGGAGTCGGCAGCTAAGCCTGCCGCTAAGCCGGCACCCAAGCCCGCAGCAGCAAAGCCCGCCGCTAAGCCTGCGGCAGCCCCCAAGCCCGCAGCGGCAAAGCCTGCCGCTAAGCCGGCACCTAAGCCTGCAGCTAAGCCTGTCGCAGCTGAGAGCGCAGCTCCCAAGCCTGCAGCAGCTAAGCCCGCCGCAAAGCCGGCAGCAGCACCCAAGCCCGGCGGCCCCCGCCCGGGTAACAACCCCTTCGCATCCCAGCAGGGCATGGCACGCCCCGAGGCTGCACCGAAGCCGGCAGCACCCAAGCCTGCCGCTCCGAAGCCCGGCCCCAAGCCCGGTCCTCGCCCCGGTAACAACCCCTTCGCATCCCAGCAGGGTATGAAGCGTGGCGGCGGCGACTCCCAGCGTTCCGGCGGTCCCCGTCCGGCACGTAACGGTCGTCCCGGTGGCAACGGTGGCGCACGCCCCGGCGGTAACGGCGGTCCCCGCCCCGCAGGTGGCGCACGTCCCGGTGGTAACGGTGGCCCCCGTCCGGCAGCTGGCGCACGTCCCGGTGCACCCCGTCCGGCTGGTGGCGGCGGCGCACGCCCGAACCCCTCGATGATGCCCAAGGTTTCCAACGTTGGTGGCGGCGCGTCCGGTTCCAACAACGGCGGCGGTAACGGCGGCGGCGCACGTCGCGGCGGCGGTTCCGGCGGCTTCAACCGCGGTCCGGGTCGTCCCGGCCCCGGCGGTCGCGGTAATGCACAGGGTGCATTCGGTCGCGGTGGCTCCAAGCGTAAGGGCCGCAAGTCCAAGGCAGCTCGCCGCCATGAGCAGGAGCAGCTGAACGCACCGGCACCCGGTGGCGTGGTTGTTCCTCGCGGCGACGGCTCGACCGAGATTCGTCTGCGCCGTGGCGCGTCCATCATGGACTTCGCTGAGAAGATTGGCGCAAACCCGGCATCGCTGATTACGGTTCTCTTCCACCTGGGTGAGATGGCTACCCAGACTCAGTCCCTGGACGAGGAGACCTTCGAGCTGCTGGGTGCCGAACTGGGCTACGTCATCAAGATCGTTTCCCCGGAGGATGAGGAGCGCGAGCTGCTCGAGTCCTTCGACATCAACCTCGAAGCCGAAGCAGAAGCTGAGGGCGAGGACGTTCTGGAGGTTCGTCCCCCGGTTGTTACCGTCATGGGTCACGTTGACCACGGTAAGACCCGCCTGCTGGACGCTATCCGTAACACCAACGTCATTGAGGGTGAAGCCGGCGGCATTACCCAGCACATTGGTGCATACCAGGTCCACACCACCGTTGAGGGTGAAGACCGCGCGATTACCTTCATCGATACCCCCGGTCACGAGGCGTTCACCGCTATGCGTGCCCGTGGTGCGAAGGTCACCGACGTGGCAATCCTCGTGGTCGCAGCTGATGACGGCGTTATGCCCCAGACCGTTGAAGCACTGAACCACGCACAGGCAGCTAACGTGCCGATCGTGGTTGCTGTGAACAAGATCGATAAGGAAGGCGCGTCCCCGGACAAGATCCGTGGTCAGCTCACCGAGTACGGTCTGATCCCCGAAGAGTACGGTGGCGACACCATGTTCGTGGACGTCTCCGCTCGCAACGGCACCAACATCGACGAGCTGCTTGAGGCTGTCACCCTGACCGCTGACGTGCTCGAACTGACCGCTAACCCGAACAAGGAAGCGCGCGGCGTTGCTATTGAAGCAAACCTGGACAAGGGCCGCGGTGCGGTTTCCACCGTCCTGGTTCAGTCCGGTACCCTGCACGTCGGTGACGCTATCGTTGCCGGTGTTGCTCACGGTCGCGTTCGTGCAATGTTCGATGAGAACGGTCAGGCTGTGAAGGAAGCTGGCCCGTCCCGCCCCGTTCAGGTGCTGGGTCTGTCCACCGTTCCTCGTGCAGGCGACACCTTCCTCTCCACCGAGGAAGAGCGTACCGCTCGTCAGATTGCTGAGAAGCGTGAGGCTGCTGATCGTAACGCTCAGCTGGCTAAGCGTCGTAAGCGCGTGACCCTCGAGTCCTTCGACGCCGCTGTGGCTGAGGGCAAGATGGACACCCTGAACCTGATTATTAAGGGTGACGTCTCCGGTGCTGTGGAAGCACTGGAAGAGTCCCTGATGAAGATCGACGCCGGTGGCGACGAGGTTCAGCTGCGCGTCATCCACCGCGGTGTGGGTGCTATTACCCAGAACGACGTGAACCTGGCTACCGTGGACAACGCGGTCATCATCGGCTTCAACGTCCGCCCGGCAGAGCGCGTTGCAGAACTTGCCGACCGCGAAGGCGTCGAGATGAAGTTCTACTCGGTCATCTACCGTGCGATTGAGGAAATTGAGCAGGCCGTCAAGGGTATGCTCAAGCCCGAGTACGAGGAAGTGGAGCTCGGCTCCGCAGAGATCCGTGAGGTCTTCCGCTCCTCCAAGTGGGGCAACATCGCAGGTTCAATCGTCAAGAACGGCATCATCAAGCGCAACGCCAAGGCACGCCTGGTGCGCGACGGTTCCGTGGTGGCAGACAACCTCACCATCGAGTCGCTGCGTCGTTTCAAGGACGACGCTACCGAGGTTCGCGAAGGTTTCGAGTGTGGTATTGGCCTCGGCTCCTTCAACGACATCAAGGAAGGCGACATTATCGAGACTTGGGAGATGCGCGAAAAGCCGCGTGTCTAAGACTCACACGCTGATGCGCCCGTCACCCGCTAGTGTTCCCGCACCCGCAGGCTTCTAAAACTTAGAGCCTGCGGGGCGGATGCTGGCGGGGCGGGCGCTTCCGCATTACCTGGAACGCCTCCGTAACACCCCGAGTGTTCGCGGAAGGCGCCACGATATTTCAAGGAGAAACACATGGCTGATGCAGCCCGCGCGGCACGACTTGCCGACCGCATCAAGGTAATTGTGGCGAAGGCGCTGGAGCGTCGTGTTAAGGATCCCCGCCTCGGTTTTGTGACCATTACCGATGCCCGCGTGACCAACGACCTGCAGCACGCAACCCTGTACTACACCGTGTTCGGCTCCGAAGAGGACGCCGCAAACACCAAGAAGGCGCTGGAATCCGCTAAGGGTATTCTGCGCGCCGAGGTGGGTAAGAACATCACAGCCCGCCTGACCCCCACCCTGACTTTCGTCGCTGATGAGGTTCCCGAGAACGCCTTCCACATTGAGGCGCTTCTGCGTGAGACTCGCGAGCGCGACGCCGCCCTGGCTGCTGCAGCTGAGGGTGCCGAGTACGCTGGTGAGGCTGACCCCTACAAGAAGGATGAGCCTGCCGAGGGTGAGGACGCCTAAGTGGCGAAGAAGCAACCTCAGGGCCCGTCCGGCCTGATGGTCATTGATAAGCCCGCCGGGATGAGCAGCCACGACGCAGTCTCTCAGATGCGTCGTATTGCTGGTACCCGGCGGGTTGGTCACGCCGGTACGCTGGATCCCGCCGCGACCGGCGTGCTGATTTTGGGCATCAATAAGGCGACCAAGCTGCTGACCTACTTGGTCGGTCAGGATAAAACCTATGACGCGACGATTCGCCTGGGCATTGAGACGCTGACTGAGGACGCCGAGGGCGAGCACACCGCCGCGCATCCTGGTGCCGTTGAGGCGCTGACCGGTTTGAACGCTGAGCAGATGCGTGCGCGCATCCTGGAGGCTGTGGCGCAGCTCAGCGGCGATATTCTGCAGGTTCCTTCTGCGGTGTCCGCTATCAAGATCAACGGTGTTCGCTCGTATGCGCGTGTGCGTAGCGGTGAGCAGGTTGAGTTGGCGGCGCGTCCGGTGACGATTAGCGAGTTCACGGTACATTCCATCAACCCTGGTTTTGCCGAGTACGTGATTGAGGACCCCGAGAACGAGGGCGAACACGCGGCAACCTCGGTTCCCGTGATTGACTGCAAGGTGACGGTTTCGTGCTCTTCGGGCACCTATATTCGTGCCCTGGCGCGTGATCTGGGCAAGATTCTGGGCACCGGTGGCCACCTGACGGCTCTTCGCCGTACCCGTGTGGGCGCGGTGGTGCTTGAGGATGCCGCCGATTTGGCGCAGTTGAAGCAGCGCCGTGAAGAGTCGGATGCACCGCTGGAAGATTTGCCGCTGCTTCCCCTGGAGGAGGCAGCACGCCGCATCTTTGGTGCGCGTGAGCTCTCTGCCGCGGAGGCGAGCGATATTTCTTACGGCCGTCGTATTAGCCCCAGCGGTGACGGGTCCGTGGTGAAGCGTTCCGTGCACGCGAGCGCGGATGAGTCCGGCGCGGTGCAGCATGCCAGCGTTGAGGGTATTGTGGCGGGCTTCGCCCCGGACGGTACCCTGGTTGCCCTCCTGGAGAATAAGAAGCAGCGCGGGAAGGTGCAGGCCGCCCCGGTGCTGGTTTTTGAGGCGAATCGTTCCTTCAACTAGGCGTTGAGGGCTTATGATGGGCGAAGAGGGTTCGGCGTTTGCGCCTGCCCACACCTGATTCCTTCAAGCCTGATTCCTCAAGCCTGATTGATCCAGTGCCTATTGAATATGCGCCCTACCGAATGTGCGCCCCCTATTCATTCAACACGCTAACGTAAACAACCCCTGAACACACATGACTACTCGTGCGGGTGCCGCCCGGCCCTGCTGAAGGAGAGAAGATGAGCGAGAACCAGAGCTCTGCTAAGAAGGCGAGTGAGCCTCGTACCGCGCCGGTACCCCGAGTGGAGTCTGCACAGGCTGAAGCTACCGTAACCGGGGCTGCTACTCAGAGCGGTGCCGCGAAGGCTGCCGGTGCTAAGAACGCTGAGCCTATTTCTGCGGCGAAGGCACCCGAGGGTGTTCGCGTAGCCGCACCGGCGTCCGGCGATAAGGCGTCGCAGAAGGCCGATAAGAAGGCTGAGAAGAAGGCAACCCGCGAGGCGTTTGCCCGCCCCAAGAGCCTTGAGGAGGCGGCTAAGCCTCAGAACCGTGCGGCGTTCCGCGCGGCGGTGGCGCTGTACGGTCTGTTCATGATTGCGTACGGTGTGTGGCAGGTTCTGGGCGGTGTCCGCGTCATTCCGGATGCGCCTCAGGACTTTGCGAACGCCTCGGTGCAGTCGAACTACGTGTTCTTCGCGGCAGCCTATGTGGGTGTGGGCCTGTCCTTCGTGTTCATTGCCCTGAAGTTCAAGTGGGTGAACATGCTCGTGTTCTCCTGCCTGGTGGTTTTCTTGGGCGGCGTGGGTCGTATCCTGTCGTGGGCGTTCTTCGGCACCCCGCACTGGTCGCTGATCGTGCTGATGGTGACTGAGCTTGTGATTCCTCCGTGCCTGCTGGTGTGGTACGGCTGGATTAACAAGTCCAATAAGATTCGCGAGGAGATGCTGAAGGCTTCTCGTAACCAGGCTCGTAAGTAGTCGTAACGCCCGGGAAGGTTCCTGCCGCACGGTGGGGTGCCTGCCCGGGCTTTCTTATGGGTGGGTGCTGCGCATGGATTTTCCAGGTGCTGAGGCTGCACAGTTGCGTGTTAGATACCCCGCCGCATCCGCAAAAGTGGGGGAGAAGGCACCGCCTGCGAGGGGCGCCGTTCCATTCCCTGTTGATTCCCGTTTTGAATTCTGCATCCTGCCGCCTGTGGTCTAGGATGGATAGGTACATTTATCTTTTTCAGGAGAGCCCGTGACCCTCTACACCGCTTTGAGCGAGGTCCCCGCCGGCTACGGCCCCTCGGTCGTGACCATCGGCAATTTTGACGGCGTGCACCGTGGACATGCCCGCGTGATTTCGCGCGTGGTCTCCCTTGCTGAAGAGCACGGTTTGAGCTCTATCGCGGTCTCTTTTGACCCGCACCCGATGCAGGTGCACCGTCCCGAGGTGACCCACCACGACATCATGGGTCAGGGCTCGCGCCGCTACTTCATGTGCCTGCTGGGCCTGAACGACTACCTGCTGCTGAACTACAACCTGGAGTTCGCTGCGCAGACCCCCGAAGAGTTCGTGAAGACCACCTTCGTGGATGCGCTGAACGCGCGTTTCGTGGTCATTGGTGACGACGTGCGCTTTGGCAAGAACAACTCCGGCGACCTGAACACCATGCGTGAGCTGGGGGAGAAGTACGGCTTCGAGGTCGTGGTCGTTGAGGACCTGATGGTGGATGAGAACACCCGCTGCTCCTCGACCCGCATCCGCCAGCTGCTGTTGGAGGGCGATATGCCCGCCGCAACCGAGCTGCTGGGCCGCCACCACATGATGGCTGGTGAGGTCGTACACGGTCTGGCGCGCGGCCGCGAGTTGGGCTTCCCGACCGCGAACCTTGAGCTTGAGGCGCGCGGCCTGATTCCCGCCGACGGCGTGTACGCCGGCTGGCTCGTGGATGAACACGGTAACCGTCACCCCTCCGCTATTTCGGTGGGTACCAACCCGACCTTTGACGGTATTGAGCACCGCCAGGTTGAGGCGCACGTGATTGACCGTCCCGAGGAGCGCGTGGAGGATTTCAACCTGTACGGTCAGCGTGTGCTCATTGAGTTCGTGAAGCGTCTGCGTCCGATGGTGGCGTACACCGGTGTTGAGGCGCTGATTGAGCAGATTAACGATGACGTGGTGCAGACCCGCGAGGTGCTGGCTGAGGATGCGAAGAACTACTGTCCGCCGGAGTGCCCGGTACAGGCGGAAGTGAAGCATCCTCATCTCTAGAGCAACAGCCTGCGCTCATAGCTTTTGCCTTTAACGGCTTTGAAGCCCCGACGGCAGATTTTCGGATCTGCCGCGGGGCCTTTGCGTACCCGACCGGATGCGCAAAAGCGGGCACCTTCTTCGCACCTGACCGCCCGCGCCTTCCGACGAAACCTCGTGCCCCGCACGCCTTGACGTTCTGCGCTGCACGCCTTGACGTTCTGCGCCTCCCGTGAGGCACCCCTGTTTTAGTCGTCCCCGTTTTAAGAGAAGATAGAGTCATGGAAAAAATGAACGTCGAATCCTTCAACCTCGACCACCGCGCCGTGGCGGCACCCTACGTGCGTATCGCGGACCGCAAGGTTCTGCCCGGTGGCGACACCCTCATCAAGTACGATATCCGCTTCACTCAGCCGAACACCGCGCACCTGGAAATGCCGACTGTGCACTCCATCGAGCACCTGAGCGCCGAGCACATGCGCAACCACACCGACCGTCTGATTGACTTCTCCCCGATGGGCTGCCAGACCGGTTTCTACGCGCTGACCCTGGGCCTGGAGCCCGAGGAGTTCTTCCCCATCCTGGAAGCAACCCTCAACGATATCCTCAACGCGACCGAGGTTCCGGCAGCGAACGAGGTGCAGTGCGGTTGGGGTGCCAACCACACCCTCGAAGGCGCGCAGGCTGCGGCTCGCGAGTTCCTCGCGGCACGCGATGAGTGGGCTCAGGTGATGGCGTAATGAGCGCACAGATCCCTGACGCTTTCGCATCCGCCTTCAACCCGGTGGACTTTGACCCGAACGCTTTCGACCCGGCTGAGGCGTTCAACAGCATGTTTGAGCTGATGGACGGCATGTCCAACGCCATCATTATTCAGGTGGCAATGGATGAGGAACTCGCACCTTTCCTGAAGGTGACCGAGGAGCTGCAGCCGTCCTTCACCGAGGGGGCGGCGGTATTCCATCCGCGTTACCTGCAGGTGGGTGAGGACCAGGTTCCGCTGCTGCTGGTTCGCTCCAAGATCGGTCTGGTGAACGCGGCGAGCGCCGTCACCGAGGCGATCAGCTACTCCTCGAACTGCCTGGGCGTCATTAGCGCAGGTACCGCCGGCGGTTTGGCTCGCGGCATTAACGTGGGCGACGTGCTGATTGGCGAGAACTACACCTACACTGACGCCGACGCGACCGCCTTCGGTTACGCGCGCGGCCAGGTTCCGGGCATGCCCGAAAGCTACGACGGCCAGGCGGACGAGTGGCAGGATGCTCTGGAGCATGCGCTCGCCGCACTTGAGCCGGTGCGTGAGCAGGCTGAGAGCGTGTGGGAGGTGCGCCGCGGCCAGATGCTGGCGGGTAACTCCTTCGTAACCGCCCACAACGTGAAGGACACCCGCGAGGCGTTCGAGGGCGCCATCAGCACCGATATGGAGACCACCGCTATTGCGCAGGTCTGCCACAACTACGAGATTCCGTTTATCGGAGTGCGTTGCGTGTCTGATCTGTGCGGCCCGGAGGCTGACCAGGACTTCCACCTCTCCGTGGACGTGGTGGCTCCTCGTTCGGCTCGTTACGCGCTGCAGCTGGCCGCTGAGCTGTGGACCGAGGCGCAGCTGGAGGCGCTGGAGCTGGCTCTCTAAAGTTCTAGAGCATGCGGCACGATGTGAGCTCGCATGCGGCAAGTGCCGGGGCGTGAACCTGAATGGTTTGCGCCCCGCTCTTTGCGCCCCGGTCCTTTTATGCCGGTCTTTTTGTACTGGTTTTTGTACCCCAGTCTTTTTCTGATTAGGCACTTTGATGTACCCGGTCCGTAAGAAACGCAGAAATATTAACCGTGGTGAATATACATTCTGTGTGTCGTGGAGTACTATGAATGAGGAAACTGTCCGATCTCACAGAGGAGTACGTCGTGAAGTTCTGCCCGACTCTCGCCTCCGTCACCGGTCTGCTCGGTGGCTACAAGGTTGCATCTAGCACCGGCATCCGCCCGCTCGGTGGCGCTATCCTGGCACTGTGCGGTGCCGTGGCTTACAAGAATTGGAAGCGTAAGGCTGGCGCAGGCCGTGCCACCTTCCTCACCGCTGTCTACCTCGGCGCGTTCGGCGCCGCTCATCCGCTCGCCAAGAAGCTTGGCGCGTGGCCTGCAGTCTACACCGTGACTGCTGCAACCGCTCTGTGCTCTATCGTCATTGGACGTAAGCGACAGAAGTAGTCTTTGACGAAAAGACGGCGGAAAGGCAACGTTGCCTTCCCGCCGTCTTTTGCGTTCCCTCCCACCGTACCGGTTGGGTGGGGATGCGCCGGGGCGACGCGCGAAGGCAACACCTTCCGCGCAACGCCCCATTACTCGATGGGGAGTGAATCAACCGGTACCGCTCTCAGCCACCTGCTGAGCTGCGGCACCGCCCGATAAGTTTCCCCGCCACCGGCGGGTACACCCCACGAGGTAAAGGAAAAGAAGAAGATGAATACCACTCCGGACTCATCCCCGGTACAGCAGGGCGTAGCTGAGGCTACCTCCGAGAGCCCGCAGCTAGCGCGTGGACTCTCCCTGCGTCACATCATGTTCATCGCCCTCGGCTCCGCCATCGGCACCGGCCTGTTCTACGGTTCGGCATCCGCCATTCAGCTGGCGGGCCCCTCCGTGCTGCTTGCCTACGTTATTGGCGGCGCGGCAGTGTTCATGGTGATGCGCGCAATGGGCGAACTCGCCCTGGCGCACCCGGTCTCCGGAGCGTTCTCCGAATACGCGACCCGCTACCTTGGACGCTGGGCGGGTTTTGTGACCGGCTGGACCTACGCCCTGGAGATGGCGCTGGTCGCCATTGCGGACGTCACCGCCTTTGCCGTGTACATGAAGTTCTGGTTCCCGAACAGCCCCTCCTGGATTTGGATCGTCTCGGTTCTGCTGATTCTGCTCGCCATTAACCTGGCGAAGGTCAAGGCGTTCGGCGAAACCGAATTCTGGTTTACCCTCGTGAAGGTCAGCGCCATTGTCGCCATGATTGTTGGCGGTATCGCCCTGCTCTTCGTGGGTGTGCAGGCGCACGACTCCGTGGCGCCCTCCGTCACGAACCTCTGGGCTCTTGAAGGCGGCTTCTTCGCGAACGGATTTACCGGCTTCCTCGCCTGCTTTACCGTGGTGATGTTTGCCTTCGGTGGTATCGAGAACATCGGTATTGCCGCCGGTGAGGCGAAGGACCCGCGCACCTCGATTCCCAAGGCGATTCGCACGGTGCCGTTCCGCATCCTTATCTTCTACATTCTGACCCTGTCGGTCATCATGTCCCTGTACCCCTGGTACTCGGTGACGAAGGCGAACTCGCCGTTCGTGCAAATCTTTGAGGGCCTGGGCATTCCGGCTGCCGCTTCGATCATTCCGGCTGCCGCTTCGATTCTGAACGTGGTCATCATTACCGCCGCCATCTCTGCGCTGAACGCGGACGTGTACGGTGCCGGCCGCATGATGTACGGCCTGGCGAAGCAGAACCTGGCGCCGGCTTCCTTTGCGAAGGTCACGAAGAACGGCGCACCCTGGATGACCACCCTCATCATGGTGCTGGTCATGGCGGTTGGCGTAATCGTAAACGTGCTCTTCGAGAACGCCTTCGAGGTGGTTGCCTCCTTGGCAACCTTCGCGACCGTGTTCGTGTGGGTCATGATTCTGCTGGCGCACATTGCTTTCAAGCGTAGCGGTGCCGATACCGAGGCGCAGCCGGTGCGCCAGCCCCTGTGGCTGAGCTACCTGGCGTTGGCGTTCATGATCTTTATCGTGGTGCTCTTCGGCTGCTTCACCGATACCCAGCTGGCGCTGGTAATGGGCGCAATCTGGTGCCTGTTCTTGCTGGTCTACTACCGCCTCGTGGTTGTGCGCGCTCGCGCTGAAGCGTAAACATCGAATAAACGTAGAGCCCTCTGAATAAACGTAGAGCCCGGCGTGAGAACCCGGCTGTGAAGCCCAGCGACCGGTAGTGTGATGAGCTACCTGTCGCCGGGCTTCTGCTCACCCTTCCACGAAAGCGCCCCGGTAGCGTAGAATGGGAAGAACGCGTCTGCAGTCCGCAGTAGACGACGTGTATTTACAGGGCGTAAGCCCACCACCCGACGGCAACCGTCCGTACGGGACGTATGCGGTACTAACTCTAGGAGTTAAAAGTGGCACTGGATCCCGCTGTCAAGCAGGCAATCATCAAGGAATACGCAACCCACGAGGGCGACACCGGTTCGCCCGAGGTTCAGATTGCAGTTCTGTCTCGTCGTATCGCCGACCTGACCGAGCACCTGAAGTTCCACAAGCACGATCACCACTCCCGTCGTGGCCTGATGATCCTCGTTGGTCGTCGCCGCAACATGCTCGGCTACCTGAAGAGCGTCGACATCGAGCGTTACCGTTCGCTGATCGAGCGCCTGGGTCTGCGCCGATAAAACAGGAGCGTCTTGACGCTTTTGTGGTGATTAATCGCCTTTAGGCGGTGTGTGCGGACGTGCTGTCAGCACTACCAACCCTCCACCTCGGAGGCGGGTAGCGCCAGCGCGTCCGTACTGCCGCGTTGAGGGGCGCATCTTCCGCTCGCTAGATTCCAGCGCTAGATTCCAACGCTAGATTCACAGCGAGAAACCGGTAGAAGACGCCGTCCCACCTGAAAGAAAGAACAGAAGGCCGTACCGGCACACACGCCGCGGTCCTCGGTAGCGAATTACGGAACAACACCACCCCCGCAACCTCACCGACACACGTCGAGCATACGAAAAGGCGGGGGAGAGGTGCCGTGGTTTCCTATCGAAGGCCGACTCGTGCGCCGTACGGCCTGCCAAGAAGAAAGAAGGAACCGTGGAAGGTCCCGAAATCAAGTTTGCTGAAGTCGAAATCGACAACGGCATTCACGGTAAGCGCCACGTGCGCTTTGAAACCGGCCGCCTCGCAAAGCAGGCTGCTGGCTCTGTCCTCGTCACCATCGATGACGAGACCACCCTGCTCTCCGCAACCGCAATCGGCAAGTCTCCCCGTGAGGGCTTCGACTTCTTCCCGCTGACCGTGGACGTGGAAGAGCGCATGTACGCAGGCGGCAAGATTCCCGCATCCTACTTCCGCCGCGAAGGCCGCCCCAGCACCGAGGCAATCCTGGCTGCACGCCTGATCGACCGCCCGCTGCGCCCCGCCTTCACCAAGGGCATCCGCAACGAGGTTCAGGTCGTTGTGACCGTCCTGACCTACGAGCCGGACGAAATCTACAACACCTTCGCAATCAACGCTGCATCCGCATCGACCTCCCTGTCCGGTGCGCCGTTCAACGGCCCCATCGGTGGCGTGCGCATGGCACTGATCGATGGCCAGTGGGTCTGCTTCCCCAAGTACTCCCAGCTGGAAAACGCTGTATTCGACATGGCTGTTGCAGGTCGTATCGTCACCAAGGCTGACGGTACCGAAGACGTCGCCATCATGATGGTTGAGGCAGAAGCAACCGATAACTCCTGGAAGCTCATCAAGGAAGACGGCCAGACCGCCCCCACCGAAGAGGTCGTCGCAGAGGGCCTGGAAGCAGCTAAGCCCTTCATCGCAGCACTGTGCAAGGCACAGGCTGACCTGGTGGCTCGCGCAGGCAAGCCCGCCCTGGAACTGCCCTTCTTCGGCGGCCACGGTGAGGACGTCGACGCAGCAGTTGAGGCATTCGCAGCAGACCGCCTGGTCGAGGTGTACTCCATCGCTGGTAAGCAGGAACGCGAAGCCGCCGCAGCCGAGCTGCAGGAAGAGCTCATGGAAGCTCTCACCGGCGAAGGTAAGGAATTCGAAGAACGCTCCAACGAGGTCTCCGTAGCATTTGCTGCCCTGACCAAGCACGTTGTTCGCCAGCGCATCCTCACCGAGCAGGTCCGTATTGACGGCCGCGGCCTGACCGACATCCGCCAGCTCACCGCTGAGGTTGAAATCCTGCCCCGCGTTCACGGTTCCGCTCTCTTCGAGCGCGGCGAAACCCAGATCATGGGTATCACCACCCTGAACATGCTCAAGATGGAGCAGCAGCTGGACTCCCTGCACCCGGTCAAGTCCAAGCGCTACATCCACCACTACAACTTCCCGCCGTACTCCACCGGTGAGACCGGCCGCGTGGGTTCGCCCAAGCGCCGCGAAATCGGCCACGGTGCACTCGCAGAACGCGCAATCACCCCGGTGCTGCCCTCCCGCGAAGAGTTCCCCTACGCAATCCGTCAGGTCTCTGAGGCTCTGGGCTCCAACGGCTCGACCTCCATGGGTTCGGTCTGCGCATCGACCCTGTCCCTGCTGAACGCTGGTGTGCCGCTGCGCGCACCCGTTGCAGGTATCGCAATGGGCCTGGTCTCTGACGAGGTTGACGGCGAGACCCGCTACGCAGCCCTGACCGACATCCTCGGCGCGGAAGACGCACTGGGCGATATGGACTTCAAGGTTGCAGGTACCTCCGAGTTCGTGACCGCTATCCAGCTGGACACCAAGCTCGACGGTATCCCCGCATCCGTGCTCGCTGGCGCACTGACCCAGGCACGTGAGGCTCGCCTGCACATCCTCGAGGTGCTCGTCAGCGCGATTGACGCACCGGATGAGATGAGCGAGTTTGCACCGCGCATTATTTCCGTGAAGATCCCGGTTGCCAAGATCGGTGAGGTCATCGGCCCCAAGGGTAAGATGATTAACCAGATCCAGGAAGACACCGGCGCAGACATCTCCATTGAGGACGACGGCACCGTGTACATTGGCGCAGCTGACGGCCCCTCCGCCGAGGCTGCCCGTGCGGCAGTGAACGCTATCGCTAACCCGCAGGTTCCCGAGGTGGGCGAACGCTACCTGGGTACCGTGGTGAAGGTGACCGACTTCGGCGCGTTCATCTCCCTGACCCCCGGTAAGGACGGCCTGCTGCACATCTCCGAGATGCGTAAGCTCAACGGCGGCAAGCGCGTTGTTGACGCTGAGGATGTTGTCTCCGTGGGCCAGAAGGTCCAGGTGGAGATCACCAAGATTGATGACCGCGGCAAGCTCTCGCTGGCACCGGTCGTTGAGGGTGGCGACGACGAGTAGTCGTAACCCCCGCTAAGTGATGAGGGGCGTTCGGCGCACCCGGTGCGGTTCACTCCCCGCCGGATGCACCGGGCGCCCCTTCGCTGTGCTTGCCCTGCATCTTTTGATGCTCACCCGCCCCACCAACTGTGGGACTGCCTACAGGTAGTGGGGCGGGAATGCTTACCTTCAGACGTACCTGTTGAAAGGTTCTTCTCTCTATGTCTATTTCCCTGCCCGTCGAGCTTGAGGCCATCGCCGAAGAGCTCAACTACGAGCACGGCCGCCTCATCTACGAGGGTGTAGGCGGTAACGAGGTGCGCCGCTCCATCCTGCCTGGTGGCGTACGCGTGATTACCGAAAAAATGCCCGGTACCCGCGGCGTATCCATCGGATTCTGGGTGGGAGTCGGCTCGCGCGACGAAGCCCCCGGCATGCTCGGCTCCACCCACTTCCTGGAGCACCTGCTGTTCAAGGGCACCGGCACCCGCACCGCCCTGGACATCGCATCCTCCTTCGACGCGGTAGGCGGCGAATCCAACGCCCTGACCGCTAAGGAGCACACCTGCTACTACGCGCGTGTGCTCGACGATGACGCGCCCATGGCGGTGGACGTCATTACCGACATGGTCACCAACGCCCTGCTGGATCCGGCTCACCTGGAACAGGAACGCGGTGTGATTCTTGAAGAGATCGCCATGGACCAGGACGACCCGACCGACGTTGCTTTCGAGAACTTCGTGGAGCAGCTTATGGGTGAGAACCCGCTGGGCCGCCCCATCGGCGGTACCCCGCAGGAGATTACCGAGGTGCCGCGTGACGCCGTGTGGGAGCACTACAAGCGCTACTACACCCCGGACCGCCTGGTTATTTCTGCCGCAGGTTCGCTGGAGCACAGCACCATGGTCCGCCTCGTGCTGGAGGCGCTGACCCGCTACGGCTGGAACCTGCAGGAGGGCGTGGCGCCGGCACCGCGTCGTGTACGCACCGACAGCGGCATTCTTCCGCTGAGCGAGCTGCGTGAGGTGGAGAAGGGCTTCGAACAGACCAACATTGTGATGGGTTGCCCGAGCATTATCGCCGGTGACGACCGCCGCTACGCGATGAGCGTGCTGACCAGTGCATTCGGTGCGGGCATGTCTTCGCGCCTGTTCCAGGAGATTCGTGAGAAGCGTGGCCTGGCCTACAGCACGTTCGCGTTCTCCGGTGCGTACTCGGATGCCGGCTACTTCGGCATGTACGCGGGCTGCCTGCCCGCTAAGACCGAGCAGGTGCGTGAGGTCATGGGCTACGAGTTCGATAAGCTCGCCACCGCCGGTATTACCGAGGAAGAGCTGACGAAGGTCCGCGGCCAGCTGGCTGGTTCCACCGTGCTCGGTAGCGAAGATTCGGGTTCGCGCATGTCCCGCCTGGGTCGCGCCGAGCTGGACTCTGGACTGTTCACCAGCACCGATGAGCTGCTGGAGAAGATTCGCGCGGTCTCCCTGGAGGAGGTTCGCGACTTGGCGGCGTACCTGGGGCAGCAGCAGATGATTACTACCATCGTGCGCTAACCCTCAACGCTCCTGAAGCACAAAAATGCCCGTTCCCATACCCCTTACGAGGGGATGGAACGGGCATTTTCTTTGTCTGAAGTCAATGCTTCCGGGCTGTCTGCCGCCCATGCTTTTGACGCTCAGCATGAGCGCGGCAGAACCCGAAAAGCTACCGCTGAGAGCTACCTCAGCGCGTTACTTCTGAGCAGTACTACTTTTGCGCAGTACTACTTTTGCGCCTTGGCGATAGCTTCCATCAGAACCTGTGCATAGAGCTCCTGACCGGCGGCCTCCGGGTGAACACCGTCGGAGGAGAGCAGACCGCTCTGAGTCTGCAGAGCCTGGCGAATCGCAGAGTTCCAATCCGCAATAATCACGCGATCAGAATGCTGCGCCGCAAACTCACGAATCTTACCGTTTGAGTAGTCAATCCAGGTCAGGTTGCGCGGGCCGTAACCGGTGACCAACACCAGCTTAGAATCGGCAGGCATAGCCGCCAGAACCTCGTCGAGCTGACCGTCCAGAATGGTCGAGTTAGCGGTCACCGATAGCACGAAGGTCTTACGAATCTGACCGTTGGCACCCATGGATTTAATAATCGGCAGGGCCTTAGCGATGGTGCGTGCTTCCTGCGCGTCAATAGTTGCTTCGGGCATCTTGTCGTACAGCTCGGGGGATACCGCCACCACAATGGAGTCACCCACAATGGTCACCTGCGAAGAGTCCACCGAACCGGTTGCAGCCTTCGATGCCGAGGGGCTTGCCGAAGCCTTCGCGTCCTTACCCGCAGCGCTCGGGCTTGCCGATGCGCTCGCAGCCTGCGCCTCCTGACGAGCCTTCAGGCGTTCAGCGGCGGCACGCTTGCCGTCCTCAACGGACTGCTGCGCGGTAGTCATCGCCGGAGCGGTGTGCACCGCCAGACCGGTCGAAGCGGCAGCCACCACAACAGCCAGAGCCACCGAAACCGGCAGGAACTTAGTGCGTGAAGACTGGAAAGCCGCCACCACGCGATTAGCGCTACCGCGGAAACCGTAGCGGCGAATCGGGGTCTCAACCCAGCGGTACGACATCTCCGCAATCGCGAAGGTCGCCACCAAAACGCCCACATTTACCAGCGGGGAACGGTCCGCACCCATCAGGTAGTGCA
Source organism: Rothia sp. HMSC071C12 (assembly GCF_001813895.1). NCBI lineage: Bacteria > Bacillati > Actinomycetota > Actinomycetes > Micrococcales > Micrococcaceae > Rothia > Rothia sp. HMSC071C12. The sequence goes on from NZ_KV814350.1 coordinate 52,384, forward strand.
TGACCACGGCGAGCGGCCAGTGCCACAGGTACAGGCCGTAGGAGCGCTCACCCACCCAACGCAGGGGAGCGAAGTTCAGCAGGCGGCGCAGCACCTCGGAAGCGCCAGCAAGCATGTCCGGAAGCATGCCCTGAATCACGCCCAGCGCCAGCAGGGAGGCGCCGAACAGACCCCAGGGAATCGCACCGGGAGCCGACTCGGGAACCAGAATTGCGTAGGGAATCAGAGCGAACAGGGACAGCCAGCTGATCATGACGCGGGCGAAGGCAACCAGGCCGAAGGGCTGAGCCACGCGGTACAGCACGGACTGCTGCAACGGCGGGTACAGCGACCAGGGGCGCGCAAACGCCAGCAGGGCGCCGAGCAGCAGGCCGTACAGGTGAGTGTCGGTGCCGTAGTAGACGCGGCTAATGGGTGCGCCGGACATCAGAAGAGCGGTAGCAACGCTCAGTGACGCAATAATGCCCAGCACCATAACCACGCTGAAGCGACGCCACGAACGGCGCAACAGCACGCCGGCGCCAACAATGAGCAGCGGCCACACCACGTAGAACTGTTCTTCCACTGCCAGGGACCAGAAGTTTGTGAAGAGCTCCGGGGAGGTCTGCGCGAAGTAGTCATTACCGGCAAAAATGGAAATCCAGTTGGACGAGAAGGTCGCCGCACCGGCGAGCTGTCGGCCGAGGTTCACCTGAATATCGCCGCCAATGAGCAGGCTGACCGGTCCCATGACCAGAATCAGCAGGGTAATGGCGGGAAGTAGTCGGCGGGCACGGCGAATCCAGAAGTTGCCCAGGGCAATTTTGCCGGTGAGAGCACCTTCACGCAGAAGCAGGGAGGTAATCAGGAAACCGGAGATGACGAAGAAAATATCCACGCCGATCATGCCGCCGGGTAGTACGGTGGGCCAGAAATGGTACACCATCACGAGGAGCACAGCGATTGCTCGCAGACCGTCCAGACCCGGCAGAATATAACGCCGGTTAGCCTCATCTGGACGCACGGAGGAGGTAAAGAGGGACTTCATACTGTCAAAGCACTCCGTAGGATGGAAATTATAGAAATACTTCCTAATTATATGGTTGCTAACTTTAGATAACGTATTAAACGGCTTGTATGACGGTTAGATTACTTCGCTTTTTATGCCGCTGAGGTTCCGCAGGGCATCTCACCCAGCGTGTGCGATGGCGTGCACCGCGCTCACACGGGGATAATAGAGGCTGTACGTCACAGCGTCTGCCCCATCGTCGGGGTGCTCATAAGTTACGGAGGAGAGAAGATGGCCCGCGAGGGTAACGAAAAAATCTGGAAGGTAGCGGTACTCGGTGCCGCGGGCCGTATGGGTTCTGAGGCGGTGCGCGCCGTCAACACCTCCGCAGACATGGACCTGGTGGCGGCACTGGGCCGCGGCGACGACCTGCAGGAGCTGGTCGATGCTGGTGCAGAGATTGTTATTGACCTGACCGTTCCCGATTCCAGCGAGGCGAATGTGCGTTTCGCGGTGGAGCACGGTATGCACGCGGTGGTCGGTACGACCGGTTGGACCCCCGAGCGTCTGAACTCCCTGCGCGAACTGCTGGCTGAGCACCCCGAGGTGGGTGTGCTCATCGCCCCGAACTTTGCGATTGGTTCGATTCTCGCCACCGAGTTCGCGGCGAAGGCGGCACGCTACTTCGAGTCTGTAGAGATTATCGAGATTCACCACCCAAATAAGGTGGACGCCCCCTCCGGTACCGCTGTGCACACCGCCCGTAAGGTGGCTGCCGCCCGCGCGGAGGCTGGCGTGGGTGCAAGCCCGGATGCCACCACCTCCGATCCTTTGGGTTCGCGTGGTGCCGTAATCGACGATATTCACGTACATGCGGTGCGTCTGCGCGGCATGGTGGCGCATCAGGAGATTCTGCTGGGTGACCCCGGTCAGCAGCTCGTGATTCGTCATGATTCCTTTGACCGTACCTCCTTCATGCCCGGCGTGCTGTTGGGTGTGCGTGAGGTGGCGGCGCATCCGGGTTTGAGCGTGGGCTTGGACGCCTACATGGATTTGTCGTAGGGGAGCGTTATGTCTGAACAGACTTCACCCGAGAACTCGCAGGTATCTTCCGAGGCTCCTAGCTCCTGGTGGACGTCGCTGCGCCTGTGGACCGTCTGCGCATGCGTGCTGATGGTTCTGACCGTGCTGATTCTTCCGCTGCCGCTGACGGCGCGTGCCTCTATTCTGGGCGTGCTGATTTTTAGTGCCGTCTTCGTGACGGTGGATGCGTGCGGATTCGGTAAGACCTTCGCGGCGCTGACCTGCGCGCTGCTGACCCTGTACCTGGTGCATATTGCGCAGCAGGGGTTCGTGATGCTGACCTCCGGCTCTGTGGCGGGCATTGTTCTTGGTGCGGGTATGATCCTGCTTCCGATTCTGGGTGCGTGGGCGCTGGTGCGTGAGGTGCTTTTCGGCGCTCGTATTCAGCGTATGGCTCAGGAGCTGGCGGCTTCAGACGAACTGGCGGAGGATACCCTGCCTCGCACCCCTGCGGGTCGCGTGGATCGTGAGGCTGCGGCGGTGGAGTTTGAGGGCTTCGCGGCGGCGGTTGAGCAGGAGCCGAATAACTGGAAGGCGTGGTTCAACCTGGCGTGCATGTACGATGCCGGTGGTGAGCGCAAGCGTGCCCGCGCGGCGATGCGTAATGCGTGGGCGTTGCGTTCGGGCGGTGCAGCGAAGGGTATGCGGTAGGCGCTGTCCTTGGCAGTCCGTAGCCGGTACCGCATTTAGTTTCGGTATGAGGCTGATAACGCCGAGGCTGTGTGCCCGGTTTCATAGGCTCTCGCGGAAGTACCGCGGGTTTGAAAGAGTCCGAATAGTAGAACACGTATGAAAATTTATGCGTTCTATAGCAAAAATCTGCATTTCGGGCGTACTCTGGACATATGTCTGAGAACCTTTCGAACCCCGGTACTTTTGTTGAGCCCGTCTTCGGTCGCCTCCTGACCGCAATGGTGACCCCCTTCGCCAAGGACGGTTCCGTTGACGAAAAGCAGGTCGCGGACCTGGCGAACTACCTTGTGGAGAACGGCCACGACGGTCTGGTGGTCTGCGGTACCACCGGTGAATACTCCACCATGACCGATGACGAGAACGAGCGTGTCTTCCAGATCGTGAAGGACACCGTCGGCTCTCGTGCGAAGATTATTGCCGGTGTTGGTTCGAACGACACCGCACACACTATTGAGCTGGCGCACCGCGCCGAAAAGATTGGTGTGGACGGCCTGCTGGTCGTAACCCCCTACTACAACAAGCCGACTCAGCCGGGTGTCTACGCCCATTTTGCGACTGTTGCTCAAGCAACTGAGACCCCCGTCATGCTTTACGATATTCCGGGTCGTGCGGGCATCCCCATCGCACCCGAAACCTACCGTCGCCTTGCAGAAATTGATAGTATTGTAGCGGTGAAAGACGCCAAGGCAGACTTCGGTGCCGCAACCGAGGTCATGGCAACCACCGACCTGCACTACTACAGCGGCGACGACGGACTGACCCTTCCCTGGATGGCAATGGGTGCCGTCGGCCTCGTTTCGGTGACCGCACATGTGGCACCCGCACTCTTCCGTGCCCTGATTGATGCTGTCGTTGCACAGGACCTGGTGGAGGCGCAGCGTCTTCACCTGGAACTGACTCCGATTGTCCGAGCAACCATGGGCCGTGCCCCCGGTTGCGTTGCCGCCAAGGAAATTCTTTCCTGGCAGGGTGTGCTGGATGAGCCTGTTGTTCGCCTGCCGCACGTACTCTCCGAGCCGGAGGTTGCCCAGGCTATGCGAGCTGACCTGCTCTCCTCGAGCATCGCTCACACCCTGAAGAACGCCTAAACTTTAACGCAGAACCTGCACAACTTATCGTGCAGAGCGTGTATATATAGAGGACTTCGGCTACCGTACGCCCCGCCTTCGGGGTGTGTAATGTAGCCAACGGACGCGGACTCCACACCTAACACTAGGTGAGGGGTCCGCTCTGGCGTATTGCCGCGGTTTACCGTCGATGATTCGACCACCCACTCAGACAGGGGCCCAGCTTAGGTAGAGGCACCCGAGCACTACGCCCCCAAATACTTTTGAATACTTTCGGTGATTTGGACGCACCGGCAGCACCCCACCTCCTCGGCATGTGAGAGCCGAACCGGCGGGAGCGCTTGCGGTACGAAGCGTCGCCTACGAATCACAGACATCACAAGAAAACATAGAAGAAAGAGGAGACACACGATGAGCGTCTTTGAAGCGAATCTTCCCCTCCCTCCCCGCCTGAAGAAGGACACCCTGCGCGTGGTGCCCCTGGGCGGCCTGGGCGAAGTCGGTCGTAACATGACCGTGTACGAAATCAACGGCAAGCTGCTGATTGTTGACTGCGGCGTGCTCTTCCCCGAAGAGTCCCAGCCCGGCGTGGACCTGATCCTGCCCGACTTCAGCTACGTTGTCGACCGTCTGGACGACGTGGTTGCCATGGTACTGACCCACGGCCACGAGGACCACATCGGCGCGGTTCCCTACCTGCTGCGCCGCCGCCCCGACATCCCCCTGGTTGGTTCCGAACTGACCCTGGCACTGGTTGAGGCGAAGCTCGCCGAGCACCGCATCAAGCCCTACACCCTCGCGGTGAAGGAGCACCAGGTGGAGCGTTTCGGTCCGTTTGAGTGTGAGTTCGTTGCTGTGAACCACTCGATTCCGGATGCGCTGGCTGTCTACATTCGCACCAAGGCGGGCAAGGTTCTGCACACCGGTGACTTCAAGATGGACCAGCTGCCGCTGGATGGCCGCATCACCGACCTGCGCCACTTCGCTCACCTGGGCGAGGAGGGCGTAGACCTGTTCCTGCCGGACTCCACCAACGCTGAGGTTCCCGGCTTCACCCCGACCGAGAAGCACATCGGTCCGGTGCTGTCGAACGTTTTCCGTGACGCAAGCGGCCGCATCATTGTGGCATCCTTCTCCTCGCACGTTCACCGCGTGCAGCAGGTACTGGACGCAGCCGCTGAGCGTGGCCGCAAGGTCGTGCTCGTGGGCCGCTCCATGGTGCGTAACATGACCATTGCCGAGAAGCTGGGCTACCTGAAGGTCCCCGCTAACGTGCTGGTGGACCTGAAGAAGGTTGACGACTACCGCCCCGACCAGATTGTGATGATGTGCACCGGTTCGCAGGGCGAGCCGATGGCGGCACTGTCGCGCATGGCGAACGGTGACCACAAGATTCAGATTGAGCCCGGCGACACCGTGGTGCTCGCCTCCTCGCTGATTCCCGGTAACGAGACCAGTGTCTTCCGCATCATTAACGCCCTCATGAAGCTGGGCGCTAACGTGGTGCACAAGGGCAACGCGAAGGTTCACGTTTCCGGTCACGCTGCCGCGGGTGAGCTGCTGTACTGCTACAACATTCTCAAGCCGAAGAACGTTATGCCGGTTCACGGCGAGGTTCGCCACCTGATTGCTAGCGGTGACCTGGCGATGGAGACCGGCGTTCCGAAGAAGAACGTGCTGCTCTGCGAGTCCGGCACCGTCGTGGATCTGCGCGATGGCGTGGCGTCCGTGGTGGGCGAGGTTCCCTGCGAGTACCTGTACGTTGACGGCCGCTCCGTCGGTGAGGTCACCGAGAGCGACCTGAAGGACCGCCGCATCCTGGGTGAAGAGGGCTTCGTGTCCATCGTGACCGTCATTGACCGCGCAACCAAGCGCGTGGTGACCGGCCCGGATATTCACGCTCGCGGTATCGCGGAGGACGACGCAGTATTCGACGAGATTGTTCCGAAGATTACCGCTGCTCTGGAGGATGCTCTGCACCGCGCACCCGAGAAGGTGCACACCGTGCAGCAGCTGCAGCAGATTGTGCGCCGCACCATCGGTGCCTGGATTTCTCGCCGTCTGCGCCGCAAGCCCATGATTGTTCCCGTGGTTGTTGAGAACTCCTCGAAGGCTACGAAGAACTAATACTCTGCGCGAGGCTAGCTGCCCGTAAACAGCGAAAAGGCGGGGTCGATACGTTGTGTCGGCCCCGCCTGCTGTGTATCTACCGAACGTATGCGCGAAAGCTACGCGAAAGCGAACGCGGTAGGGGAGAAGCGCCTCATCAGCGCCCTATCAACGCCCTCACAGACACAGGGCGGGGCACACTTTTTAGCTCACTGATAACGAAAGAATCGGTACATTAACGGGAAGGTTGATACCCTAAAAGGTATGGCTCCACGGACCACGAAGGGTCGTAACACGACCTCTACTAAAGCAAACACTAAGAAGACCACCCGCAAGCGCACCACCTCCCGAGGCGGTGCCCAGCGCGGTGCCAACGCGGCGAACCCTGTAGCGGGCGCTATCTCCTCCGTCTGGCTGAGCATCGCTCACGCTATCGGTGGGCTCTTCCGCTCCATTGGCGCGGTGCGCACCGACCTTGCGCCCGAAGACCGCCGTGACGGCGGCGCGCTCACCATCCTGCTGTTCGGCCTGATTAGCGCCGGAGTGGAGTGGTACAACTGGCGTGCCCACACCTCCCTCGGTTTGTTGCGTGCGCCCCTGGACGCCTGGCACACCATGCTGGGCGGTATTTTCGGTCAGGGCGCCCTGCTGGTCCCGGTGCTTTGCCTCATCATGGCGTGGTGTGTTTTCCGTGGACCCGACCTGATTAAACGTAATAACCGCGTGGCGTTGGGCTCCTTCATCATTCTGGTGGCGACCTCCCTGTTCTTTGCTCGCCATGCGGGTCACCCGACCTTCGCGGATGGTTTTGACGCCGTCTGGGCTGGTGGTGGTGTGGCTGGCGTGCTGCTGGGCACCCCCATTGTGCGTGTGAGCGGTGGTATTGCGTTCGTTGAGATTCTGATTCACCTGCTACTGGGTATTGCCGGTCTGATGGTTCTGACGAACACTCCGATTCGTCAGGTGGTGCCGCGTACTTTGCACCTGGTCGGTCTGGCGTTGGGCGAGAAGCCGAACGGCACGACTCGAACCTCCGCGAAGGATAGCCCTTCGGATGCGACTCAGACCGTGGACCTGAACGCTGAGGAGCACGACCGCAGCTACCTGTACGAGGACGAGAAGCCGGCACGTACGACTCAGAAGTCTGGCGGCCTGTTCGCTCGTCTGCGCGGTTGGTTGGGTATTGCTCCCGTTGCGTCGACCGATTCTTCCCTGGACGAGTACGCCGGTGATGAGGCATTCGTGAGCGCCGTGGTGGATGAGACTCACCCGGAAACCACGCAGATGCCGGTACAGCCCGCGGACTCTGCACAGGATTCTGCGCAGGGATCCGCTCAGCAGGCGCGCCTGGCGGCTAAGCCAAACCGCCTGTCCCGTCTGCCCGGTCGCCTCAACCAGGCACCGGCCGCGCAGGGTGCGTCCGCCCAGGGTTCTTCTGCACAGAACGGTGCTTATTCGAGCAGCCCTGACCTCTTTGACGTTGAGGCGTCGGATGCGCCCGCAGCCCGCCTGGACCAGGTGCAGCGCGCCGCCGTGGCGAACGGCCGCGTGAACCGTATTCCTGGCGAGGAGCCTCTCTTTGACGTTGAGGCATATGACGGCTTCGGTGCTTCTGAGGAAGCTTCACCGCAGACCAAGCCTCACCAGGTGGTGAACCCTGCGCAGTCTGCTACCTCGGCTTCCGCATCCCAGGCTCCTGCCGCACCCGCGGCGCAGCCGCCGATTCCGACCCGCATGCACTCGCCGGGTGCGCACCCGAAGAACGCGGCCCCCGCGGCTTCGCGAGCGCCCGAGGCAGGCGCATCCCGCCCGTTGCAGAACAACACTCAGGTGGCGACCACCGAGCGGGCGCGCGGCGAGCAGGTCGTGCAGTCCTCCCGCGGCACCTATGTGCTGCCCTCGGAGGAGATTCTGGTTGCTGGTCCGCCCGCCAAGGAATCTTCCGAGGTGAACCAGCACGTGGTTGAGGCTCTGACGAATGTGCTGGAACAGTTCAAGGTGGATGCGCAGGTCACCGGCTTCTCGCGCGGCCCGACCGTGACCCGCTACGAGATTGAGCTGGGTCCCGCCACGAAGGTGGAGCGTGTGACCGCGCTGAGCAAGAACATTGCGTACGCTGTGGCAAGCCCGGACGTTCGTATTCTGTCCCCGATTCCGGGTAAGTCCGCAATTGGTATTGAGATTCCGAATACGGACCGTGAGACCGTTGCCCTGGGCGACGTGCTGCGTTCCCCGCAGGCTCACGCGAACCAGCACCCGATGGTCATGGGTGTGGGTAAGGACGTTGAGGGCGGCTTCGTGCTGGCGAACCTCGCGAAGATGCCGCATATGCTGGTCGCTGGTGCGACCGGTGCCGGTAAGTCTTCGTTCGTGAACTCGATGATTACCTCGATTCTGATGCGTGCAACCCCGGACCAGGTGCGCCTGGTGATGGTTGACCCGAAGCGTGTGGAGCTGACCGCCTACGAGGGTATTCCGCACCTGATTACGCCCATCATTACGAACCCGAAGAAGGCCGCTGAGGCTCTTCAGTGGGTGGTTCGTGAGATGGACGCCCGCTACGACGACCTCGCCCACTACGGCTACAAGCACGTTGACGACTTCAACAAGGCGGTGCGTGAGGGTAAGGTTCAGCCCGATCCCGGCAGCAAGCGTACGGTGCACGAGTACCCGTACCTGCTGGTGATTGTTGACGAGCTCGCCGACCTGATGATGGTCGCTCCGCGTGACGTGGAAGAGGCGATTGTTCGTATTACGCAGCTGGCGCGTGCGGCGGGTATTCACCTGGTGCTGGCGACCCAGCGTCCGTCGGTGGATGTGGTGACCGGTCTGATTAAGGCGAACGTTCCGTCTCGTATGGCGTTTGCGACCTCCTCGGTCACTGACTCTCGCGTGGTGCTGGATCAGCCCGGCGCTGAGAAGCTGATCGGTCAAGGTGATGCGCTCTTCCTGCCGATGGGTGCCTCGAAGCCGATGCGTGTTCAGGGCGCGTGGGTATCTGAGTCTGAGATTCACGCCGTGGTTGAGCACGTGAAGAAGCAGGCGCCGACCATCTACCGTGAGGACGTGATGGTCTCTGCCGCGAAGAAGCAGATTGATGAGGAAATCGGCGATGACCTCGACGATCTGCTGCAGGCGGCGGAGATTGTGATTACGACCCAGTTCGGTTCGACCTCGATGCTGCAACGTAAGCTGCGCATGGGCTTCGCGAAGGCGGGCCGCATCATGGACCTGCTGGAGTCGCAGGGGGTGGTGGGCCCCTCCGAAGGCTCGAAGGCACGTGAGGTGCTCATCCGCCCGGATGACCTGCAGGCGACCCTGGCGCGTATTCGCGGTGAGGAGCCTCCGGCTGCCGACCCGTACGCGAACGCGGTGGACCCGGGCGAGGCGGTCACCGACTATTTCGATGAGCCCGATGATGAGGGCTCGGAGGACGCCTGGCAGCTGACCGGCCGCTAGCCCTTCAGCGCCCTATCCCTTCGGCTGAGTCCACTCGGCTGAGTGAGTGCGCGACATGCACCCCGTATCGTCTCTGTGATGTCTGCTACGGCACACGTATAATGGACGGTACGGGGTGTTTGCGTATCCCCGATACGTTTAGGTGTCGGTGCGTACGCGGTCTCTCACCGTCGAAAGCCATCTACCCGTAAGGAGCCGTTATGAGTGAAGCTCGCAATTCCGCATCCGCCGGTGCGGTCAGCACAGCGAAGCCTTCGAACTGGAATGTGCCGAATGTGTTGACGGTTCTGCGTATTATTGCGGTTCCTTTCTTCATTGTTGCCCTGGTTGCGGGCGGTACTTTTGGTGCCGCTGATCCGACGCACCGCTGGCTCGCATGGATTATTTTCATTCTTGCCATGCTCACGGACTGGGCGGACGGCTACCTGGCGCGCTCGCGTAACCTGATTACGAGCTTCGGTAAGATTGCTGACCCGATTGCCGATAAGTTCCTCACTGGCGCGGCGTTCATTGTGCTGTCGGCGCTGGGCGAGCTGTGGTGGTGGGTCACGATTGTGATTCTGCTGCGCGAGTGGGGCATTACGATTATGCGTCTGTTCGTCATTAAGTACGGTGTGATGGCCGCTAGTAAGGGCGGCAAGATTAAGACCGTGCTGCAGACGGTGGCGCTGGTGCTGATGCTTCTGCCGCTGGGCCAGCTGGGTCTTGGCTGGCTGATTCCTGGTTGGGTTCTGATGGGCGCGGTCACCGCGATTACCGTGTGGACCGGCCTGGTGTATGTGCGTGATGCGTATATTTTGCGTCGTAACTGGTTGCAGGCTCAGGCCTCCCAGGGCGGCGGTCATTAGAGGCGAGGGGAGTGGCGTGCGCTGCTCCCCTTCGCTGTACCTGCGGCGCGTTGTGTGCCGCGTGAGGTTTTGGGCGGCGGTTCGCCGCTGAAAGGAGAGAATAATGGTTCCCCTCGTACTTGAAGATGCTCTGTCCCTTGAGCTTTCCTCCGCTGAGGTTTTCTCCGGTACCCCGGAGGCGGCGGCGCTGTTACTGCGCGATGCGGTGCAGTTGCGCGCCGCCCAGGAGGGCCCGGTGCAGGTGGCGACGGCTGAGTCGCTGACCGGCGGGGATGTGGGCGGCGCGATTTGTACGGTGCCGGGTGCATCCGCGTATTACCGCGGCGGCGTGATTTCCTATGCCTACGAGGTGAAGGCTCAGGTGCTGGGCGTGGACGCTCAGCTGCTGGCGCGTGAGGGTGCGGTGCATCCTGCGGTGGCTGTGCAGATGGCGGTCGGTGCGGCGCGTGTGTGCGGTGCCGATTATGCGGTGTCGACCACGGGTGTTGCCGGTCCTGATTCTGCGGATGGCCAGCCGGTGGGTACGGTCTATATCGGTGTGTGTTCCCCTGGCGGTTCTGAGGTGTTTGAGCGCCACTATTCGGGGGATCGCGCGCAGATTCGTGCGGCGGCGAGCGCGGATGCGATTGCTTTGCTGGCGCGTGCGGTGCGCGGCGGTGCCGGTGGGGTTCTGAAGGACGAGCTGGCGTAGCGTGCTAGGGCTGGGCTGGGCTGGGCTGGGCTGTGCCTGGAACGGCTGTGTCGTCGTCGGTGCGGCGCCTACCTAAAAAAATTTACGGTTCAAATATATTCACAGGGTTCTTTCAGCTCCGCAGGAATAAAGGCATAGGTTCGCCTGTTTGAATAGATACAAGCCATAAGAAGAGGACGAAAATGGCGAGGCTCCTAGCTCATGCCTCAAAAATCAGTTAGGCTTAACTCTGTACAGTCCCGCAGGTCGGGAATACCTACTCAGGAAAGTGATATAGAAGCTCATGGCTAAGCAGCGCGTATCGATTAATGGCATTACTAAGTGGAAGGAAATCGAGGAGACCCCCCGACAGGTCGCCCCGGTCGTTGAGGAAGCTAAGGTTGTTCCCCTGCGACAGGCAATCGGTGAGGTTCTTCGCGATGTTCGCCAGCGTCAGGGCCGCACCCTGCGCGAGGTTTCTCAGCGTGCCCGTGTTTCCCTCGGTTACCTGAGCGAAGTTGAGCGCGGTCAGAAGGAAGCTTCCTCCGAACTGCTGGCGTGGATTTGCCAGGCTCTGGACATTCCGATGTCCCAGATGCTGCGTGAGGTTGCCGACCGTATGGCGGTTCTCGAGGGCGTTCAGATTCCGGATACTGTTCCGGCTGAAATGTCTGAGCAGTACAAGAGCGATTACTACATTCTCTCGAAGTAACGAGAGGCGGCACATGCCGCGCTAAACGTGAAGCGATGCCGTGCATCCCCGTAAGGTGGGGGTGTGCGGCATCGCTTATTCTCGGTTTACTATCGGGCGATGTGACGAATTATGAAGCAAACTAGCGGTGAAGCGGAAGGAGCGCTTGTGAAGCTGAGCGAATTTTGGGCGTGCATGGAGTATGAGTTCGGTGCTGGGTATGCTCCGGTGCTGGCGCGTGACTTGGTGCTGGGTTCGCTGGGCCATGTGACCGCTGCGGAGGCGCTGGATCAGGGCGTTAACCCGAAGGACGTGTGGCTTGCAATCTGTGAGGAGCAGGAGATTCCGCAGGAGCGCCGCCTGGGTCCCGATAAGGAGCCGTTGCGCTAGGTAGTGAGCCTGGCGTGTTCTAGCGTATGGGCGGGCCTAGCGTCTGTTCCCTGGCATTTGTTCGAGTGCTAGCGCCTGTGCGGGAGGTATTTTCGAATAATTAGCCGAGAATCCGGGGTTTTTCGAAAATATATGCCGAAACCCTATCCGATTTATTCGAAACTGGGTCGTAATTTTGTTCGACTCGTGCTAGACTTTTCCACATCAGGAATTTTTCGGAAAAATCTTCAAAGTTTTCCACAGATTTTAAAAAATGGCCTTATCCTGTCAGGCTGTGACCCTAGAGTAGTCTCAGAAGGAACCGGTAGGCCAAAACCTTCAAGGTCTCGATCACGAGTCCCACCGATTCCGAAGAAACATTACTCCCGTCAACCACTGACAACACAAAGAACGAGGTACTACCGTGGCTAAGAACACCAAGTCTCAGAGCGTAGCTCGCGTTCCCGAAGAGGGTCGCGCCAAGGCACTTGAAGCCGTGATGGCACAGATCGACAAGAACTACGGCAAGGGTGCAGTCATGCGCCTGGGTGATAAGGAAATCACCAAGACCGAGGTCATCTCCACCGGCGCTATCGCCCTGGATGCCGCTCTGGGTATTGGCGGTCTGCCCCGCGGCCGCGTCATCGAGATTTACGGTCCCGAGTCCTCCGGTAAGACCACCGTTGCACTGCACGCTGTAGCGAACGTTCAGAAGGCAGGCGGCGTGGCAGCGTTCATCGACGCCGAGCACGCGCTGGACCCGATCTACGCGGCAAAGCTGGGCGTGGACATCGACCAGCTGCTGGTCTCTCAGCCCGACACCGGCGAGCAGGCGCTGGAAATCATGGACATGCTGGTTGGTTCCGGCGCCGTTGATATCGTGGTCGTCGACTCCGTTGCAGCACTGGTACCCCGCGCCGAAATTGAAGGCGACATGGGTGACTCCCACGTGGGTCTGCAGGCTCGCCTCATGAGCCAGGCTCTGCGTAAGATTACCGGCCGCCTCTCCGCAACCGGCACCACCGCAATCTTCATCAACCAGCTGCGTGAGAAGATTGGTGTCTTCTTCGGCTCTCCCGAAACCACCACCGGTGGTAAGGCGCTGAAGTTCTACGCTTCGGTCCGTATCGACATCCGCCGCATTGAGACCCTCAAGGACGGCGCTAACCCGATCGGTAACCGCACCCGCGCCAAGATCGTGAAGAACAAGATGGCTCCGCCCTTCAAGCAGGCTGAGTTCGACATCCTCTACGGTGAGGGTATCTCCGTTGAGGGCGGCATCCTGGACCTGGCGGTGGAGAACGACATCGTCAAGAAGTCCGGCGCATGGTTCACCTACGACGGTGAGCAGCTGGGCCAGGGCCGCGAGAACGTTCGTAAGCTGCTCAAGGACAACCCCGAGCTCACCGAGGAACTGCAGTACAAGGTTCTGGTGAAGCTGGGCATCATTGAGGAAGAAGCTGAGGAGCAGGTAGCCGCTGAGTCCGAGGGTAACGACCCGCTGGACGAGCTGGCTGAGGAGTTCTAAACCGGCCCGCGTAGCTTCTTGCTAACGCCACGACTAATTGCCGTGTGCTGTGCATTCCGCACGGTGCACGGCAATCTGTCGTTAACGGAAGAAACACGTTAACGGGTGCGCATTAAGGGGAGTATCAGGGGGCGCCGGGACAACGCCTCGTTACAATGGGGGAGCGCTGTATAGCCGGGCGCACGGGTCATCAAGCGAGCGCCAACACAGGGGAGAGGAGGAACTGAACATGACGGAGCAGTGCATGATGGAACAGCGCATGACGGAACAGAACGGTCATGAAGAGCGTGAGCAAAACAGCGCGCGTGACGGCGACGCCGGTTTTGCGGCGCTGGAGGCGACCGAACCGCACTTCGGTTCCTCAGCGCTTGGTAACTTTGTTTCCTTTGAGCCTGTTGCCCCGCCGGTTGAGGTAGACGGCTTCGAGGCCCTCAATTTTGAGGCACCCGCGCCCCTGGCTGAGCCCACCCTCAGCTGGGAGGTGCCTGCCGCTGTTACACCTCCTTCTGTTGAAGAGCCCCCGTATGAGGATGAGCCCCCATACCCTGATGAACCCCCATACCCTGATGAGCCTCCCTATGAGGGCGAACCTCCCTACGAGGACGAACCTGCGTATCCGGCAGAGCCTTCGTACATTGAAGCAGAGTACGCAGGGGAATATTGGGTACCCTCGGACGAAGCGGCACTCGCAGAAGCAATAGCGGAGCAGCGTGGGGGCCAAGAAACCGCACCCCAGAAAACCAAGCCGAAAGCGCGGCAGGCTGAAAAGCCCGCGCCTCAGAAGAAGCCAGCGCCTAAGAAGAAGTCAGCGGCCACAGAAAACGCCCCCAAAAAGTGGGTGCGGAACAGGACCGCGGATTCGGTAGCCGCTGAGGAGTTCCCGGACTGGCACCCCGCCGCGCACGGCTTTGTTGAAGAAAGCATCGCCCGCGATAACGGCGGCGACTACGCCGGGGAGTTCCGCGTACCCGAGCTGCCCCTGCAGGCTGTGCCCGCCAACTTTGAAGATGGCAGTTCTGAGGAAGGTAGTGAATCCCCGCGCCGCAGCCTGCTCGTTGACCCGAACCTGCCCGCCGTCTCCATTGACGAAGCGCCCGCTCGTGCCTTCACCCCCGGCGGTGCCGAGCCGCGCCCTATGGCGGCGGGGCGCATGAGTCGAGCGGGTGCCGCCTCCATCGGATCGGGGCTCACTGCCGAAGAGAAGGAAGAGATCGAGAGGCAAGCCGCTCAGCGGGATAAGCAGAAGAAACGCAAATCTTCGCGTGCCTCCAAGAACACCGACTACAAGCGTGGGTTCCGCCGCATGAGCGCGGTGCAGCAAGAGAAAATGCGGAGCCGTTCGCCCTACGCGCCCGCCTTTGGGGCTCGAAGTGACGACGAGGAAACCCGCAAGAGTCCTGCGGGCCGCGGCTCGGGGAGCAACCTATTCAGGGAGGGAAGTAGCTTGAACGAAGAACTCACCCCCGCCGAAGAAGCACTCATCCGCGGTATTGCCGAGGAGGAGGCGCAGGGCGTTGGTACCGGAAAGCGCCGTGCCGCTTCGGCTGGATCCCCAAAGGGCGGTTCTCGAGCACGCGGCTCCCAACCGGGCGGCTCTCAGATGGGACATGCTTCCTCACAACCGGAAAGTAACGTGCCTTCCTGGAAGCAGAAGGTGCGTGCCGCCCGAGCCGCGGAAGAAACAGGCCCCTACACACGCGCTAAAACCATCGTGTACAACCAGCTGGCGTACTCGGCAAAAACCCGAGGTCAGCTGCGGAAGAAGCTGCAGGCAGAAGGCTTCGATGCGGAGCTCATTGAGCCGCTGCTCGATAAGTTCGAGGCGGCAAAACTCATTGACGACGCCGAATACGCCCAAAGCTTTGTGGCGCAGAAGAGCCGCACCAAGAAGCTCTCCCGCGCCGCGCTGCGCCGTGAGCTCGCTGAACGCGGGGTGCGCGGTGAAGAGGCGGAGAATGCCCTGGCTCAGCGCACCGACGAGCAGGAACGTGAGGACGCCGCCGATCTGGTGCGTAAGAAGCTGCGCCCCGGCATGGATCTGAGCGACCGCGCTGAAAAGGATAGGGTGACTCGCCGACTGCTGGGGATGCTGGCTCGCCGCGGGTACTCCTCCTCGGTGTCGATGTCGGTGATTCGTGAGGAACTCGCCGCCTACGGTGCAGAGGACGAGCTCTGGTAGAGAGCGAAGTAATACATTCCGCACGCACGGATAGACCCATGCCGGGGTGACCGAGAAAATAGGCACTATAAAGGGTGAGCCCGCTACAGACACACTCTGTGGCGGGCTCACCCTTTACGTTTTTGATCCTTATAAAAAGCCTTGTCGAAGGCTATATCCGCTGTTTACTCTGCTGCTTATTCAACGGCCCCCAGACGGTTCGCGAACTCGGCGAGGGTTGCATCCTGAGAACCGGCGATCTCCAACAGCAAGCGCATCAGCTGCGCACCCTCACGGCGAATACGAGGCAACAGATCGGAACGTGCCGAAGAAAAGTACAGCTCCAACAGGGCGCACACGGTCACCGCCGTGCACACCGCCAAATCCTCCGCCAGGTGCTCATCCAGCGGGGCGTCCTCAAAGAGGGCAGAGTACAGCGCCGGTAGCGCCTTTTTGCGGTCCACACGGTAGCGCGGGTACTCCGGCGAGGAGGGGAATCCCAGCATCGCCTCAACGAAGGGGAAGCCGCGGTGGTGCAGGCAGGTGCCCTCCGCATCGACCATGCGTACCTGCGCGCCGTCTGCCGAACCGATCAGCACGTTCTGCGGCGAAAAATCACCCGAAGAGAGCATATATACCCTGCCGCGGTTGAGCTTGAACTGCTCGGGTACCGGCGGGCGCTTGGTGAAGAAGGGCTGTAGAACGCGGCGGAAACGGAAGGACAGCTCTTCAACGGCGGCGGGAAGAACAGGCGCGTCCTCATGCGCGGCAGAGCTGGAAGCCGGGCTGTCAGCATCGTGCTCGGGGGTGCGCGCCTCATCAGCCACACCGTACAGCTTCTTCAAACCGCGCTCGGCCAAACCCGGCGAGGCAATAGCGCCCGGGAACTGCGCCTTGCGGTCGGCACGCGCCAGGTTCAGACGGTAATCCTCCACCGCCTCGCCCATAATGCCGCTGGCGGCAAGGGAACGGTACGCCTCAATGTAGTAGTTCAGCGCGTCCAGCGCCTGCTGTTTGGTGCCCTCCAGCAGGGCGTGGGCAACCGAATACTGCTCGCCCTCAACGGTTCCGGCGCTCACATCCTCCAGCGCCAGCACGCGCAGCTCAGGATCCGCGCCGTAGAGCTGCGGGAACAGACCCGGAACCTGCCGGTTCAGCGCCTCCAAACCGTAGCGCTCACGCAGGTACCCGAAACCGCCCGCGTTCACCGTCGAATCCTTACGGCGGTAACGCTTCACAATAATCGAGGTCGGCAAAGACTGTGTAGACTCGAAAGACTGCGCAGACTCGGCGGCAGGCTCATACACCACACGCACCACAACGGAACGCATGCCGGTGCCCAGAATCTGCACGCGCTCAACCGCGCGGGCAGCCACCTGCTCCAAAGAATGCGCCCAGCTGAGCAGTTGCATCAGGGTCTGACGCATCGAGGCAGAATCAGCGCTCGCTTGAGGCGGCACGGGGGAGTAGGCGGCAATCGCCTCCTCAATGAGGGTGTTCAGACGCTCCCCGTCAGGGGTGGGGGCGGAAGAATCGTTCGGTGACAGAGCCGGAAAGTTGCTACTAAGGGAAACCTGCATAGAGCCATTATCCCCCATCGGATACCCTATAGGGCATGACTTCGACCCTCAGCGATTCCGCCCAGACCCCCGAAACCAGCCCCCGCACCTACGAAGTGCGCACTTTCGGCTGCCAGATGAACGTGCACGACTCCGAACGAATGTCCGGCCTGCTGGAGGCTAGCGGCTACGTTCGCGCTGAGGAAGGCACCCAGCCCGACCTGGTGGTTTTCAACACCTGCGCGGTCCGCGAAAACGCTTCCAACCGCCTGTACGGCAACCTCGGCCAGCTGGCACCGGTCAAGCGCGCCCACAAGGGTATGCAGATCGCCGTGGGCGGCTGCCTGGCGCAGAAGGACCAGGACGCCATCATTGAGAAGGCGCCCTGGGTTGACGTCGTGTTCGGTACCCACAATATTGGCTCCCTGCCGGCTCTGCTGGAGCGTGCCCGCCACAACCACGAGGCGCAGGCAGAACTGCTCGAATCCCTCGAAGTTTTCCCCTCCACCCTGCCGACTAAGCGCGACCACGTGTACTCCGGCTGGGTGTCCATCTCGGTTGGCTGTAACAACACCTGCACCTTCTGCATTGTGCCGTCTCTGCGCGGTAAGGAGAAAGACCGCCGCCCCGGCGACATTCTCGCTGAGGTTCAGGCGCTGGTCGATGACGGCGCTATCGAGGTGACCCTGCTGGGCCAGAACGTGAACTCCTACGGTGTGGAGTTCGGCGACCGCCAGGCATTCTCCAAGCTGCTGCGTGCCTGCGGCGAGATTGAGGGCCTGGAGCGTGTACGCTTCACCTCCCCGCACCCGGCAATGTTCACCGATGACGTGATTGACGCGATGGCGGAGACCCCGAACGTCATGCCCGTACTGCACATGCCGCTGCAGTCCGGCTCCGATAAGGTGCTCAAGGATATGCGCCGCTCCTACCGTTCCAAGAAGTTCCTGAACATTCTGGACAAGGTGCGCGAGCGCATCCCGAACGCCGTGATTACCACCGACATCATTGTGGGCTTCCCCGGCGAGACTGAAGAGGACTTCCAGGACACCCTGAAGGTTGTGGAGCAGGCTCGTTTCTCCTCCGCGTTCACCTTCCAGTATTCGATCCGCCCCGGCACCCCGGCGGCGACCATGGAGAACCAGATCCCGAAGGAGGTCGTGCAGGAACGCTACGAGCGTCTGATTGCCCTGCAGGACCGCATCGCCGGTGAAGAGAACCGCAAGCAGCTCGG
Source organism: Rothia sp. HMSC071C12 (assembly GCF_001813895.1). Taxonomy (NCBI): domain Bacteria; kingdom Bacillati; phylum Actinomycetota; class Actinomycetes; order Micrococcales; family Micrococcaceae; genus Rothia; species Rothia sp. HMSC071C12. Next base: position 70,840 of record NZ_KV814350.1, read on the forward strand.
CAAGACCGTTGAGCTGATGGTCGTTGCGGAGGCCGGTCGTAAGGCTGACCAGACTCACCGCCTCTCGGGCCGCGGCCCGGACCAGCGCCTCGTGCACTTCTCCGTGCCCGAGGGCTGCGAGACTCCCCGCCCCGGCGACATGGTCACCGTGCCGATTACCGAGGCTGGTTCCTTCCACCTGATTTCTGACCCGACCGCCGAGCAGTACCACCTGCGCCGCACCCGCGCCGGCGACGCGTGGGACCGCTCCCAGGCTGATTCCTGCGGTACCGGCACCACCCAGGTGCCCGGTGCGCCGGTGGGTCTGGGCATGCCGACCATCGGTCTGCGCCCCTAAAACCTAGATTCGAATCATGCGCCCTGTTCTTCGGGCCCTCATCCTCACCGCGAGTGGGGGTGAGGGAACCGGTAGAATGGGGCGCATGACTATCTCCGAAACTCTGCCCGTTATCGCTATTGTGGGCCCGACCGGCACCGGTAAGAGCGCGCTCGCCATTGAGCTGGCTCTGCGCCTGAACGGTGAGTGCATTAACGCTGATTCTATGCAGTTCTACCATGGCATGGATATTGGTACCGCGAAGGTTACTGCGGAGGAGATGCGCGGCGTTCCGCACCACCTGCTGGACATTATGGATGTGCGGGATGAGGCGTCCGTGGCGGAGTTTCAGGAGCGTAGCCGTGAGCTGATTGAGCAGATTCGTGGCCGTGGCCGCTACCCGATTCTGGTGGGTGGTTCCGGCCTGTATGTGCGTGCCGCCCTGGATAAGTTGGAGTTCCCCGGCACGGATGCGCGGGTGCGCGAGCGCCTGGAGGAGCAGGCACGTACCGAGGGTATTGGTGTTTTGCATGCCCGCCTGGCGGAGGTCGACCCGGAGTCGGCTGCGCGTGTGAAGGATGAGCGCCGCATCATTCGCGCCCTGGAGGTGTTCGAGGTGACGGGTCGCCCGTTCTCGGCGTTCATGCCGGTGCGCGAGTACGTGACCGAGAGTATTCAGATTGGTCTGGATATGGATCGTGCCCTGCTGCACGAGCGTCTGCACCGCCGCGTGGAGCTGATGCACGAGCGCGGCCTGCTGGACGAGGTGCGCACCCTGAACGAGCAGGGTTTGCAGGAGGGTAAGACCGCCTCCCGCGCGATTGGTTACGCGCAGTTTGCTCGCGTACTTGAAGATGAAGACTATAGCGTGGAGCAGGCGATTGAGGATACGACCATTGCGACCCGCCAGTTTGCGCGCCGCCAGCTGACCTGGTTCCGTGCGGACCCGCGTGTGCACTGGCTGGATGCGCTCTCACCCACCCTTGCCGATGAGGCGGAAGCCATCATCTGCGAAAGCACCCGATAAGCCACAATAACGAGCCGTCGCCGAACCGATACCTCGTCGAGTCGGTCGGCGCGGTAAAATCATAAACGGACAGGTCACCAACCTTAAGGACAGCATATGAGCGAGAACCCTTCCACCTGGGGCGAGCTGGCAGGCCTGACCCTCACCAAGGGTCACGGCACCGGTAACGACTTCATCTTTCTGACGGACGAGAACGCAGAAATTGCCCTCACCCCCGAGCTGGTAGCCCGCGCCTGCGACCGACACTTCGGAATTGGCGCGGACGGCTTCATTCGTGCTGCCCGCAGCACCGCCTCCCGCGCGGGTCAGAAGCTGCTCGAGGAGCACCCGGACGCTGTCTGGTTCATGGACTACCGCAACGGTGACGGCTCTATCGCTGAAATGTGCGGCAACGGTGTGCGCGCGTTCGTGGAGTACCTGCGCACTGAGGGCCTGATTGAGCTTGAGGTGGGCGAGACCGTCAAGATTGGTACCCGTGCCGGCGTGAAGACTGTGGCGCGCACCGAAGAGGGTTACGCGATTGATATGGGTCCGTGGAGCTTCATCCACGGTGAGGCTGCCCGCGAGGGTGGCGAGGACTGCCTGGTGTCTGCCCGCGGCTTGAAGACTCCGCGTGCTGGCCTGTCCATTTCGATGGGTAACCCGCACACCGTGGTGATGCTCGGCTCCGACGGTAAGCTGGACGGCCTGGACCTGCACAGCCTGCCTCAGGTGAACCCCGCCCCGGTCAACGGCACGAACGTTGAGTTTGTGGTGCCGGTCGACCTGGACGTTGAGAGCGGTGCGCATGTGGGCGCTATCCGTATGCGCGTGCACGAACGCGGCGTGGGCGAGACTCTGTCGTGCGGTACCGGTGCGTGTGCGGCGGCTGCGGCGACCCGTTTCTGGGGTGGCGAGGAAGCACCGGATGAGTGGCTGGTGCATGTGCCCGGCGGTACCCTCGCGGTGACTTTCGTGCTGGGCCCGGACGACCTGGAGCATGTTGTTCTGGCTGGTCCGGCGCAGATGGTTGCGACTGTCGTGCTGCGATAGCCTGCAGCGATAGTCGGCTGCGGTAGCGAGCAGTCCTAGACCAGAGATTTTATAGACAAAAGCGGCGGGTGTTTTCTGAGAACACATTCAGAAAACACCCGCCGCTTTTATATTTTTAAGCAATAAGCGCTAGAGGATTTAGCGCCAGAGGTTTTAGTCCTCGTAGCGGTGCACCTGCAGAATACGGAAGCCCTTCGAAGTCGCGTAGCGCGACACCTCAAACTCGCCGGGGTGCAGCTCCTCAAGCTGCGCGTCCATCCACTTCTGCAAAGAATCGGAGCCCAGGTTCTTCTGAACCACCAAGTAGGCGTCACCACCGGGCGCCAGGCGCGGCAGCCAGGTCAGCAGGATCTCGTGCAGAACCTCCTTGCCCACGCGAATCGGCGGGTTCGACCAGATGGTGTCAAAACGCAGTTCGGGGTCAACCGATTCGGGGGTTCCCACGGTGACATTCGACAGGCCGAGAGCGGCGGCGTTGCGTTCAGTCAGGCTAATGGAGCGGGAGTTCACATCCACCGCGTGCACCTGCGCCTGCGGTGCGAGCATCGCCAAGGTCAAGGTGATGGGGCCCCAACCGCAGCCGATGTCGAGCATGCGTGTACCCTGCGGGTCGGGTGCTTCCTGCAGCAAAATAGCGGTGCCCTTATCAATACCGGAGGGGCTGAAAATGCCGTTAGCTGTGGTGACGGTGACCTTGCGGCCGGCAAGCTCCACCTGCACCGGGCGGGGCTTGAATTCGGTCTCGGGGGTTTCAGAGAAATAATGCTGCTCGCTCATGCTATCCAGTGTACCGGTAGGGCAAGAACCCGCCGCACACGGGCAGAGTATGCACGGGGCGGGTCGGCAGCTTGCACGCCCTGAGCGCACAGACGACCGAACCCCCTACCTGATGCGGGCAACGGCGGTAGAATTAGAGTCGTATGAATTCTAAGAACATCCCCGTATCTGATACCGAAAAGCTACCCAGCGATGAGCAGCTGCGCCGCACCGTAGACCGCGTTCTGGGCCGCTCCCAGGTCGCCGCCTCCGTCACTACTTATGACGCAGCGGGTACCGCGCATCACAGCGATAATTCTTCCAGCACTCACGGCAACAATAGCCGCCGTGTGCTGGATACTCGCGCGCGCGAAATTTCTGACGTTCAGCGCGAGCATTCCGAATATGACGGTGACCAGGAAGACCTCGCTGAGCGCCGCGCACTGCGCCGTATCGCGAACCTCTCCACCGAACTTGAAGACGTCACCGAGGTCGAGTACCGCCAGCTACGCCTGGAGCGCGTGGTGCTGGCTGGTCTGTGGACTGAAGGCACCGTAGAGGACGCAGAGAACTCCCTGCGTGAGCTCGCGGCACTGGCTGAAACCGCAGGTTCCGAGGTTCTGGACGGCCTGGTTCAGCGCCGCCTCAAGCCGGACCCCGGCACCTTCCTCGGCTCCGGTAAGGCGCTGGAACTCAAGGACATTGTGGAGGCGACCGGCGCTGACACCGTCATTGTCGACTCCGAACTGGCTCCCTCGCAGCGTCGTGCCCTCGAAGACATCGTGAAGGTCAAGGTCATTGACCGCACCGCCCTGATTCTCGACATTTTCGCTCAGCACGCTAAATCCCGCGAGGGTAAGGCGCAGGTTGAGCTGGCTCAGCTGGAGTACATGCTGCCGCGTCTGCGTGGTTGGGGTGCGTCCCTGTCCCGTCAGGCGGGTGGCCGTGCCGCAGCCGGTGAGGGTATCGGTTCGCGTGGTCCCGGTGAAACCAAGATTGAGATGGACCGCCGCCGCCTGCGCGCTCGCATGGCGAAGCTTAAGCGTGAGATCGCTGCGATGGCGCCGGCGCGTGAGACGAAGCGTCTGAACCGTCGCCGTAACCGCGTGCCTTCGGTGGCTATTGCCGGGTACACGAACGCGGGTAAGTCCTCCTTGCTGAACCGTCTGACCGATGCCGGCGTGCTCGTGGAGAACGCCCTGTTCGCAACCCTGGACCCGACCGTCCGTAAGGCTCAGACCCCGGACGGTATCGGCTATACCCTCTCCGACACTGTGGGTTTCGTGCGTTCGCTGCCGACCCAGCTGGTCGAGGCGTTCCGATCCACCCTGGAAGAGGTCGCTGACGCTGACGTCATCCTGCACGTGGTGGATGCTTCGCACCCGGACCCGGAGGGGCAGATTCGTGCTGTCCGCGAGGTCATCGCGGAGGTCGACGCCCGCCATATCCCTGAGATTATTGTGCTGAATAAGGCGGATGCCGCCGACCCGTTCGTGCTGGAGCGTATGCGCCAGCGCGAGCCGGAGCACGTGATTGTTTCGGCGCGTACCGGTGAGGGTATTGAGGAGCTGAAGCAGAAGATTGCGGACACCATTCCGCGCCCCTCCATTGAGGTGAAGCTGCTGATTCCGTACTCGCACGGTGAGATTATTTCGCGCCTGCACGAGTGGGACGCCGAAATTAAGAGCACCGATTTCGTATCGGATGGCACTTTCGTGGTGGCTCTGGTCCGTGAGGATGTCGCCTCCGAACTGTCCGAGTATGTGCTGGAGGGCGACCTGCTGGAGGTTCTGGAAGAGGAACTTGCGGAGGCACACGCCCTGGCTGAAGCGACCGCTTCTGACTCCGAGCAGTCCTCTACTGCTGAGGCTCTCTAAGGGCGGATGAGCGTGACCGAGAGCATCAACGCGCCCAAAAACGCCCCGGGAACTGTACCCGGACCGGCAACCGACGGCACCCGATTCACCGGGCAGGAGCTTGAGACCCTGCCCGGTTCGAAGGATGCCCTGACCCTGCTGGATGAGGCGGTTGCCGCCACTGGCGGTCAGAATCGTGCCGGTCAGCGCACTATGGTGGCGCATGTGGCGCAGGCTCTTGAACTGCAGCGTCACCTGCTGGTCCAGGCGGGTACCGGTACCGGTAAGTCCCTGGGCTACCTGGTTCCTGCCCTGGCGAGGGTGGGGGAGTCGGACCAGCCGATTGTCGTTGCGACGGCGACCCTTGCCCTGCAGGCGCAGATCGTGAACCGCGATATTCCGCGTCTTCTACAAGCGCTGGAGCCGCGCCCGGAATCGCAGGCGCAGGTGGCTCTGCTCAAGGGCCGCAATAACTACCTCTGCGTGCACAAGCTGGAGGGCGGCTACCCGGAAGACGAGCCGGATGCTCTCTTCGACATGCCTTCTTCGACCTCCCGCGTGGGTGAGGAAGTGGTGCGCCTGCGCGAGTGGGCCGACCGCACGGAGACCGGCGACCGTGACGAGCTGAAGCCCGGCGTCTCTGACCGCGCCTGGGCTCAGGTATCGGTGAGCGCCGCCGAGTGTCTGGGCCGCCGCTGCCCGCTGGTGGAAGAGTGCTTTAGCGAGATGGCGCGTAGCCGTGCCGCTGAGGCTGACATTGTCATCACGAACCACGCCCTGCTGGCGATTAACGCTTTCGAGGGCATGAAGGTTCTGCCCGAGCACGAGACGGTCATTATTGATGAGGCTCATGAGCTGGTGGACCGCGTGACAGGTGCCGTGTCTGGTTCTTTGACGGTTGCGATGGTTCGCCGTGCGGCGCGTAGCGTGAAGAAGCATTCGAAGGCTGATTCCGGCGCACTGGAAATGGCTGCCGGCACCCTGGAGACCGCGTTCGAGGGTCTTGCCGAGGGCCTGCTGAAGGGCCTGGACGGTCGCCTTTTGACCGCTATTTCTGCGGTCAATGATGCCGCCCGCACCGCCCTGTCCGATACGAAGCCGGACGGTCAGGACGTTGACGCCGGCCTGCAGATGGCGCGCTCGCGTGTCTCTGAGGTACACGACATGAGTAGCCGCATTCTGGAGGCTTCGGGCGAGCAGGACGTTCTGTGGATTTCTCGTCAGGGTGGTTGGGAGAACGGCCGCTACGTGGCTGCTTCCGATACCGACCCGGCGACCCTGAACATCGCCCCCTTGAGCGTCGGTTTGCAGCTACGTGACGGTCTGTTCGCTGACCGCACCGTGATTCTGACGAGTGCGACCCTGACGGTGGGTGACTCTTTTGACGTTGCCGCCGGTGCCCTGGGACTGCAGGGCGAGGGCGCGCCGCGCTGGACGAGCATCGACGTGGGTTCGCCTTTCGACTACCGCAAGCAGGGCATCATGTACGTTGCCGGGGATTTGAAGCCTCCGGGATTCGGTGTGCACGAGGGCCAGCTGGAGCGTCTGCGTGAGCTGTGCGAGGCGTCGGAGGGCGGTGCCCTGGGCCTGTTCTCCTCGAAGCGCGCCGCCGAGCGTGCCGCCGAATACATGCGTGAGCACAGCGACCTGAACATTCTTCTGCAGGGTGAGTCTTCGCTCAAGGCCCTGGTGGAGGAGTTCAGCGAGGACGTTGACTCATGCCTGTTCGGAACGATGAGCCTGTGGCAGGGCGTGGACGTTCCCGGTGACTCTTGCCGCTTGGTGGTGATGGACCGCATTCCGTTCCCGCGCCCGGATGACCCGATTGCGCAGGCTCGTACAGAGGCGGTGAACCGTCATCGCGGTAACGGCTTTATGGCGGTTTCTGCTCACCACGCGGCGATTCGTATGGCGCAGGGCGCGGGTCGCCTGATCCGTTCGGTGTCTGACCGCGGCGTGGTGGCTGTGCTGGATTCGCGTGTGGCGACTAAACGCTACGGCGGTTTCTTGATGAAGGCGATGCCGCCGATGTGGTCAACGCAGAATAAGGCCGCGGTGACCGGCGCGCTGGCTCGTCTTTCGGCGAGTATTGAGCGTTAGCTCGGGCGGGATCCAGTCCTGGCAGCGCCGCACCTTCCGCTTTGGAAATATAAAAATCACCCCGGTGATACGTGAACATTCACGTAGCACCGGGGTGATTTCTATAGAGAGCTAAAAGCCTCGTAGCTATGTCTTTTAGAGGCTGTGTTGTTTAAAACAGCTTCTTTGAGATGCTGTGGCTGTTTAGAGCCCGCGTCTTTCAGAGACTGCATCTTCTAGAGGCTGTGGTTTTCTAGAGACTACGCAGCACGGAGACGACCTTACCCATGACGGTTGCGCGGTCGCCCATAATCGGCTCGTAGTTGGAGTTGCGCGGCATGAGCCAGGTATGGCCGTCGACCTGACGGAACACCTTCACGGTTGCCTCGTCGTCAAGTAGCGCAGCAACAATATCGCCGTTGTCTGCGGTGTGCTGCTCGCGGACAACCACCCAGTCGCCGTCGCAGATTGCGGCGTCAATCATGGAATCACCCTTGACCTTGAGCATGAACAGCTTGCCGCTACCGACCAGCTGGCGGGGCAGAGCGAGCACATCCTCCACGGACTGCTCGGCAGTGATGGGGCCGCCCGCTGCAATTCGTCCAACCAGGGGAACGGGTACGAGGTCCTCATCGCCGACTTCGAAGTTCGGCAGCTCGGGCAGGGAAGAGGAAGCGCTACCGTGGATGCCGATGCCGTTCTCATCCAGCACCTCAATGGCACGGGGGAGCTTGGGGTCGCGGCGAATGTAGCCCATGGTCTCGAGGCGACCGAGCTGGTGAGTGACCGAGGACAGGGACGCAAGACCCACCATGTCACCAATCTGGCGCATGGACGGCGGGTAACCCTTCTGTTCAATCTCGGTGCGGATCGCGTCAAGAATCTTCTGCTGGCGCGCGGTCAGCGCCGGACGGGGTGCTGTTGCCATTTCTTTTCCTTCGGTCTGTGCCCCGAATTCTGTACTCCGGTCTCTGCAGTCTGTTTGAGACACAGTCCGGTCGGGGCACGGATGGGTGCTTCACACGTTTTCTGGTGAAGTCCTAAAAATTTTTTGGTTCTGCCGAAATGGGTCTTATCTCGTCAGGGGGTGGAGGAATTCTATCCGTGCCGGAGCGATACCGGAGCGATACGCAGGCAACGAGTATGCGCCTCCGCCCTATAAAACTCAGTCAGCAGCACCTGCATTCGATACAGAATCAAACCGTAACGGGTACAGAAACCTGCTGTGAGTAGGACTCATCAGGAGCGTGTGGAACGTCTCTTGACACCAGTGTAGAACACTACACCGAAAAACTCAAACAAATATTCTAGATTTTTTCTTCGAAACTCGAAGAAATTTTTAGTACATCTCTGCTAGACTTTAGAACAAGAGTTCGTATATACTCTTGAATCTCTCCTGGAATTCAGGATTTACGGGTGAATGTTCGAAAAATATTCGAAGATTCAACCCGGAGTCTTTCGGGAGAGGAGAGTGAATGGGTGTTCGAATGTATTCGAATCCTCTGCCTCTCTCTTCGCATGATCTACCTCGGATGCTCTAGGGAGCATCTGGCGAAGAGAGAGCGCAGGGGATGGGGTTCCGGGGTCACCCAGTGCGACCCTGCGCAGCCTGGTGCATCCGACGCTCTGACCTAACTAGAGAATAGCTACCCAATAGTTATCGCCTAACAATCACCACTCCATAGTTATCACTCAACTAGGACCTCCGAGCGGGTATCGCTCGGCATTGCTAGACCCGCGGGGTAACCCCGGGGCGAGCTGAGAGAAAGGAACCACAATGACTACTGCAGCACCTATTGCTTCTCGTGGCACTTCTGCACACCTTCCGGCAGGTTTGGTGGTACTTCACCCCGCCCGCACTGCGTCCGCCAGCACCGTGTCCGCCCGCACCGTGCAGGGGCGTTCTCGTGTGCCTGCGTCTTCGCAGTCTGTTCGCTCTTCTCGTGCGGCTCATGCACCCCGTCCTGCGCAGGTTGCTCAGCCCGCCCACACTCCCGCCGTTTCTGCCTCTGCTGCTTCTACCCCCGCCGTTTCTGCTCAGACATCTTCTGTGGCTCAGGCGCCTGGAGCGAAGAGTGTTCTTCTGGCTAAGGGAGGCGAGCTTCTGCGCTCGGTTCCCGGTTCTATTCGTCGTCTTGGCACTGTACGCGGTTTCCTGAAGGGCCTGCCTCTGCTGACCTTGGCGGCACTGATTGTGCTCGGCGCTATTAGCTTCTTTGGTCCGGCGGCTTCTGCCTCCGTGGAGAACGCTTCGGTGAGTCGAACCGTCGTTGTGGTCAAGCACGGTGAGACCCTGTGGGATATTGCTCAGGCGGTGGATCCGCAAGGTGACACCCGTGATACTGTGGTTCGTATTATGGAGTTGAACTCGTTGACCAGCACCTCTGTTGATGCCGGTCAGCGTCTGGAAATTCCTCAGACTCAGCGCTAAGCATGGACCCGCGTGTGGTTGGCTTCTGCATGAGGTTGATGTCTTGACTCCGAATCCTCTATCTCTCAAGCTAGAGCGCTTGAGCCGAATTCTTGAGCCTATGAAATAGGAGCGCACCGATGCCTGTTCCCGTTGAATCCACACCCGTCGAAACTGAATCTGTACAGAGTGCTCAGACTGCTCGTCCTGTGGTTGCCGTTTTGGGGGAACCCGGAACTCGTGGCGCCCTGGTGAAGCTTCTTCAGGATGCGGGGGCGGAGGTCATCGTGACCGCTGTGCCCGATCAGCTGCGTGAGGCTGACGGCATGGTGGTTACCGGCGGTGCGAGCTCTCTTGAGGCGTATGAAGACCTGAAAGCTAAGGACGCTGAGCGTGTGATTGGTCGCCGTGTTGCTGGTGGTCGTCCGGTGTTGGTTGCCGGTGCAGCGTTGAGTTGCCTCTTCGATTCGGTTACGGTGGAGCATCCGCAGATGGGGCAGGTTCAGGTTCAGTGTATGGGGGAGTGGCCCGGTGAGAGCGTGGAGCTTTCTACCCGCGACTTGGTGCCCGGTGTTTCTGCCCTGCGTTCTTCCTCCGATAGTGCGCTGCTCAAGGATCTTGAGGGCGAGGCTCACTTCAAATCTGAGCACGGCGTTTTTGAGTGGGCTTTTGATCAGAGCATTGAATATATTGCCCCTCCGGCAGTGACTTGGACTGTCACCGAGCCCGCCTACATCGCGGCGGTTGAGAACGGTCCGCTGACGGCGGTGCAGTTCTGTCCGGTAGGTTCTGGCGAGCTGGGGGCGGAGTTTATGCGCCGCTGGGTTGCGTCCCTGACGGTGACCGGTCGCCTGCTTTCTGGCGACTCCGCTACTGCTGCGGGAGGTAACTAATGTCTGCGCCCGTTCTTGAACTTCTGCCCGCTGTTGATATTTCTGAAGGCTATGCGGTGCGCCCGGTGGGTGGCACCCTGTCCGGTGGTGAGCAGCGCCTCGACCCTGTTGAAGCGGCTCTGACTTGGGTGAAGTCTGGTGCTCGCTGGATTCACCTGGTTGACCTTGATTTGGCGTTTGGTCGCGGCACGAATACTGAGGTTCTGGCTGAGGTGGTTGCCGCCGTCCGTGCAGAGAGCGCCCGGAGCTCTGCCCCGGTTCGTATTCAGGTTAGTGGCGGCGTGCGTAATGCTGAGAGCCTGGAGCGCGCCCTGAGCCTGAGTCCGGATCGCGTGAACGTGACCAGTGCGGCTCTGGCGGATTCTTCCTGGCTTGAAAGCACTCTGGCTCGTTACGCTGATTCTGATCTTCTGGCTCTTGGTCTCGATGCCCGCTATAACCCTGAGCGGGGCTGGGTGACGGTGGCTCGCGGTACCGACTGGTCGGGCCCTGACCTGGCGGAGGCGCTGGCGTGGCTGGAGAGCGCGGGCGTGCGCCGCTATATCGTTACGGATGTGAGCAAGGACGGTTCCCTGGCGGGTCCCGGTGCGGAGCTGCTGGATGAGGTGCTGGCTCAGGCTGCCTGCCGGGTGGTGGCGTCCGGTGGTGTGGCGTCGCTGGCTGATCTTGAGAAGCTGCGTTCCATGGTGCCTTATGGTTTGGAGGGCGTGGTGCTGGGTAAGGCGCTGTATGTGGGTAACTTTAGTTTTGAGCAGGCTCTTGAGGCTGCTGGTTCCCGCTAAAGCTACCGTTCTTGATACATTGGGTGCCCGCTAAAGCTACCGGTTCGCGCTAGCCCGCTTATCTAGTCCGCGTAGTTTTCTTATCCGCACAGGCTCGCACAAGCTTTATATGTGACGAAGCCCCGTCTTCCTCAGTACGAGGGAGGCGGGGCTTCGTGATGACATAAACCAGGTTGCGGCTTAGTGGACCAGCTGGTTTAGCGTACGTCCTGGTTTACTGCACGTGTTGGTTTAGCACACGTGCTGGTTTAGTACACCGGGCCGGTGAGCTTTTCGCCGGGGCCCTTGCCGGGTTCGTCCGGGAAGGGAGATGCTTCGCGGAATGCGAGTTGCAGGGTGCGCAGGCCGTCGCGCAGGGGTGCTGCGTGCTGGGAGCCGATTTCGGGCGCTGCGGCGGTGACGAGGCCTGCCAGTGCGGTGATGAGCTTGCGTGCTTCGTCGAGGTCCTTGAGGTCGTCGGCGTTTTCGTCTGCTGCCAGGCCGCACTTGACGGCTGCGGCGCTCATCATGTGGATGGCTGCGGAGCTGATGATTTCGATGGCGGGTACGTCTGCGATGTCGCGCAGCTGTTCGTTGACGGCTTCGACCTGCTCTTCGGTGAGTTCGGTGTGGCCGTGTACGGGGGTTTCTTCTTCCGCAGTGAAGCGGAAGTTCGTGTTTTCAGTGCTCATAGTCTTAGAATCTCATATTTCGTTTGTTTCGGTAAATGCGTCCTTAAGAGTGGGCGCTTCTGTGGACTTTCTGGGGGAGTCCCCGCAATTTTTATGGTGTTTTGCGTCTATTTCCTTGCGTCTGTCGGGGATTCTGCGGTATGGTTGTAGGCAGTTTGCAAGTGGAGCATGCCTCCCACCCGGTTGACCGCCGCAGGCGTTTGTTTGCGAGTTTTGAGGTGAACGGGTTCGTCCGCCGCTTTCGGCGTACGCTGGTTTGTGCCTCCGCTTGTGTAACTGCGGGGGCTTTTTTAGTGCCCGCAACGGATAGTATTCACGGGGAAACCCACAGAGCACAGGAGCTAGTCATTAGCGAACCACGCATTAACGATCGTATCCGCGTTCCCGAGGTCCGTCTTGTCGGTCCCGGTGGCGAGCAGGTAGGCGTTGTCCCTCTGAAGGACGCTCTGCGTCTGGCTGAGGACGCTGAACTCGACCTGGTCGAGGTTGCCCCGAACGCGAAGCCGCCCGTGTGCAAGCTCATGGATTACGGTAAGTACAAGTACGAAGCCGCAATCAAGGCTCGTGAATCCCGCAAGAAGCAGGCTAATGCCGTTCTGAAGGAGATCCGTTTCCGCCTGAAGATTGATACCCACGACTACGAAACCAAGGTTGGACACGCTCGTCGTTTCCTTTCCGGTGGTGACAAGGTCAAGGCAATGATTCAGTTCCGTGGTCGTGAGCAGCAGCGCCCCGAGATGGGTGTGCGTCTGCTGGAGCGTCTGGCGGCTGAGCTGGCTGAGGTGAGCACTGTTGAGTCTCGCCCCCGTCAGGATGGCCGCAACATGGTGATGGTTCTGGCTCCGCTTCGCGGTAAGGCAGAGGCTCGCCGTGAGCAGGGCGCCGGCGGTCGCAAGGGTCGCGAGCGTATTGACACGACCAAGGCGAAGCCCGTAACTAATTCTTTGGCAGACGCTATGCCTGCCGAGTTGAAGGCACAGGCTTCCGCCGAGTAGGGAACCGGGTCGTCACTTTAGGATGGGCACGCGCCTCCACCGTTGGGTGGGTGTTGCGGGTTCACCCGGTGCCGGTTCCGAGGCACCTCGTTGGGGGTGCCTCACCTTTGGTCCTTGGGGCTGATGCGTGTATCGCTCAACCCCACTAAGCTACCCCGCTGTTGTGGCGGGGGATGAATGTAAGGAGAACGGCAGCTATGCCGAAGCAGAAGACCCACTCTGGTGCTAAGAAGCGCTTCAAGCTCACCGGTAGCGGCAAGGTTAAGCGCCAGCAGGCGAACCGTCGCCACTACCTGGAGCACAAGTCCTCTCGTCTGACCCGTCGTCTGGCTTCTGACCAGATCGTTACCGGCGGCCAGGCAAAGGTTGTCAAGAAGATGCTGGGTAAGTAAGCAACGCTTACTCTCTGCACCTGGCGCACTGATAGTGGTGCGCACTGATTAAAGACTCGCTCCTGTTCAGCGTGATATGTGAGCTGTTCAGGACATAAGACGAAGGAGACACACGTGGCACGTGTGAAGCGCGCGGTTAACGCGCACAAGAAGCGCCGTACTATTCTCGATCGTGCATCCGGCTACCGCGGTCAGCGTTCTCGCCTGTACCGTAAGGCTAAGGAGCAGGTCACTCACTCGCTGGTTTACAGCTACGACCACCGTCGTAAGAAGAAGGGTGACTTCCGTCGCCTGTGGATTCAGCGTATCAACGCTGCTTCCCGCGCACAGGGCCTGACCTACAACCGCTTCATCCAGGGCCTGAAGGCTGCTGGTGTTGAGGTTGACCGCCGTATGCTGGCTGAGCTGGCTGTTAACGAGCCCGCTGCCTTCAACGCACTGGTTGAGATTGCTAAGAACAACCTGCCCGAGGACACCTCGGCTCCCAAGGCTTAATTAGCCTAGGTTGTGTTCTTACCTCGAAGATCTAGGTTCGGGGTAGGATGCTTAAGCGTCGTGAGCGGCCGTCTGCACTTTTGAGTGTGGGCGGCCGCTTTCTGCGTATCTGGGGATTGTGCTTGTGGCTGTTCTGCGTTTTTGGGTGTGCCTTTGCCTGTACCCTTTAAGAGTGAACTTTTTTGAACGTATTAGTACCCCCGTTGTGATGTCCAATCCGCAGGCAGATCGTGTGCGCGATATTGCGAAGCTGCGTACCCGCGCTGCCCGCACGAAGAAGGGCCAGTTCCTGGTGGAAGGCCCGCAGGCTGTGCGTGAGGCGTTGAAGGCGCACCTGAAGAGCCCCATCCTGGACGCTGTGTATGTCACGGAGGCGGCGTTTGACCGTCATGAGGATATCGCTGATCTGCTGGAGCAGGTCTACGGTACTCCCACCCCGGAGGAGGGCCGCCGCGTTTTCATGCGTGTGGTGACCGATGAGGTGCTGGAGGCGATGGCTGATTCGGTGAGCCCGCAGGGTATTATTGCGGTTTCCTTTATGGTGGATGCGTCGTTCTCGCTGCTGTGGGGTGAGGGCGCGTTGAACCCGAAGCTGATTGCTGTGCTGTCTCGTGTGCAGGATCCGGGTAATGCGGGCACTATTCTGCGTGTGGCTGACGCGGCCGGTGCCGACTTGGTGATTACGACTAAGGGCTCGGTGGATTTGTACAACCCGAAGACGGTGCGTTCTACTGCGGGTTCGCTGTTCCATGTGCCGATTATTCAGGGCGTGCAGCTGGAGGATTTCGCGGAGGATGTGAAGTCTCAGGGTACTGCTGTGCTGGCTGCTGACGGCTATGGTGCGGTGAATCTGCAGGAGCTGAGCGAGTACACTGCGGCTCGTCGTGCCGGTGTGGAGGCGAGTGCTCCTTCCGGTGTGAAGGGTAATTTTGATCTTTCTAAGCCGACGATGTGGCTTTTCGGGAATGAGGCGCAGGGCTTGAACGCTGAAGAGAAGGCTGCCGCTACGATGCGCGTGGCTGTTCCTGTTTATGGTTCGGCTGAGTCTTTGAATGTGGGTACGGCTGCTGCTGTGTGCCTGTATGCTTCGGCGATGGCTCAGCGCGGCGTTTCTCGCTAGGTTTTGGGCGGTTCACGGCTTGTGGTACAGCGGTGGGCCGCTTTAGCATCATGGGTTTTAGAGTTTTAGTTTAGGGCTGAGAAAGGGAAATTATGTCTGCTCCTTCTGGTCATTCGGGTTCGGGCGCGATTATTGCCGCGCTGGGTGCGAATCTGGGTATTGCGGTGCTGAAGTTTTTGGCTTTTGCGCTGACTCGTTCTTCGTCGATGTTGGCGGAGGCTATTCACTCGGTGGCTGACTCGGGTAATCAGCTTCTGCTTCTTTTGGGCGGTCGCGCTTCGCAGAAGCAGGCTGATGAGGAACATCCGTTTGGTTATGGCCGTAACCGCTATATTTACGCGTTTATTGTTTCGATTATTATCTTTGCCCTGGGTGGCTTGTTCGCTCTGTATGAGGGTTATGAGAAGCTGCATGACCCGCACGGTATTACTGAGTGGCAGTGGGTTCCGGTGGCTGTTCTGGTGGGTTCGATCCTGCTGGAGGGTAATTCGTTCCGCGTGGCGGTGAAGGAGTCGCGTGAGCTGAAGGGCAAGCAGAGCTGGATGCGTTTCTTGCGTACTTCGAAGAACCCGGAGCTTCCGGTGCTTCTGCTGGAGGATGCGGGTGCGCTGCTGGGTCTGATTTTTGCGCTCTTTGGTGTGGGTCTGACTCTGTTGACCGGTAATGGTCTGTGGGATGCGTTCGGTACCCTGGCTATTGGTGTGCTGCTGGTCTTTATTGCTGTGTTCCTTGCGGTGGAGATGAAGTCGCTGATTTTGGGTGAGGCTGCTTCGCCGGAGGATTTGGCGAAGATTCGTGCGGCGATTGAGGATGGCGATAGCGAGCGCATTATCCACATTAAGACTGTGCACCTGGGTCCTGAGGAGATTCTGGTGGCGGCGAAGATTCGCATTCATGATGCTGACACTGGTCGTGCGGTGGCTGATGAGATTGACGCGGCTGAGGTTCGTATTCGTGAGGCAGTTCCTGCGGCACGCATCATTTATTTGGAGCCGGATATTTTCCGGGCTTAGTTCTAGGAGATTTTTGTTATGACCGTTGAGATGATCGTTTATCGTTTGCTAAAGATTTTCGTTGGCCTGATCATTCTTTTGGTGTACCTGCGTCTGACTCACCGTTCTCAGGCGGGGCACCAGACCCCGATTGACACCATTGGTAATTTTGTCATCGGTGGTGTGTTCGGTGGCGTGTTGTACAGCGAGCAGATTAGCCTGTTCTACTTTGTCATCTACATGGTGTTTACGCTGTGCATGATTCAGCTGCTGAACGTGGCGACCACGAAGATTCGTTTTCTGCATATGGCGGTGCGTGAGCAGCGCGTGCCGGTCATTACGGATGGTGATATCGATATTAAGAGCTTCCAGCAGGCAGATGTGGTTCTTGATCCGATGCGCCTGATTGCTGACCTTCGTGCGCAGGGTATTTACGACCTGGAAGACATTGAGTTCGCTCAGATTGAACCGAACGGTGCGCTGAGCGTGATCCGTAAGGGTGACGGTGTGCCGAACTTTGCTCTGATTGTGAAGGGTAGCTTGGTCACTCGCGATATCGCGGATGCGCACAAGACCGAGGATTGGGTGTACCTACAGTTGCGTGCCGCTGAGGTCGAGCTTGAGGATGTCTTCCTCATGGAGTTCAAGAACGGTAACCGCCTTCTGATTCTGCTGAATGACGGCACTAATATTCGCCGTGAGGTGGCAGAAGCCTCGAATATGAATGATGAGGAAGAAGAGTGGCAGGAAGGCGTGGAGGAAGCTCCTGAGCCTGAGGATACTGAGGATGCAGAGAAGGAAGTAGCGGAGCACGCTGCTGAAGATGCGCATCCGATGAAGGATTCTAAAGCGTAGAAGAAGGTAGAGAAAGATGAGTGAAGTGTCGCCCTCGTTTGAGGTTCAGGTGGTTGGCGCCGCCGTGGTTGATTCTTTGGTGGCTCCGACCCGTATGCTGGTGGCTCAGCGTTCTGAGCCGCAGACTGTTGCCGGCATGTGGGAGTTCCCGGGCGGTAAGGTCGAGCCGGGGGAGAGCTGCGAGCAGGCGCTGGTGCGTGAGCTGAAGGAGGAGCTGGGCGTGCAGGCGCGTTTGGGTGCTGAGGTGCCCGGTGCGTATCCGCAGGGCTGGCGTCTGAGCGAGCGTCTGGCGATGCGTGTGTTCTTTGCTGAGATTCTTTTGGGTACTCCGGATACTTTGGAAGATCATAGTGCTCTGCGGTGGATGCCGCTGCCGAAGTCTAAGGATGACGCGCAGGCGTACGATGACCTGCTGGGTTTGCCGTGGATTCCTGCTGACTTCCCGATTGTGGAAGCGCTCCTGCAGCAGCTGCAGGACACTGGCACTGGCGAGGCGTAGACCCAAGGTCTGACCTAATGCTCTGCGCTAGTTCGTTGCGAGGCTAAGTCGCCGTTATGTGACAAACTCGCGGCGGTAACAGGATAAATTTTCTCTATCTTTTTTGACACTGTTTGAAGGCGGGATTCCCTGTGGGGAGTCCCGCCTTTATTCATATTTTGAGGGGGATTTATGCGCCGTGTAATCCTGACTTGTGTGTTTGTTGGGGAGGGGATTTTGTCATATATGGGTTCGACACGGATACATACTTTGGAAACCAATCGGTAGGCGGGTAGTATTGAGGGAGAAATCACATACGTATTGGGAGACAATGATGACTGCTCAACCCCCGTTTGATCCGGGTGCTTACCGCTCCGACGCGGTTCCCTCGGACACTCAAGCTATTTATATTCAGGAAGGCGGCGCTGAGCCGCGCGGAATTCTGTTCCACTCACCGACCAAGCACCCGAAGATTCTGCGTCTGCAGGAGATTATGATTGTCTCCGCGCTGCTCTGCTTGATCCACGGTGTTATTTCCTCGTTCGCACCGGATAACCTGTCCCCGCTGAAGGGTCTGCCGGAGTTCGGCGTTGCAGGCGGTATCGGCCTGCTGGTTGTTTCTGCGGTTGTGTACATTTGGGTGTACTTCACGATTCAGAAGGGCAAGCGTCTGGGCCTGACTGTCGGTCTGATTTTTGCAATTCTGGGTGCGTTCGTGGCGATTATGTCTCTGATTGGTAATGTCATTGACGCTCAGCGCTACGGCTTCGTGCCCCTGTACGCGGCATGGTTCATTGCGAACGTGCTGTGGATTCGTGCTTCTTTTGACCCGGCTGTGAAGCAGGCTCTGAAGTAAGTACGACCCTTCAACGCTGTTGTTGAGGCTATATACCTAAGAACGCCCGGATGGACTATCCGGGCGTTCTGCTGTTTACGCTTCCTTCTCTGGTCTAAAATGGATAGGATATGCGCCCGTCGCCTTCCCCTTGTCCCGCACCCTGTGTGGGTAGCCGGGGGAGAGCAGACGGTGCTGCCTAAGGTGTATAACGAGCCAGCCGGCATAGTGCCGGTGGTATGCAGAGAAGAGTGACAATGACCGATTCCGTGCAGGAACACGAGGGTCTTAACGGCCCGGCTCAGGTTCTCGCCCGCATTGCGCAGGTTCTGGAGGAGAACCCCGAGAACGGTTTGGACGCTATCCGTGAGGCTTTTGAGGCTGAGCGTGAGCGTGCCAAGCAGGAGATTCGCGAGAAGGCTAAGGACTTTGACAGCCTCAAGGAGGTGCGACTGAGCTTCTTCGGTGAGAAGGGCATCATGAGCATCGCTAACCGTCAGATGCGTGATCTTCAGAACCAGCACAAGGGCCCGGTGGGTAAGCTGATGGGTCAGGCTCGTGCGGCGCTGACTGAGGCTATTGAGGCTCGTACCGCTGAGCTGGAGGCTGAGCGTGAGGCTCGCATCCTGGCTGAGGAAGCTGTGGACGTTTCTGCTGCTTCGCCTCGCCGTTCTCTGGGCGGCCGCCACCCGATTGCTCTGATGCAGGAGCGCCTGACTGATATTTTCGTCGGTATGGGTTGGGAAGTTGCTGACGGCCCGGAGCTGGAGTCTGAGTGGTACAACTTTGACGCTCTGAACATTAAGCCGGATCACCCGGCACGCGAAATGCAGGATACTTTCTACGTTGAGCCGAAGAACGCTCACCTGCTGCTGCGCACTCACACTTCGCCGGTGCAGATGCGCTCGCTGCTTTCGCGTGATTTGCCGCTGTACATTGTGTGCCCGGGTCAGGTGTACCGCACCGATGAGCTGGACGCGACCCACACCCCGGTCTTCCACCAGATTGAGGGCCTTGCCGTGGATAAGGGCCTGACCATGGCTGACCTGAAGGGCACCCTGGAGTACATGGCACGCGCCATGTTCGGTGAGGACGCTAAGATCCGCCTGCGCCCAAACTTCTTCCCGTTCACTGAGCCTTCCGCTGAGCTGGATTTGTGGCACCCGAACGCTAAGGGTGGCCCGCAGTGGATTGAGTGGGGCGGCTGCGGCATGGTGAACCCGAATGTTCTGCGTGCTGCGGGTATCGACCCTGAGGAGTACTCGGGCTTCGCCTTCGGTATGGGTATTGAACGTACCCTCATGTTCCGTAACAACGTCGCTGACATGCATGACATGGTTGAAGGCGACATCCGTTTCTCTGAGCAGTTCGGGATGGAGATCTAAATTATGCGTGTACCCCTGTCATGGCTGCGCGAGTTCGTGCCTGTAGCCGAGGATGCTTCGGCTGAAGATTTGATGGCAACCCTGGTGAAGGTTGGCCTGGAAGAAGAGGACGTTCACCGCCCCTCTGATGAGCTGTCCGGCCCGATTGTGGTTGGTCAGGTGCTCTCTATGGAGCCGGAGACCCACTCGAACGGCAAGACCGTGAACTGGTGCCAGGTGCGTGTGGTTCCGGAGGGCCAGGAGCAGACTCTGACCGGTAAGGGCATTGAGCCTTCCGGCGTTCAGGGCATTATTTGTGGTGCCCACAATTTCAAGCCCGGTGACAAGGTTGTTGTGACCCTGCCCGGCGCTGTTCTGCCCGGTGGTTTCGCGATTACCGCTCGTAAGACCTACGGCCACAAGTCGGCTGGCATGATTGCCTCGACCCGTGAGCTGGGTATTGGCGATGATCACGGCGGCATTCTGGTGCTTTCGACTCTGGGCCTGGACCCGGAGCTTGGCACCGATGCGATGGAGCTGCTGGGCCTGTACGATCAAGCTGCCGAGGTGAACGTGACCCCGGACCGCGGTTATGCGTTCTCCCTGCGCGGTATTGCTCGCGAGTGGTGCCACGCTACCGGTTCTTCCTTCGAGGATTTTTTGCTGGCGTACGGCGAGCGCGCCCCGGAGGCTAACGACGCCGGTCACCCGGTTGCTCTGCGTGATGACGCCCCGATTCACGGTAACCCGGGTTGCGTGCGTTTCGTGATGCGTGAGGTGTCGGGTGTGAAGGCAGATGCGCCGGTTCCGACCTGGATGTCTTCGCGTCTGCGTCTGGCGGGTGTGCGCTCGCTGTCGCTGCCGGTGGATATTTCGAACTACGTGATGCTGGAGACCGGTCAGCCGCTACACTTCTACGATGCTGACAAGGTTCAGGGTGAGATTGTGGTGCGTCGCGCCGCTGCTGGCGAGAAGCTGGTGACCCTGGATGGTGTTGAGCGTACTCTGCACCCCGAGGATATTGTTATTGCTGATGATTCCGGCGTGATTGGTCTTGCCGGTGTGATGGGTGGCGCCTCGACTGAGGTGACCGATTCGACCACCCGCATTCTGGTGGAGTCTGCTCGTTTTGATGAGGTGTCGGTGGCTCGTACTGCTCGCCGTCACAAGCTGATTTCTGAGTCTTCGAAGCGTTTTGAGCGTGGCGTGGATCCGCAGATTCAGGCTGCTGCCGCTCAGCGTGCGGTTGAGCTGCTGGTTGAGCTGGCTGGCGCTCAGGTTGAGCCGGGCGTGACCGACGTGTCCCTGGGCTACGAGCCGGTCGTGATTGACCTGCCCGCTGATTACACTGCTGGTCGTATTGGCGTGGATTACTCGCCGGAGCAGATTGAGTCTTGCCTGCGTGAGATTGGCTGCTCGGTGGAGCGTACCGAGTCTGGTTACGCGGTGACTGTCCCGTCGTGGCGTACTGACCTGCGTGCGAAGGAGGACCTGACTGAGGAAATCGCACGTATTGACGGTTACGAGAACATCCCCTCGACTCTGCCGGTGGCTCCTGCGGGTCGCGGTTACACTCCGGAGCAGGCGGGTAAGCGTCGTGCGCTGAACGCGCTGGCGGCTTCGGGCCTGACTGAGGTTTTCGCGTACCCCTTCGTGTCGGCTGATGCGAACAACCTGTGGTCGGCTCCGTGGGTGAGCACCCCTGAGAACCCGGTGACTGAGGTTCCTTCGGTTCGCCTGGAGAACCCGATTTCTTCGGCTGAGGGCTGGATGCGCCGCTCGCTGCTGCCGGGCCTGGTTGAGGTTCTGAAGCGTAACCTGTCTCGCGGTTTCAAGAACCTGGCTATTTTTGAGGCGGGTCACGTGTTCATCCCGGGTGAGCAGCTGGGTTCGGAGTCTATTCCGCCGCTGGGTGCTCGTCCTTCGGATGAGGTTCTGGCTGATTTGAATGCCGGTATTCCGCATCAGCCCACTTTCATTGCTGGCCTGTTTGCAGGTACTGAGCATGAGGTGATGCCCGGCGCTACTCCGCGCGCTTACGATTGGCGTGACGCCCTGGACGCTGTGCGTCTGGTCGCTGACGCTGTTTCGGCTGAGATTCAGATGCGTAACGGTGTGCATACTGCATTCCACCCGGGCCGTGTGGCTGAGGTTCTGAACGCTGCCGGTGAGCGTGTTGGTTTCGCTGGTGAGCTGCACCCGAAGCTTCTGCAGGAGCTGAACCTGCCTGAGCGTACCTGCGCGTTTGAGCTGGATTTCTCGGCGCTGTTTGCTGGTCGTGTTGAGGCGCGTCAGGCTACTCCGGTGCTGACTTTCCCGGCTGCTACTCAGGACGTGGCGCTTCTGGTGGACCGCGATCTGCCTGCTTCTGAGGTGGAGCGTGTTCTGCGTGAGGGCGCTGGCGAGCTGCTGGAGGACATCCGCGTCTTTGATGATTACCGCGGTGTCGGTATTGATGAGTCGAAGAAGTCTTTGGCGTTTGCTCTGCGTTTCCGCGCACCGGATCGTACGCTGACTGCTGATGAGGCGTCGGCTGCTCGTGAGGCTGCTGTGGCTGCGACTGTTGAGCAGCTGGGTGCGGAACCGCGTGTCTAACCGGGTCTAACCCTATGGCGTAACGCCTAGTGCTGACGGGGTGGGAGTTGTTGGCTCCCACCCCGTAGCTTTTGGCGTTGCGTGGTGGGTTTACCTGTTGGGCTGGTTTATGAAGCGTTGATAAGCGCTTTCAGTGGTGAACTCATGTGGTTATGGGTACCCTAGAAGATAGATGAAGTGAGGGAGAGAGTAATGGCTAATCGAGAGAACTCGCGCGAACAGGATGAGCTGTCGCAGTCTGAGGTCGAAGAAACCTACTTTGAGGATTCTCAATACGATGACTCTGAGTATGAAGATTCTGAGTATGAGGAGTACGACGAGTACGAGGATTACGATGATGAGGAAGAGAACTCCTCTCTTTTCGCGATGAGTGAGGAAGAGCTGGATGACCGTCCGGGTGTGAACTGGCTGTCGGTTCTTTCTGCTGTCGTTGCGGTTATTCTTTCCATTGTTTTGGCTATTGCGGGTGTCCGCGCGTTTGCGTCGGTGAATAATAACGCCGAGTATGCCGGTAAGAGCTGGGTCATTCAGGGTACCTACCAGGATTTGACTCCTGACCTGATTACGAAGGGTAATGTGGCTCGTTATAAGGGCAACCTGCCTGCTGATGACGCGCTGAATGGTAAGACGTATGTGTCGAACCTGAAGGATAAGTATCAGGTGACTTCGGGCGCTCCGATTGAGTTCCGAGGTTCGCAGACTGGTGATGTTCCCTCGGAGTTCCCGCGTGAGGTGGATGGCCTGTTGGTGGAAAAGGACGGCAACCTTGAGGTCGTCTACACCGCTGAGAAGGGCACGTTGAAGCCTGTGACTGAGGACAGCGTGAATGCTGAGCGTTTTACCGGTATCGCAAGTATTGTTGGTGCGGTGCTGGTGCTTCTGCTGGGTATGGGTTTTGCTGTGTGGCTGAACCGCCGTTCGCGCGATGTCGAGTATGAGGACCTGGACGGTCTGGTGGAGGACGAGCGCTAGGCGTTCTGAGTCCTAAGAATTCACCTCGAAGTTTTGTTGAAGGAGTCTGTTTCTGGCGCACATGGTGTTGCTGGAGGCGGGCTCCTTTTGCGTGCTCGCCTGAGGTAGGTCGCTTGTTCGGTTCGGCGGGCTTGCCCAGAAAGTTCTTGCACATTATGCATTCATTGCGAGGTTATGCGCTCGAATGTGTAGATACACGCTACACTCGCGGCGTTTTGTGTGACAGCTGGTGAGATAAACCCTGAAAATTCCCCCATATCTTGGAATAATCCATATTTGGTGCGCATATTTATGTGCATATGTATTATCTTGGGTAGTAAAGAATGTTGCGCTGCACCACCGCTGGGCAGCTCCGTTCTGAATTCGTGATTGGCACCGTAGGAAGAAGAGATATTATGCCTTTCCCCTCGACCAAGATCGCGCGTCAGGCACGCATCGTTGAATTGCTGCAGACCCGACGTGTCCGCTCCCAGGCTGAACTGGCGCAGTACCTGACCGATGATGGTATGAAGGTTACTCAGGCGACCCTTTCCCGTGATCTTGTTGAAATTGGCGCTGAGCGCATCCGTGATGAAGGCGCCGGCCTGATTTATGCTGTGCCGAATTACCCTGCTCGTCGTGGCGGCGGCACTGCACCTGATGCCCGTATGATTTCCCTGTTCAAGGAGCTGCTGATTACCGCTGAGGGTTCGGCAAATATTACGGTTCTGCGTACTCCTCCGGGTGCTGCGCAGTTCTTGGCTTCGTCTATTGATCAGGGCGGTCTTGAAGCGATTATGGGCACTATTGCCGGTGACGATACGGTAATAGTGATTACTCGTGACCCCAATGGTGGGGCTGCGCTTGCCGAGAGCTTCTTGGATTGGTCTGCTGCTCAGTAGTAGTTGGGGCGTATCTTGCGCTGTTCTTCTGATGTTTCGGGGGAACGGTTGAAGGTACGCCCTTCTGCTGTCTTCGGGCTCTTTTTGCGGGCTTCTAGCTCGGCTTCTCTTTTTCTAGATATACCGATTTTTCTGTGGTGAGAGTTTTCTATCATGTCTGAAATGCACGATTCAGCGAACAATATTGCCTACCTTTTGGCGGAGGCTGCTTCCGGTTCTGGGGCTAAGGCGGCTTTGACGATTCCGGCTTCTGACTCTGCTGATATGCAGGTGGTGAGCTACGCGCAGTTGGCTTCTGCTGCTGCGCAGGTCCAGCGTCATGTGGCGGCGCTCGGTGTTGAGCGTGGTGACCGAGTGGCGTTGTCTATGCCGAATGTGGCGTTGATGCCGGCGTTGTATTACGGCATTGTGGCTGCGGGTGCGATTTGTGTTCCGTTGAATCCGCTGTTGTCGGGCGCTGAGCTGGAGTATCATCTGCGCGATAGCGGGGCGAAGGTGCTTTTTGCTTTTGCGGGTACTCGTCTGGCGTCGGAGGCACTCTCGACGGTGCCGGTGAAGAACGGTTCGGTTCGTTGCGAGATTTTCACCGGGGGAGAGGGTTCACCGGTGGCTCCTTTTGATGCACCTGCCGATAGTGCGCTGTCAGCTGCTGTTCTAGAGCCTGTCCCGGTGGCGGCGAGTGATCCGGCGATTATTCTCTACACTTCGGGTACGACGGGCAAACCTAAGGGGGCGACGCTGACTCACGCGAATATCCTCTCGAATGCTCGTAGCTGCGTGAGCGTTTTTGGTTTCACCGCTGAGGACGTCATTTTTGGTGGTCTTCCGCTGTTCCATGCGTTTGGTCAGACGGTGTCGATGAACGCGGCGTTTGCGGCGTCGGCTACGGTGGCTTTGCTACCTCGTTTTACCTCTGATGGCGCGCTGAATCTGATGGAGCGTGCCGGGGTGTCGGTGTTGGCTGCGGTCCCGAGCATGTATGTGTCGTTGGCGGCGGCGCTGGAGGCTGAGCCTGAGCGTGCGCGCTCGCTGCGTGGTCGCATCCGGTTCGGCATTTCGGGTGGTTCGCCGCTGCCTGCGCCGGTGCATTCTGCGTTGAAAACGCTGATTGAGTGCCCAGTGTATGAGGGCTACGGTTTGAGTGAGACTTCGCCGGTGGTTTCGTTTAATCAGGCGGAGTTTGGCATGGTGCTCGGTTCGGTGGGTCGTGTGCTGCCGGGCGTGCAGGTGCAGGTGCGTTGCCCGCAGGGTTCCGAGTGTGCGCCGGGTGTGAGCGGTCAGCTGTGGGTACGCGGCGAGAACGTGATGGCTGGCTACTGGAATAATCCTGCGGCTACTGCTGAGGTTTTTGATGGCGAGTGGTTTGCGACCGGCGACGTTGCTCGTGTTGATGAGCAGGGCAATATTTTTATTGTGGACCGTATTAAGGACATGGTTCTGCGTAACGGCTATTCGGTGTATCCGCGTGAGATTGAGGATATTCTCTATACCCATGAGCAGGTGCAGTCGGTAGCTGTGTTGGGCGTGCCGGATGAGCGTGTGGGCGAGGAGGTTGTCGCCGTGGTCAAGCCGCGTCCGGGTGCTGATGAGGGTGTGCTGCAGGCGGAGTTGAATGCGTTGGCGCGCACTCGTTTGGCGGCGTATAAGTATCCTCGCCGCTACGTGATGGTGGAGAGCATGCCGCTGGGGCCGACCGGCAAGATTCTTAAGCGTGACTTGCGGGTTGTGATTCAGCGGGGCTAATCCCGGCAGATGGTTCTTATCTCTCATCTGAGGACAAGAGCGGGTGAAGAGGGTAGAATTTTGTAGGCGGCTTCTACCGCGTTATTGTTCCCGGGCGTTTTTTCCGGGGCTATCCCCTTCACGAAAGAGAGAGCATGAGCGTTCCCGCTTCTGAGGCTTCGCGAACCCCTATTGAGCAGTTGATTCCGACTGCTTGCGCTACGATTCCGAATTACCCGCACGAGGGTATCCTCTTTTACGATGTGACCACTCTCTTCGCTAATGCTGAGGTGTTCAAGGCGTGCATTGATGAGCTGGCTACTCGTTTTGAGGGTCAGTTTGATGTGGTGGCTGGTGTTGAGGCTCGCGGTTTCTTGCTGGCTTCTGCGCTCGCGTACGCTACCGGCACCGGCATTATGACGGTTCGTAAGGCGGGTAAGCTTCCGCGTGAGACGTACCGTGAGGAGTATGCGTTGGAGTACGGTAGCGCGGCGATTGAGATTCACTGTAATGATTTCGCGCCGGGCACTCGTGTTCTTCTGCTGGATGATCTGCTGGCAACTGGCGGTACCCTGGTTGCCGCCGCGAAGCTGGTGGAGCGCGCGAACCTGAAGGTTGCCGGCGTTGGTGCTCTTCTGGAGCTGGAGGGTCTGGGCGGTCGTGAGGCGCTGGACGGTTACCGTCTTGAGACGCTGAGCTTGGTGTCTGAGTACCCGCTGCCGTCGAAGTAGTTTTATAGAGTTTGAGGCTTACCGCCCTTTGGGTGTGTAGCTGATAGTGATGAGGGGTGCCCTGCCGGTTGAGCCGGTGGGGCACTTTTCTGTGGGGGTAATATTTCTACCCTTCGGAGCCTGTCCTGTAAAATAGTGACCCGTATTTTTGGGTGCCTGTCGCGCCCTGTCCTTTGAGACACCATAGGTTTAAGGAGCTTACGTGTCATCTGAATCTTTACCCCAGCAGTCTGCTGATTCTTCGGCGGCTGAGAAGCTGTTTGCTGAGCAGATGGCTGCGGAACGTGAGTATGTTGCTCGCGTGTATGCTCGCCTGGATGAGCTCCGTGAGGAGACGGCTGAGAAGCTGGCTGCTGTGCGTAAGAATCAGGCGGTGGGCGGTCATCAGAACCGTTCGGAGCGTGACTCTTTTGCTACTCACTATGAGGATCGTTTGGCGCAGCTGAATGCTGTGGATTCTCGTCTGACGTTTGGTCGTTTGGATATGGACCGTGAGGGCGCTGATGCGGTGCGTTATATCGGTCGTATTGGTATTACGGATAGCAATCAGCAGCGTCTGCTGATGGACTGGCGTGCCCCGGAGGCGGGTACGTTCTATCAGGCGACTGCTTTCCACTCGATGGGTGTGCGCCGCCGCCGTCACCTGATGCTTGAGGGCCGCACTGTCGTAAATATTGAGGATGAGGTCTTCGATTCGGAGATGCTGCAGGATGAGAACACTCTCCACGGTGAGGGTGCTCTGTTGGCGGCGTTGAATAAGAAGCGTACCGGCCGCATGGGTGATATTGTGGCGACGATTCAGGCTGAGCAGGATGCGATTATCCGCTCGGAGCTACCGGGCGTGCGTGTTGTGCAGGGTGGTCCCGGTACCGGTAAGACTGCTGTGGCGCTGCATCGTGCGGCGTACCTGCTGTACACGAACCGTGAGCGCCTGTCGAAGGCTGGCGTGCTGGTGGTTGGTCCGTCGAATTCGTTCATGTGGTACATCGAGCGTGTGCTTCCGTCGCTGGGTGAGACCGGCGTGGTGATGGCTTCGTTGGCGACCCTGTACCCGGGTCTGCGTGCTGTGCCTGAGAAGGACCGCGCGGTTGCCGCGTTGAAGGGCGATTTGCGCATGGTGAAGGTTATTAAACGTGCGGTGGCGGATCGTCAGAAGGTGCCGGCTCAGGTTCAGCGTCTGAATGTTGAGGGTACTGATGTTGAGCTGACTCCGGAGATGGTTCGTTCGGCTCGTTCTCGTGCTCGTTCGACGGGCAAGCCGCATAATGAGGCTCGTGAGACGTTCGTGAAGATTCTGTTGAAGGAGCTGACCGCGAAGCTGGATGATCAGCTGAACCGTGCGGCGGGTCGTGTGGTGGAGCGTCCGTATCTGCAGGATGATGTGCGTGCTTCGATGGATGTGCGCCGTGCCTTGAACCTGGCGTGGATGCCGCTGTCGCCGGAGACTCTGTTGCGCTCGCTGTTTTCGAAGCCGCACTATCTGGAGTCTGCGACTCGTGAGTTGTCGAAGGCTGAGCGTGAGCTGCTGGCTCGCCCGGCGGATGCCCCCTTCACGGAGGCTGATGTTCCTCTGCTGGATGAGGCTGCTGAGCTTTTGGGTGATTTTTCGAAGGTGACCGGTGCGGCTGCTGCGGCTCGTGCTGCGGCGGAGCATCGCGCGAACCTTGAGAATGCGGCGAAGGCGCTGGAGAATGTTCACCAGTCGCTGGAGGATATTGGCGCTGATGGCGTGATTACTCCTGAGCAGATTGCGATGATGAATGAGGTTCGTGGCGAGCGTATGACTGCTGCAGCTGCGGCGTCGGCTGATCGTACCTGGGCGTATGGCCATATTGTGGTGGATGAGGCTCAGGAGCTTTCACCCATGCAGTGGCGTTTGCTGATGCGTCGTTGCCCGATGAAGTCTTTTACGATTGTGGGCGATATTGCTCAGGCGTCTTCTGCGGCGGCTGCTTCTTCGTGGTCGCAGGCGTTGGAGCCGTTCGTGGGTGAGCGTTTCACTCTGGAGGAGCTGACGATTAATTACCGTACTCCGGCTCAGATTGCTGAGGCAGCGGTATCGGTTGCTCAGGCTGCTGGTTATGAGGTGTCTGCACCTCGTGCGGTGCGTGAGGGCCAGTGGCCTCCGCTGGTTCATGAGGTTGCCGCCGAGTCTGTTGTGGAGCAGACCGTGTCCGTGGTCAGCGAGGAAGTCGCTCATTCGGGCGGCGCTCTGATTGGTGTGGTGTGCCCGCCGAGCCTGTATGTTCAGACGGCTCAGGCCGTGGCTCGTGCTCATGCTGATCGTACGGGTACCGCGCAGACTGCGTTGGAGAATCAGGTGCTGGTTCTGACTCCGTGGGAGGCGAAGGGCCTTGAGTTTGATGTTGTGGTGATTGTTGAGCCGCAGCAGCTGATCGATGATGCTGATGGTGCTGTGGGTGACTTGTACGTGTCGATGACTCGTCCGACTCAGCGCCTGCACATGGTGGGTTCGCGGATGCCCGCGGGTCTGTAGCTCTGTAGTACCTTTCTTGTTATTTCTTTGAGCCGGTGCCGCACCGGTTTGGGCGCTCGCTTGGGTTTTTCTGAGCGTTTGGGCTGGTGCGGTGCTAGGCTTGTTACATATTTTGTTCGAGCGCCTTCGGGCGTTGTTACCTTGTGAATGGGAGAAGCATGTCTGCCGAGATCCTCAACGCGCAGCATAATGACGATACCTTCGAGAATATTTGGCAGGAGCTGAAGTGGCGCGGCCTGGTGCACGTGAGCACTGATGAGGCTGCTCTGGAGAAGGCGCTGAGCGAGGAGAGCCTGACTTTCTATACGGGTTATGATCCGACTGCGGCTTCTTTGCACCTGGGTCACCTGGTGCAGCTGCTGGTGATGCGTCGTCTGCAGCTGGCTGGTCACAAGCCGCTGGGTCTGGTGGGTGGTTTCACCGGTTTGATTGGTGATCCGCGTCAGACTTCTGAGCGTGTGCTGAACTCTCCTGAGGTTGTTGCTGAGTGGGTTAAGTCTCTGCGTGCTCAGATTGAGCGTTTCCTCTCTTTCGAGGGTGAGAACGCTGCCCGCATGGTGAATAACTTGGACTGGAGCGGTCAGATGTCTGCTCTGCAGCTGCTGCGCGATGTTGGTAAGCATTTCCGCGTGGGCACCATGGTGAAGAAGGAGATTGTTGCGAAGCGCCTGAACTCTGATGAGGGCATTTCGTACACCGAGTTTTCGTATCAGATTCTGCAGGGCTTGGACTTCTTGGAGCTGAACCGTCGTTTCGGTTGTACTCTGCAGACCGGTGGTTCTGATCAGTGGGGTAACCTGACCAGCGGTACCGAGCTGATTCGTAAGGTGGAGGGTAAGAGCGTTCACGCTATTGGTACCCCGCTGATTACTAACTCTGATGGCACTAAGTTCGGTAAGAGCGAGGGTAACGCTATTTGGCTGAACCCGCAGATGTGCTCGCCGTACGCTTTCTACCAGTTCTGGCTGAACACTGCGGATGCGGATGTGCTGGATCGTCTGAAGGTCTTTACTTTCTTGACTCGTGCTGAGATTGCTGAGTTTGCGGAGAAGGTTGAGAAGGAGCCGTTTAAGCGTGAGGCTCAGAAGACTCTGGCGTACCTGGTGACTTCGCTGGTTCACGGTACTGAGGCTACTGATCAGGCTGTGGCTGCTTCGGAGGCTTTGTTTGGTAAGGGCGATTTCGCTGCTCTGGATGAGGCTACCCTGGAGTCTGTGGTTGCTGAGCTTCCTTCGGCTAAGCTGTCCGAGGACCGCCTGGACATGATTTCTGTTCTGACTGAGCTGGGTTTTGCGAAGTCTAACTCTGAGGCTCGTCGCATTCTGAAGGAGGGCGGCGCTTCGGTGAACGGCGTGAAGGTTCAGGGCGAGGACGCAGCTATTTCTAAGGATGATTTGCTACACGGTCGTTTTGCGATGGTTCGCCGTGGCAAGAAGAACCAGGGCGCTGTAGAGCTGATCTAATACAGAGCTGATTTAGTCTTCTCGATACATATAGATGGGGAGGGGTTCTTCTCTACTGAAGTATTCATTACTGAATGTTCGGTGGGGGAGTGCCCCTCCTCTTCTGTTCCCTATATACGTTTCCTATATACACAGAGCCCCTCCGTCAGGAGGGGCTCTTCTTGTATCGTTCTGCTGCCCTCTGGCTCTGGGGTTTCTTGGTTTGTCTTTGTTGGCGAGGGCTTTAGGCACCGTTCGACCCTGTTTTGGGGGTCCCGAGAGGGGAATTCGCAGATTTTTGAGGTTTTTTGGAAGTTTTTTAAAGATTTTTCAGCACCCATAAAACGCACTGACCAGGTAGTTTAGTGTCTGGAAGGGTGTTTGAGACCCTTTCAAGGCCCCACTTGT
>NZ_KV814351.1:0-215 GCF_001813895.1 Rothia sp. HMSC071C12
CGCGAGAAGTCTATTGAAGGTATCCGTAAGACGATGGATGCATGGATTAAATGGGGTAATTATGGTGTGCAGACTGGTGACTATTTAATGGCTCGTCAGTTCATTTCACCGACTTTTGAAGTTGAGCTAAAAGAATACGATGATATTGAAGACCTTTATCGACGCGGAGGTTGGGTAATTGACGGAATAGAAAACCTGCGTGCTGATGGTGCGCC
>NZ_KV814352.1:0-2474 GCF_001813895.1 Rothia sp. HMSC071C12
CCCCCGCCCCTACTACCCCCGCCCCCACTGCCGCCCCCGCCCCCATCACTGCTCCCGCCGCTAGGGTGGGGTGTTGTTGTGTGGGTGGTTCTGTGTACGCGTACACTGCACCTTGCTGGGTATTGGGTGGTGGTGGATATGTGTACCCGCATTGTTCTTAAGGTTGAGTTCAATCTGGGTTCTGGGGTTCTGGGGGTTGGGTTTTGGGGTTCTGGGGGTTGGGTGTTCACCCTCGTATGCTATCGAGGACTGCAAGGCTTTGAAGACTACGCCGGTTGTTGTGGTGGGTTCTATGGGGGATGCTCAGTCTTATCCGGCAGTTGGTATGCGCACCCTCTACCGTGGTGGTGGTTTTGATGTTCTAGCCAGTGAACCTAAGAACCTGATTGTTTGCATCGAGCCAGTCGGTGCCTTGGCCGGTACTTTGGTTAGTACCGATCATCAAGGTGTCCGCCGTATCTCGGGTGGTAGCCCTGTCGGGTCTATGCCTGCCAGTACCGTTGAGTTGTTGGGTCGTGCCCGTAGGGCGGGATGTGCTGTGTCCTTATCTGGTTCGGGTCATTACAAGATCTGGGGTTCAGGGGTGGTGGGGGAGGGCGTGAGCGTGACGGTTCCTGCTACGGGGTCTGATGGTCGTGGGTTGCGTAATGCGGTGATGCAGGTGCGCTCTAGTTTGGGTGTGGATGTGCGGTTGGTGTAGGGTGCTGCCTGGTTTGGATGGGGGTGCTGGTTGTTTTGGCTGTGCTTGGATGTCTTGGCCCTATGGCCGTCCTACAGTTCTTACCGTCGCCCCTTGGTTTCTGTGGCTCTATCGTCGCTCTTAGTTCTTAGTCTTGCTGTTGTTCCTGGTCCTGTGGTCACCCCCTCATCCCTGCAGCTTTACTGCCCTCAGTCTTCAGTTTTGCCGTTACCTTCAGTGTCTGTAGTTCTATCGTCGTTCTAGCTGTTGCGCTCGCTGTCTTTAGTCTCTGCACCCCCATATTTGGGGCACATAATATTGCACATGTTCTATAAGTTGTGTCGTACCGTGTGGGCTAGCATCAAAGCTTCTACACCAGCTTTTACGCCATGGTTTCCTGTTGATGTTGAGCTCCATAAGTATGGGGTTTCTGCAGCCACTTGGTTCTTGTTTTTTCTGGAACCCCTTGCTGGTCCCGTTCCTGTAGCCCCGGTTTCTGCTGGCCTTGGTTTCTGCTCCTGTTCTTGCTGGAGCCTCCTGGTGCTCGCTTGGTGGCCCGTAATCGCTTACTGGCTTTGACGTGCTCTTGCTAGAGCCTCTGATGGTGTGGGGTTTTTGCTGCCCCTCTGTTCCTGTTCCTTTCTGGGTCTCGTCCATCCTGTCTTGTACGCACCTGGCATTCCCTGTTTCCCTAATCGTCCTGTTTCTTCAGCTTTTTGGCAGTTCCTGGTATCCCGTACTAGCTAGCTGTTGGGTCTTTCTCGATTGGGGGAGGGGTGTTCGCTAGCATTCCGTGCCGTACCCTCTGGAGCTCACTTTCTTTCTGGAGCCTCCTAGCGCTCGCTGCTAGCCTTGTAGCCCTTACTGGCTGTGACCTGTTCTTTCTGGAACCCCTGTAGTCCTAGCCTCTGTTCTTGCTCCTGTTCCTGCGAGCGCCTGCTAAGCATGGTTGCTGTCGGTCCTGGTTGTGCCTGTGCGTGTCTGCTTTTGCTTGGCTGTCCTGTGTACCATTGGCATGGGTTCGTCTGTGGTCTTGTTCTGGTGCTGGTGTTGGTGCTTGCTGGGGGGGGTATGGTCACTTCTTCCCTCCAGTCCTTGTAGCTTCCTAGTTCTTGTGGCTGCCGCAGGTTCCTGTGGTTCTGTGGTTGTCCTCAGTTTTGCCGTTGCCTCGTGTCTCTAGTTCTGTGGTTCTTACCGCCGCCCTCAGCGCCTTTAGTGCCTGTTGTTCTATACGTCGCCTTTAGTTCTTAGTCCTAGAGCTGCCTCTATTCCTTGTGGTTCTGTAGTCGCCCTTATCCTCTCTAGTCCTCAGTCTTGTCGCCGCTTCTTGCTCCTAGTTCTTGTGGTCGCCTCTATTTCTTGTGGTCCTGTGGTCATCCTCAATGCCTGCAGTGCCTGCAGCTCTGCAGCGCCTTTAGTGCCTGCGGTCCTGTAGTCCCATGGTCGCCTTGTAGTGCCTTCAGTTCTATCGTTGCCTCTAGCCCCCTCCTGCGCTCGCTGTAAGAGTCCCTGCACCCTCCATGGTTGGGGCGCACACGGTTGGGGTACATAATATTGCACATGTTCTGTAAGTTGTGTCGTACCGCGTGGACTAGCATCATCACTTTTAGAGTATGGATTCTCTGCGGGCTGGCACCGTGTGTTTGTTGCCGGGGCTCTACCTGGGTTTGCCGCCAGTAGGTGAGTGCTTTGGGTGGGGTAGTGTGTGCCTGTGTTCGGGGGTGGGCTCTGTTTGGGCTTGCTGCCAGTCAGCGGGTGCTTGCCGCCAAGTTAGTGATTGCCTTGGCGGGGGGGG
>NZ_KV814353.1:0-5408 GCF_001813895.1 Rothia sp. HMSC071C12
TTATCCAAAAACCATACAGTGAACGCAAACAACACAAAACTTCTTGAAAAGTAAGCCTTCGGCCTATTAGTACCAGTCAACTCCACGAGTCTTCAGTCCCCGCTTCCATACCCGGCCTATCAACCTCATCATCTATAAGGAGCCTCACACACCAAAAGTGCCAGGAAATCTCATCTCGAAACAGGCTTCCCGCTTAGATGCTTTCAGCGGTTATCCCTCCCGAACGTAGCCAATCAGCCATGCACCTGGCGGTACAACTGACATACCAGAGGTTCGTCCGTCCCGGTCCTCTCGTACTAAGGACAGCCTTTCTCAAATTTCCAACGCGCGCAGCGGATAGGGACCGAACTGTCTCACGACGTTCTGAACCCAGCTCGCGTACCGCTTTAATGGGCGAACAGCCCAACCCTTGGGACCGACTCCAGCCCCAGGATGCGACGAGCCGACATCGAGGTGCCAAACCATGCCGTCGATATGGACTCTTGGGCAAGATCAGCCTGTTATCCCCGAGGTACCTTTTATCCGTTGAGCGACGGCCGTTCCACAACGTACCGCCGGATCACTAGTCCCGACTTTCGTCCCTGCTCGACCTGCCAGTCTCACAGTCAAGCTCCCTTGTGCACTTACACTCAACACCTGATTGCCAACCAGGCTGAGGGAACCTTTGGGCGCCTCCGTTACACTTTAGGAGGCAACCGCCCCAGTTAAACTACCCATCAGGCACTGTCCCTGAACCAGATCATGGCCCGAAGTTAGACATCCAGATTGACCAGAGTGGTATTTCAACAACGACTCCACACAAACTAGCGTCCATGCTTCACAGTCTCCCACCTATCCTACACAAGCCAAACCAAACACCAATACCAAACTATAGTAAAGGTCACGGGGTCTTTCCGTCCTGCTGCGCGAAACGAGCATCTTTACTCGTACTGCAATTTCGCCGAGTTCATGGTTGAGACAGTAGGGAAGTCGTTACTCCATTCGTGCAGGTCGGAACTTACCCGACAAGGAATTTCGCTACCTTAGGATGGTTATAGTTACCACCGCCGTTTACTGGGGCTTAAATTCTCAGCTTCGCCCAAAAGAGCTAACCAATCCTCTTAACCTTCCAGCACCGGGCAGGAGTCAGTCCGTATACATCGTCTTACGACTTCGCACGGACCTGTGTTTTTGATAAACAGTCGCTTCCCCCTGGTCTCTGCGACCCATACACGCTCCAGGCAGCAAGTGCCCATCACGCTCAAGGTCCCCCTTCTCCCGAAGTTACGGGGGCATTTTGCCGAGTTCCTTAACCATGATTCTCTCGATCGCCTTAGTATTCTCTACCTGATCACCTGTGTCGGTTTAGGGTACGGGCGGCTAAAACCTCACGCCGATGCTTTTCTCGGCAGCATAGGATCACCAAATCCCCCAAAAACGGGGTCCCATCACGTCTCAGGCACACAGCCGGCGCATTTAACAACCGACAACCCTACACGCTTAGACCACGACAACCATCGCGTGGCTTGGCTACCTTCCTGCGTCACACCTGTTAACACGTTTACCTCCAAAGATCGGGTCCCACAACCCACACAACACACAAACAAAAGCCTGCACATCATGCTTCGCATGGTTAGCATCACAATATCAGTATGGGCGGTTTTTCACCGGTACGGGAATATCAACCCGTTATCCATCGACTACGCCTGTCGGCCTCGCCTTAGGCCCCGACTAACCCAGGGCAGATTAACTTGACCCTGGAACCCTTGATCATCCGGCGGATGAGTTTCTCACTCATCTTTCGCTACTCATGCCTGCATTCTCACTCGCATAGCCTCCACCACTGGTTTACACCGCAGCTTCACCGGCCACACGACGCTCCCCTACCCAACAACCCCAAAGGGTCATTGCCACAACTTCGGCGGTGTACTTGAGCCCCGCTACATTATCGGCGCAGAATCACTTGACCAGTGAGCTGTTACGCACTCTTTCAAGGATGGCTGCTTCTAAGCCAACCTCCTGGTTGTCTAAGCAACTCCACATCCTTTCCCACTTAGCACACGCTTAGGGGCCTTAGTTGGTGGTCTGGGCTGTTTCCCTCTCGACAATGAAGCTTATCCCCCACTGTCTCACTGCTACGCTCTCACTTACCGGCATTCGGAGTTTAGCTGACGTCAGTAACCCGTGAAGGCCCATCGGCCATCCAGTAGCTCTACCTCCGGCAAGAAACACGTAACGCTGCACCTAAATGCATTTCGGGGAGAACCAGCTATCACAGAGTTTGATTGGCCTTTCACCCCTATCCACAGCTCATCCCCTCCATTTTCAACTGAAGTGGGTTCGGTCCTCCACGACGTCTTACCGTCGCTTCAACCTGGCCATGGATAGATCACTCCGCTTCGGGTCTAGGTCATGCCACTCAAACGCCCTATTCAGACTCGCTTTCGCTACGGATACCCCACACGGGTTAACCTCGCGACATAACACTAACTCGCAGGCTCATTCTTCAAAAGGCACGCTGTCACCCCAAAAGGCTCCAACGGCTTGTAAGCACACGGTTTCAGGTACTATTTCACTCCCCTCCCGGGGTACTTTTCACCATTCCCTCACGGTACTGATTCACTATCGGTCATTAAGAAGTATTTAGACTTACCAGGTGGTCCTGGCAGATTCACACGAGATTCCACGAGCCCCGTGCTACTCGGGTGGCCACACCACGGACAGAACAATTTCGATTACGGGACTCTCACCCTCTACGGCCGACCATTCCAAGTCGTTCACCTACCATCCTGAACATCATGCCGGCAGCCAGTTAGAACTGCCACTGTGACTCCCACAACCCCCATGATGCAACGCCTAACCGCTATCACACACCACAGGTTTAGTCTCTTCCGCTTTCGCTCGCCACTACTCACAGAATCATTACTTTATTTTCTCTTCCTGCGGGTACTGAGATGTTTCACTTCCCCGCGTTCCCCCCAACCAGCCTATACATTCAGCTGGCGGTAACTCACCATGAAGATGAGCCAGGTTTCCCCATTCGGAAATCCTCGGATCACAGCCCAGTTATCGGCTCCCCGAGGCTTATCGCAGATTCACACGTCCTTCATCGGCTCTTAATGCCAAGGCATCCACCGTGTGCCCTTAATAACTTACACACAATCAAGAAAAATAAGAATCTAAAATCAACAATCAAACCAACACAAAAGCATTGATTCAACGCAAATTCCAGAAGATGCTCGCGTCCACTATATAGTTCTCAAACAACAACCCACAACACAACAACAACACAAACAAAAACATTTGCATCATCACCATGCCAGGCAAACAAAGGAACAACACTAATGTGTTACCCCAAAACCCAACAATGCGCCTCATCCAACCCAAAACCAACATTCCACCCATGAGCAAAACCACCCACCCGACACTCGCGGGTAGCATGGCCAACTAAATGTGCTCCTTAGAAAGGAGGTGATCCAGCCGCACCTTCCGGTACGGCTACCTTGTTACGACTTAGTCCCAATCGCCAATCCCACCTTAGACGGCTCCCTCCCAAAAGGGTTAGGCCACCGGCTTTGGGTGTTACCAACTTTCGTGACTTGACGGGCGGTGTGTACAAGGCCCGGGAACGTATTCACCGCAGCGTTGCTGATCTGCGATTACTAGCGACTCCGACTTCATGGGGTCGAGTTGCAGACCCCAATCCGAACTGAGACCGGCTTTTAGGGATTAGCTCCACCTCACAGTATCGCAACCCTCTGTACCGGCCATTGTAGCATGCGTGAAGCCCAAGACATAAGGGGCATGATGATTTGACGTCATCCCCACCTTCCTCCGAGTTGACCCCGGCAGTCTCCTATGAGTCCCCACCATAACGTGCTGGCAACATAGAACGAGGGTTGCGCTCGTTGCGGGACTTAACCCAACATCTCACGACACGAGCTGACGACAACCATGCACCACCTGTATACCAGCCCCGAAGGGAAACACCATCTCTGATGCGGTCCAGTATATGTCAAGCCTTGGTAAGGTTCTTCGCGTTGCATCGAATTAATCCGCATGCTCCGCCGCTTGTGCGGGCCCCCGTCAATTTCTTTGAGTTTTAGCCTTGCGGCCGTACTCCCCAGGCGGGGCACTTAATGCGTTAGCTACGGCGCGGAAAACGTGGAATGTTCCCCACACCTAGTGCCCAACGTTTACGGCATGGACTACCAGGGTATCTAATCCTGTTCGCTCCCCATGCTTTCGCTTCTCAGCGTCAGTTACAGCCCAGAGACCTGCCTTCGCCATCGGTGTTCCTCCTGATATCTGCGCATTCCACCGCTACACCAGGAATTCCAGTCTCCCCTACTGCACTCTAGTCTGCCCGTACCCACTGCAATACACGGAGTTAAGCTCCGGCCTTTCACAGCAGACGCGACAAACCGCCTACAAGCTCTTTACGCCCAATAATTCCGGACAACGCTCGCGCCCTACGTATTACCGCGGCTGCTGGCACGTAGTTAGCCGGCGCTTTCTCTGCAGGTACCGTCAATCTCTCTTCTTCCCTGCTAACAGAGGTTTACAACCCGAAGGCCGTCATCCCTCACGCGGCGTCGCTGCATCAGGCTTGCGCCCATTGTGCAATATTCCCCACTGCTGCCTCCCGTAGGAGTCTGGGCCGTGTCTCAGTCCCAGTGTGGCCGGTCACCCTCTCAGGCCGGCTACCCGTCGTCGCCTTGGTGAGCCGTTACCTCACCAACAAGCTGATAGGCCGTGAGCCCATCTATAACCACTACATAACGCTTTCCACCAACACCCCATGCGGAGATTGGTCGTATCCGGTATTAGACCCAGTTTCCCAGGCTTATCCCAGAGTTAAAGGTAGGTTACTCACGTATTACTCACCCGTTCGCCACTAATCCACCTAGCAAGCTAGGCTTCATCGTTCGACTTGCATGTGTTAAGCACGCCGCCAGCGTTCGTCCTGAGCCAGAATCAAACTCTCCGTTGAAAAAATAGAAAAGCTTGATAATCTGATCTCAAACAGCGAATCACACACGGGGGTGCGTGACTCAAGCTGACTAAATTTGAAACCATTTGATGATTATCAAATATAAATAAATATTTGGTATTAGTTTCAGTTTCCATCACCATTCGGTGATTTTATTGAACAAAGCACACTATTGAGTTCTCAAGCAACACACCGATTCAACACCTTGACTCCTTCATTCGAAGGATGTCTTACCGTTGAACGGTCATTCATGTTATTTTCATTGTTACCGCGTTCCCGCGGCAACTCAATCAACTATACCAGCGTTTTGTATGTCATGCAAATCCGTTTTCCGTGATTCGCACCACAAAGTTTCTTTCCTAAACTCCTCCAACATCACCATTCAGATGACCAAGAATCTTCTAAGCAAGAAACCAAAACACTATACAATTGAAAG
>NZ_KV814354.1:0-5904 GCF_001813895.1 Rothia sp. HMSC071C12
ATCATGTATTGGATGGTATGTCCCATTGGTAAATGAGCTAACCCAAAAGAAGGGCGGCAGCACAGCACCGCAGCTGCACCACCGCCCTAACACACAAGAACCTACCTATCGTAACTGTCTATCAGTCAGAAACCTCAAAAGATGAACGCACCCTCAAAGGCTCCGCAGCCCTCAATACCGCAGGACGAGACCATAAATCCCCCACACCCTTCACCACTGGCAAGGGAACACGGCTAGGTTTGCCCGCTAAACGACGATGTGCCATGGTCTTAAACGACCGTACGCTGGCATAACCTAACAATGCAGCGGCCTCATCTGCAGTACATGTACACGCCGTTAGAATATCCTCCAACGTGTGAGTTTCTACCAGCCATTGAGCCAGCTGCTCATCAGTATCCGTATATTCAAGTGCCCGTTCTAGGCGTTCGCGTAGGCTTCCTGTTTTCTGTTGATGATGTGTCATGATGATGTGCCTCCTTCCAGGTGTGAGGTGTGTTTTAGCGGCGCTTACGGAATTGGCTCCAGAAGCCTCGGCGGGTGCCCGCCTGATCCTGTGCCTTGCGTTCTTCCTTGCTGCGCACTGCGTCGAAAGAGACCATTTGAATCTGCACAATGCGTCCAGCGGAACCGTCATAGACGGCCTGAAGCTGATGCATGAGCCAGGATTCAAAGCTGCCCTTGTGCTGATCTTTCACGTCAGCTAGTACGTCAGAGGCGTGGAAACCGCGCTTGCTACCGACGCGTAGCTGATGGCGGGTTCCGTCGGCGTTCTGTACGGTCACGTTCATGTTCACGCGCTTGTCAGTGTGCGCCTGGCGACGGGTGACATCATGCAAGTCATCCATGGCAGCTTTGAAGCCAGAGACGCGGCCCTTCGTCTTCTTACCCATTGGCATGTCAATCATGTAGAAACGGTTTCCGTCAGCGCCTTCAACGGGTTTGTGATGGATAAAGGCGCTACGGCGCGGTTTGGGGACCGGGGTGCCACGCGTATCTGAAGGAACGACTGACTTCTTCTTCGAGCCGCGCGGGGCACGCACGCGAGCCAGCTTGCCGTCCTTGCGGCGGCGGCGGGGTGCCTGATGTTGCACCTGGCCGGTCTCAGCTAGCTCAGTGCCAGGAATGCGGTAGGCTTCGTTCTTGCAGGTGCCTGCTAGAAGCTTACGAACTAGAGTTTCAGAGCGACCTAGCTGCTCGGCAATCTTCTTATTGCTTAGCCCGTGTACCTGCTTGACGTAGGCGAAAAGCTGAGAAAGCGGTGCTTTTTGCGGGTCCATCATTCACATCCTCTCTAGGGTCTAAACGTCTTCTTCGAAGAGGTCGTAATCGAACAAGCCATCTTCCGGGGGGATAAATTCATGCTCGAAGACGGCATCATCGACACCGTGCGTGTACCCGGATTTCACGGCTCGGTCTCGTAGCTTGTCACGGTCAGAACGTAGCACCGGGGTCTTGACCGGGCCAGGTAGCCAGCCCTGAAGGCGCAGCAGACCTGCACGCCCATCATCGGCGCCACCATTAGCTACAGGCAGCGACCAGGTCGGTAGCACCGTCGAGTAGATCGCGTCACCGTTAATGCCGATGATGGACCGGCCCGGCAGGGTTAG
The DNA here is from genome assembly GCF_001813895.1 of Rothia sp. HMSC071C12. NCBI lineage: Bacteria > Bacillati > Actinomycetota > Actinomycetes > Micrococcales > Micrococcaceae > Rothia > Rothia sp. HMSC071C12. The sequence goes on from NZ_KV814354.1 coordinate 1,608, forward strand.
AGCGCCGGTCTCCACCGGATCGAACCCCTTACGACGCACCGTATGATGCAACACACGAGCGCGACCCCTACCCCATACCTGCACTGCAAATTCGGGGCGATAGAAGGCCTGCTGGCGGGGGTTGTGGTTTTGGGGGAGGGTGTAGATGAAGGCGTTGCCTTTACGTTCTGCGGTGCCTTGGTACTTGGCGGGGATGTTGGCGAAGTCGTAGGTGATGGCGGTAGCGGAGCGGCCACGGGAGGCAAAAGCACCGATGGACTGAATGACAATGGCGCGCAGTGCTGCGCTGATGGCCTTGGCGACGGCAGGGTGCAGATCGGGGTGGTTGGCTACTGCTTCTCGGGCTTCAGAGAGGCGATCGGCCCAGGTGTCCAGGGGTCGGGCGTTGACCATGCGGCGGGTTGCCTCGTCGGCGCCGGGCTCGAAGCGCTTGCGCTGCGCCTTCTTTTCGGTGGTGAAGAGAATGCCTTCGAGGAAACGGAAGTGCCAGCCGAATTTTTGGGCGACGAAGAGTTCGGAGGCGTCAACCCATGCCTGACCGCGTGCGCCGGGGCGGTTGGGGTAGAACCAGCCGTGGGTCTTGTCCTCGAAGGGGATGCCGAAGAGTCCGACGTGTTCCCAGGTGTCGGGTACGGTGAATTCGACGGCGAAGCGGGCGCGCACGTACGGGTTGTTGCGCCAGAGGTCTTCGCACTGCTTGGCGGTCAGGCGGTGTCCGGGGCCGGTGCCCAGTTCGCGGCAGAGGGCCGAGTACATGAAGCGGCCATCAACGTAGGAGAAGCCGTCAAGCTGCGGGGTGTGCCTCGGGTCAATCATGGGGACGACGTCGGGGTGTTGAGGCATGGCGTCGCCGAGTACGAGGTGGTCGAGGTGGTGCTGGGTGCTGGTGCGGTGCAGGTCCTCGGCAATGTCCGGGTCTACGGGGATGGGGGCGTAGTTCTTGGGCAGGGAGGCTGCCCACAGGTTCTGCCCGGTGGCGGCGGGGGTGAGCATGAGCGGGGATCCCTCGCCGAGGTCAGAACGGAAGAACCAACGCAGAAGAGATTCAAGGGTGTTCCAGGCGCGGCGGGCTTGGTCGGGGGTGAGATTGATTTTGCCGAACCACTCGGAGGAAACTTTCACGTCGATGCGCTGGCCGGTTTCTACATTATCGAAGCGTCCGGTGGGAGGGGTGCCGAGCCAGTGACCTCTAGGGGTTTCCCAGCCGGGGGTCTGAGTAAGGAGCCAGTGACGGGTTTTGCGGTCGTTGGGGGGTACTTTGCCGGTAAGGAAGATACGGGTGACCGGCTGGCCTGCAACGCGCAGCTGGGCTGCGGCGTTGAGCTTATCGACCAGGTTGGGGTTTTTGCGGCGTGCACCGGCGGCGGCTTTGAAGGTGACACCGTCGGAGGTGACACCGTATCCGGTTTCGTAGTCCATGAAGGCGGTGGTGATGGGTTTGGGGGTCCATGGGGTGGGGCGCACGCTACTCTCCTGTTGTTGATTTACAACTTTTGTCACTGTGACAAATATATAGTTCCTTGGTATTGCGGGCAAGTTGCCACGCCGTTTCTTGTGGTGTGATATACTCGGACTGAAAAAAGCTCGCTTGCGAGGAGTTTTGAGGGCCGAGTATCTACCCCAAAAAACTATAATATGCAGACCGTAATTGTAGGGTGGTGGATGAGGTCTTTAGAAGCTTCAGGTACCTAGCTGCCTCGCCTGTTGGCGTGCAGGATGGGTGCTTGTGTGTGAACGTGTGAAAAGCCCCGCTAGAACGTGTCGTTCTAGCGGGGCTTGTCCGTATCTGGAGGCCAGAGCGCTCCATCCGCAATGAGGGAGCAGAAGATAAAAAATGGGTCTGGGAATCCGACATTCCCAGACCCATATAACAACACGACATGAACCGACGATAGGAGGTTCCATGTCAGAACCTAATATACCCTCTGACCCCCTTGCGCTCATAAATGAGTCAGGGATCTAGCTTTTAGTCATCCTGGGTTTGCGTGTGGCGCTGGTGCCACTCAAGCATCTCGGGTAGCAGCAGGGCAGGTTCTACCTCCTTGCCGATGTACTCAGCAGTATCATCACCTACAACGAACCAGTCATCAGGCTTGGAGTCAATGTACTCTTCCCACTCAGAAAGGGACCAGAATCCAAAGCGCTCATCACTTGCATCAACAAACGCCCAATCGGTAGGAAGCATCTGGGGGTCTTCTGCGGTGTCATTGAGCTTCGCCTTGTGCACGAGGTTTCGCCAGTTCCGCTTGGTCATCACAAGCGAATTGGCACCATCTTCGAAGAACTCGTCACGGTCGGCAATGTAGGAATTGCTACGCAGACGCTGCCAGAACTGCTCAAGAGTGATAACACCCTTCTTCAGCAGCAGGCACAAGAACTCCACACGATCACGGCGCGGGGCGAAACCGCCAGTGGGCATATTCGAGCTCAACGGGAAAAGGAAACCAGCACGGTAATCATCAAGATTCACCGTATCCCAGGTGAAGCCGTTACCGTCGCCATCCTTACGCGGTTCAAGCAACCACATGCCGGTCGGTTCGTAGATTGCGACAAGCATCTGTGCCGAACCTGCCTTACCGATACGGGTATAGTTCTTCAGTAGCTGCTTACGAACATACTGCTGTTGCTCATCATTGAGGCTATAGCCACCCTTTGGGCGACGCCTGAAGTTTAGTGCCTTATCCTCAATGCCCAGCTTCAGCAAGCTCCTGTGCCGCTTAGCCATGGTTGCAATCATCGTATCGCTCAAAGGCACCGCCGCCGCCAAAGTAGTCATGGTCTCGAAGGGGGTTACGAGGTTGGTAGCGCGCAGTTCAGCCTCGTAGTGCGAAGGGCGGTTGGTGTACTCGTCTGCTACGAACTCGAGCTTTTCATCAAGGGTCAGCGTGGCATTGTTCTCACGGTACCACTGCGCGTCCTCTTCGTCTCCTGCGTCTTCTGCCCATTCAAGCAGCTGCTGCAGTAGAGCATCCACATTGTACAAATCCTTATAGATGCGGTCGTAGAATTCCTGGCGCTCATCATTGATAACCTCACGTTCTTCAACCATGCGCAGGTTAGCCTCGTGCTCGGCCTCGTAAGCGTGCTGTTCTTCCGGGGTCAGCGAATCCCACCATGCCTTCTCTTCTGCCCGGTCCAGCTCGTCCTCCGTGAGCGGCACCTGCTGCGTCGCCTCGGAAGCATTGAGCTGGTCGTCGCCTGCAGATAAGTGCGCATTACTAGAGGTCATGATGAGTCCTTTCACATAAGGGCTCTTGATGGATCTCAAGAACCTGGGTAGTTACCGTATCGGGGGCTGCTACAAACCGCCCTGAGAGCCAAAGACGCAATGCATCTTGGAGCACCCTCCTCCACTACGAGGAAGACCCTAAGCCGCTTGCACAACCTACCGGTAACGCTTGAATATGCTCTCAGTTTAGAGACAGAACAAAATCAGTGCGCGCGGTTTGGTCATTCCAAAACCAAGAAGACCACCACCCCCCTCCCAAACAGGTGGAGCCCCCACACCCAGTCACGGTAGAATCGAAGCCCATACGCTTCCTCTCCATCTGGCAGAATCCGGCACACCAAGAACCGTAGACTCCTGAACCTCATGAAGAGATTCTGGGCCCCACCAGAAAATCATTGGAGACAACGACCACTAGGCAGCCGCAAGACAGGTCCCACCCAGGTGGAGAGGAACCTCTTTGCACTCACACACAAAGAGCGGAACATAACATAGAACATGTTCTAAAACATGCGACAAATACCACCAAGAGGCACCCCTACCCCCTCAATCAGTTCATGGTTTCTTCACCTCTACCACCCCACGGAATCCCACCTTGCTCGCGCTCGTACCGTATCCTTTAGCCGCCATGTTCGCAGCATGAGGCGTTCCTGCTGCATACTTTCTCTGAGCAAAGCGTGAACCCCTATGGCTTAGAGTGGCACATAATATGGAACATGTACTATGACTTGTTCTGTGGTTTGCTGACAAGGAATATCTACCGGCACCCACCCTATGAGTGTCGTGGGTTTTAGGGGTTGTGCGCTTCGGGCCCTTTTCCTTGGTCTGGTGCCCCCTGTTTTTGGTGGTGCCCCTATTTTTGTCTCTGTGTTTCTTGGTGGAAGGGAAGGATGGTTGATGTTTCTTACGTGGAAGGCTCATTCCCAAAGCGTGTGCTGCGGATTTCAATCTTTCTCTGAGGGATGTTCGGGGGTTGTTGGCTGGTTCTTGGGTGGTGCCTGGGGCTGCTGCTGCTTCTGGCCGCCCCGCCCCTACTACCCCCCCCCCTACTACCCCCGCCCCCACTGCCGC
>NZ_KV814355.1:0-2260 GCF_001813895.1 Rothia sp. HMSC071C12
TGGAAGAGCAGCAGCGCATTGTCGATATTCTCGACCGCTTCGACGCCCTAACCAGCAGCCTCTCCGAGGGCCTACCCGCAGAGCTTGCAGCGCGTCGTAGCCAGTACGAGTACTACCGTGACCAGCTACTTTCTTTCCCCCGTAAGGGCGAAAACCAGTAGACACCTGCGCATCAAGTTGCGCATCAAACTGCGTATCAAGCGCGAACCCCGTGCAGAGGCGGCGGACCCCTGCCGCCCCTTGCACGGGCCCCTAGACTTCAACCACACTCAACCCCTTTGGGCTCACTACCCCTGTGGCCCAAGCATCCACGCACTCAACCCATCTATGCAAAGGAGCACCCCCGTGGAAACCGTACCCGATAACCCCCGCCCTGCCGAGGGATTCACTGAACGCATCCTCAGCTCGGATACCTTCACCGTCTTGGGCGACCGTACCGAAGCCCCCAACTACAAGGACTGGGTGAAGGCTAACGAAAACCGTAACGGCCTGCAGACTGAAGCGCAGCTCGAAGCTGAACTGATTGATACCCTTACGGATCAGGGCTATGAGTATCTGTCGGACCTTACTGATGAGGCTGCTCTGATCCGTAATCTGCGTGAACAGCTTGAACGTTTCAATACCCGCCCTGAAGAAGGCGCCTACGGGCCCAATAGTGGTTTCCACTTCACTGATGAAGAGTTTGACCGTTTGTTCACCGAGCATCTTGCCCGCTCTAACGACGGTATCTTGGAGAAGGCCAAGCTGATTCAGGAAGAACGGTTCATCGACTTCCGCCTCGAAGACGGCACCTTGCGCAACATCATGCTCATCGACGCCAAATACCCTGCACGCAACCTGATGCAGGTCATCAACCAGTACCGTGTCCCTGCTACCAACGGTAAGACGCTCAACCGCTATGACGTGACCATCCTGGTCAACGGTCTTCCTTTGGTTCATATCGAGTTGAAGAAGCGTAGCGTTGGTATTCAGGAAGCCTTCCAGCAGATTGAACGCTACCAGGGCACCGGGTTCCAGATGGATGAGCATCGCCTTTTCGAGTACGCCCAGATCTTCGTTATCAGCAATGGTGTAGAAACCAAGTACTACTCCAACACCGTGCGCCATAAGCACATTGAAGACCTGCAGGAGGTCCGCCGTCAGGCTGCCTCGGGCGGTTCGGCAGGTAAGAGCTTCGAATTCACCAGTTACTGGGCTGATGCTAAGAACAACCGCATCAGCGACCTGATGCTCTTTGCTCGTACCTTCCTGGCTAAGAATGCTCTGGCGAACATCCTGACTCACTACTGCATCCTTACGGTAGATCAGGATCTGCTGGTGATGCGCCCGTACCAGATTGCGGCGACTGAACGCATTATTAGTTGCGTTAAAACCGCTGATAGGTCCAAGAACAGTGATAAGACCTTCGGCACTAAAAAGGCCGGTGGCTACATTTGGCATACCACCGGTAGCGGCAAGACCCTCACCAGCTTCAAGACCGCCCGCCGCCTGGCAGAAACCGGGCTCGTTAAGAAGGTCATCTTTGTCGTGGACCGTAAGGACCTCGACTACCAGACCATGCTCGAGTACAACAACTTCCAGGCGGACTCTGTTAGCTCCAGTAGCAGCACTCGTCAGCTGAGCAACCGCCTGGCAGACCAAGGAACCAGCATCGTGGTCACCACCATCCACAAGCTGTCTAACCTCACTAACGCTGAAGAAGACCACCCGATCTATAACCAGCGTGTAGCCATCATTTTTGATGAATGCCACCGCTCCCAGTTCGGCCAGATGAACGCCAACATCAAGAAGCGCTTCAAGAACTACTGCATGTTCGGGTTCACTGGCACTCCTATCTTTGATGAGAACTCCGCAGGAGGCCCCGGCACCACCACCGTCGAGGTCTTTGGTGACTGCCTGCACTCCTACACCGTTGTGGACGCTATCCGCGATAAGAACGTGTTGCCTTTCCACCTGGAATACACCAACACCAGCCCCACCTTCGCCTGCCTTGAAGAAAGCGCCTACGCCGAGGAAGTAGCTGCTGAACGCGCCGCGACCCCTGATGCGAAGGAACTTGAAAAGTTCGCTAAGACCAAGGCGGTACTTGAAAGCCCTGAACGTATCGAGGCTATCGCCACCTACATTCTGGATAACTACGACCGTAAGACTAACCAGAAAGAGCGTGGCTACGACCTGAAGAAGTCCCGCACGATTAACAAGGTGACCGAACACTATGTGGAGCGTGTGCGCGGTTTCAACTCGATTCTGGCAACCTCGT
>NZ_KV814356.1:0-4138 GCF_001813895.1 Rothia sp. HMSC071C12
GGGGGCACCTCATATATGAGGTGCCCCCTAATTTGGTAATTTCTTTAGCGCTGAAGCTCTTGACGATATGCCTTTAGAGCAGCATCAAGCTTCTGGCCAGTAGTATCGATAAGCTGATCGAGCAGCCCTCCATCACGGTAGAAATCAGTACACACACTTTCGACGTGGGCATATTCTTCCTCGAGCGTTTCAGGGTTCCCACTGAAAGGAGCGTGATCGAAGGTGGGACGATACTGGGCCCGAGCATGGGAGTAGTACATGCTGCTCACACTGGGGTGAGTGTATTTCTCGACAGATGTCTGCAGGTAATCGATGAAGGCCTGCAGACGGGTATCGTGAGCATGCTTGTGCTCAGCTTCTTCCAACGTCGCCCCAGCAATCGGTAAGATCGGCACTTCAAGGCTTTGACCGTCACAGCCCAGTAGGGCCGTATCGGTACGCCCAAGCGGCTGCAGGGTGAAGCGCTCCCCGTCAGAGGTTCGTACAGTGGCATAGCCTTCAGCCAGGTTCACAGCTTCCACCTGGCCAACCACAAACTTCACGATACGGGCTTGCGCCAGATCATTGGGGCGAATCCAGAAGCAGGCCGACGACTGTAGGATGCTACCGGCTTGTACCTGAAGGGTGCTGGTCAGTTGCAGGGGCTCACCGGTGAGGGTGGGGGCGCCGTAGTGCGGTAGCGGGTCAATCAGGCGATCTTTATGGGCGTATGCCTGATCCTTCAGGGCCTTGAGGACGATCTTGGTGGCGGTTAGATTGTGCTTGCGCAGCTTCTTGGCGTAGCGGTTATAGGTGGCGAGCAAGGACTTAGCTCGGCTGAGGTTCTCACTAGCGTCATCTTCGAAAGCATAGGCTTCGTCGTAGTTGTTGGGGTTGTGGGGCTCCTGATTCAAGACCAGGGTTTCACGCAAGAACGGATCTGTTGCTAGCAGGTGGTTCAAGGTATCCCGTGCGGTTGTTTGCATCTTTATGGCTCTCACTTTCTTTAGGTGGATTGGTTAGTAGTTTATGTGGGGGGGGGAGGTATGTTCATCATGCTGCTGGTGTCGTCCTGGGCCCCTGGGTTTTCTCTATTATGTCCCCCTTGTAAAGAACGGGCTGCTAGCCTCTGGCACTACCCTTCTTTGCAGGTAGTGCCAGATGCTTTCAGCTAGGCGTTTGGCTAGTCTATGGAGCCTGTGCCTTCAGCGTCCTCTATGGACTCTGTGCCGTTCTCAGCGGCATTCTCAGCGGTTCCCTGAAGGGTGATGAGGTGAGCCGCCTCAGCTTCCTTCTGCTGAGCGTTGTACGCCTTGAGAAGACCCGCCGTGAGCCAGTAAATGATAAGCAGGGCAACCAGTGCCAGCAAGTACAGCAGAAGCTCAAGGATTTCCACAGTGTGCATGATGATGCCTCCAAAAATTTAGGTGGTTGTGACAGGGTCATCATGCTGTTTATTAGGGGGCAATTTCTGAGTTTTCCCTCGTATGTCCCAAACCCAAATCAAGAGCGGTCGGGTACCTATCACCCCTAAGGGGGGGATAGGTACCCGGGCGCCTTACCGGATAACGGGACGGGGTGGGTTAGCCTTTAGCGGCGCTGGAAAAGGCGGCGGAACAGAGCGCGCCAGCGGTATGTGAAGGTGCGACGGCGGGCGTCCTCTTCTATGACAGCGCTCATGTCGAAGGCACCGCCGTGCTCAAGTCGAGTCGTACAGCAAACACCGCCGTTTTCCGGGTGTGCTTTTGAGAAGACCGTGAAATGTTCGACGGGGATTACGGGACAGGTGCAGTATTCGACGTAGTAGGTCATTTTTTCCTCCAATTAGGATTTGAATTTAATGTGTTATCCGATATGACCATCTTCCTATTTTTTCCCGCAGCCAATTCTAGAAATTCCCTATTTGTCCCTTTGGTAAATTAGGTATTTAGTTGAAAAATATTCAGGGAAAAGATAAAGGGTGCAAAGAATGAATATATGCATTCTTCACATCCTTTTGGAAATGGGATTTTATGCAAGATGCTAGGCAATGAGGGTATCCGGGCGGCGGCGCCAACCTAGTCGACTCAGGGCGGCGGTAAGTTCGGCGGTGGTGGCCGGGTACTGGCCTGCGGTACGCGGGGTATTGACGGTGGTGTCTTCACCGTAGCGTGGGTAGTTCCGTAGCAGGATGCTCATGTACCCCGCAACCGGATCAGGGGTAATGACGTGGTAGGTGGGCGAGCTGAAGAAATAGCCATCTATACAAGCAGGCTTAAGCTCGACGGTGATGGTGGTGCGCATCCTTGCTAGGGCGGCATCCATCACGAATTCTCTGATCACAGGGTGCATAGCTTTCACATTTTTCTTTCTCCACTATGACATCTTGTGTTCTTTAATGTAATTCAGTGGCGGCAGATGATTCTGCTATTTTGAACAGAATGTCCCTTCAGCAAATTGGTCCGCCGCAGCAACACCCCTAAGAAAGAGCACCCCAGAGGCGGGGACCCACCACCCCGCCCCTGAACTAAAGCTTCTAGCCCCTAGTAACGCACAGGCCAACCAGGCGGGCACTGAATCGAAACATCACCACGAGATACCCGCAAATACGCCTGCAAGTCTTCCATCTGAGCGGCATACCAACCCTGTTGCGCCATGTGCAGACTCAAAGCATCCACCTCAAACAGCTCAGGACTCTCAGCAGTGAGCTTGACGCTCAGCTCAGCGGCCGCCCGCGCATCAGCAGTCGCATTATGCGCCGCCGCCCCAAGCTCCACACCATACACCTGACACAAAGCACCAAGATTACGGCGACCACGCCATTTCAGATGTGCCTTACGGTGCATAGTCAACCCATCAATCAACCTCATATTGCCACCGAAGATATCAGCAAAGTCATCACCCAAAGCCAGACAATGGCGGCGGCCCTCATGAAGAAGCACCGTCATATCAAACGACCCATTGAAGGCAACAATAGGCATACGGTAGCGCACACACTGCGCCAAAGCCGCCAGAATCTCAGCAATACCATCACGGGCAACCATGCCCATATCGTGCACATATGCGGTACTCAAACCATTAACAGCAGTAGCGGCAGCGGGCACCTCAATACCGGGATTAATGAGCCACGTACGGCGCCTCACCAAAACGTGGGCGGCATTGTAATACAACAAAGAAGCACTGATAATGCGGTCGGTCTTTTCCTGCACGCCAGTGGTTTCAGTATCAAAAGCAACATAGCCATTCTCAAACCAGGTCTGTGCCATTTTTAAAATCCTTTCCTACACATATCATGACATGATATGCAATGCATTTCCGAAACGGTTCAGAATATGACAATTATTAATTGCCATATTCTGTTTTCCATGCCTTCATTGTGCATTTTTTAAATGTGCAGGAATTAATATTTTGGAGGTTTGTCCCTTTTCTAAATCAATCTCTCCACTCCCCCACCGACCACACCACCAAATCCACGCAGCAACACCCATCACCACAGCACAACACAGCACCAGCGCTCGCAGTGCTGATCTACGAGGACTTCACGAGCGGCACACATGCCCTGTATGGACCTTCAATACGACCCGAGGAACTGAGGGCGTCTTCGCCGCTCATATCTCGGTAGGTGCAGGGCTCTAGCCCCTAGTGCGGAAGTTGATGTCCGGCTACTCACTACAGGTTCCTACCCTCTAAAGAGGCACTGGCAGGCGGAGGCGCAACCCTCCACCTGCCAGCAGCGTAAACGCTTAGTGCGAACACGCAAACGCCGCCTCCACCCATTCAACCCCTCAAAAGCGGGGTTCAGCACCTTAAATGTGACTTATTCCTGAGCCAGATGGGACGCAAGGCGGTGGCACATCCTATACCACTTCCTTAGAATGGAAAAATGGCCCCGCAGCACAGCTGCGAGGCCACTTCAAACCCCCTCATAATGAAGGGAGGTGAGAACCGTGGATAAGCGATACGCTATCCTGCTGAAGCTAGTCTCAGGGATCATTGTCACGCTTGCGGCAATGGTCCAGATTGTTGATTTTGTGACTAAGCTCTAGGCACTCACACGCGGGGCTACTGGCAGTGCGCCCACACTGTTAGTAGTCCCGCTTTTATATGTCCGGAACGCCGTCTGGTGTGCACACTAATCCACCACCGGTAGCGCCTCCGGAAATAAGCTTCTAATGGCTAG
>NZ_KV814357.1:0-2860 GCF_001813895.1 Rothia sp. HMSC071C12
CGAATCGGATGCCAAAAGCATATAGTTTTGGCATGCGAAATAATACTCGCAATGATATTTCATATATTGCGATGTCATGTCTCGACTGAATGCGTTCTCATAGTCGGGTGGCGGCGCAGAATATGCAGGGTGCTGCTGGCCTGCTGGGGTGTAAATCCCAATCAGATCAGTCTCACGCAACTTGTATTCACGCCGATAATCTTTATCGTCGTAAAACGGCTTATTTATCTTCTCGGTCATATTTATCCCTCCTTAGATTAAGGAAAACATTTCAAAAATTCGGCTCTATTTCGTATATCCAGCAACAGAAGCACCCTTGGGCAATAAGAGATCACCTTGAAGATTTTCGTCGACGCTTACCCAGCGTCCATCCAAAAACTCGCCGTAGAAATCTATAGTCGGGTGGCGGTCAGTATGAAACATATCCCGAAAATATTTCACTTCGCCGGTATCGCGGTACACAAAATAGGCGTCTCCATATATCGATAATTCCGTCTGCATCTTGTATATTTTTCGTCCCTGAATCTCTCGACTACCGTATCCGGGGGTTTGCACCATATACGATTCAATTTCTTGATCCGAAACAATCCACCCCTGGTTATTGGTGATAAATTCGTACAGATTAGGAAAGATGACTTTTTCGGGGTCAATTATCTTTGCTAGGGGCTCAAGGTCACCGGTCAGATACCCGTAGTTCTTGGCGGCGTTATAGTAGGCGAAGAACAAGTACATACCTGAAATATCGTATGTATTCATCTTCTCCTGGATAACCGGGTAGGGTACATTCTGTGCGGGGTTCTCACGGGTTGCGGGAACGTAGAGACCGTCCTTTCGGTATGCGGTGTACACCAGCCGACCGTATAGCCCTCCTGCAGCGTTCTTATTGTCTTCGTCTGCAATTTTTGTTGTGGGTTCGGCTGCGGCTAGTGCCTGGTTTCGTTTCCACGCGGTATCTTCTTGCGAGGTTCGTTCGTTTGACGAAAATTTCAAGTTTGAGCCAGCTACATACAGACCTGATGCCGCAGCGGTACCTACCACAGCAGATCCCAGTAACAGGGCACGACGAGAGATTTTGGGGTTCTTCTTCTGCTCTGATGGGTTATCGCCGGTTGAGGATTCCCGAGAAACAGGGGTTTTATTGTTTTCCTTCATTGTGTTTCCTTTCCTTTAGTTCCCCTGCGTTGAGCCATTTGTGGGGGTAAAGTTCACTTCCCACTTTGGATCTAAGAATCGGCACACCATAGTTCCGTAGATGGAACCGTTTGTAACAAGGTTGCGGGTGTCAAAATCAGTAATCGGGTAGAGCTTTTTCTCCGCTGCGATAAACACTTTCGCTTCTGGGTTCAGATCGTATCGAACGTTAATTTCGCATAGGTGATTTGCTTCATCCACAATACGGGGCTGACGTTCAAGAATCGTGAGGGCAAGAATTCGCTGGTTCGGGGTAATAACCCAGCCAGCGCCTTTGTCGTAGAGTTCTTGAATGGTGGGGAAGAACAATCCTCCTAGCATATTTTTAAGATAGAGTCGTCGTGCATCACCGGCTAGAAGCATATAGTTCTGATAGTTTGCGTAATATGTAACGGCATAGCGCATAGAGGTTGCTGTCATATCCCGTTCAAAAGCGTTCTCATAGTATGGAGGCGGTGCAGCGTATGCGGGATGTCTCTCCGTTGCCGGTTCGTATATTCCAATATTGTTGATATCACCGATTTCATATGTTCGTCGATAGTCACGATCATTATGAAACGGTTTTGCATAGGCATTATGCTTCGGAGAAGCGCTCGCTGTTGCCGAAGGGGTTTCTTTTGATTTATTCTCTTTGGTTTTTGGCGTGGATGAGCAGGCGCTCAAAGCTAAGACGCTACCAACGCCAAGCACGCCCTTCATAAACCCTCTACGAGAGCTACGAAAAATCATAGTCACAGCAATAATCCTTGGGGTTACATAAATTTTCTACATTTGTTGTGAGTTGAAATATCTAATGCATCAACTTATGAAGAACACTCATTGTTCAGATAACAAATGAGATCATTAAACGAATAAGTACCTTTAGCGAGTAAACATCTGATTTGTCTGAGTTAGATGCTTGAGCAGCATCGTGAGAACCTCAGCGTACTCACCTTGAAAAGGTACAGGGACGGCATAAGCCTGAAAAGTAACCATATATTTAGCTTCCGGAAGTTGAAGTTGATGTGACAGTGAACGAGCTTCCTCGCCCACACCTCAAGGTAACACACGCACACTCTACACACGAACTCAGCAAGACGGATTCCACCTCCCTCTGCTTCCACCTCCCACAGCCAGCCGCGAAGATCCCATCTCAAAAGCCCAGCAAGAAACCCCCGCCAGCAAGAAACCCCCGCCAGCACAGTACCAAAAGTACTGCCCAGCGGGGGTTTCTAGAGAAACTACATAAAGAAAGCTACAGCTGCCCGAATCCTTGCGGGTAGATCGGCTCATAGGTGTTGCGGTTACTGTAGCCGTCGCGGTCAACCACAATCACCCACTGCCCACGCAGATGCTCCACAGCCAGCGAGAAACGCCCCAGATACCTCAAATATTTGCGGATATCTTGCTTCTCCCCCGTCTCCTTAACGTAAAACGCAAGGTCCTTAGCCTTAGTCGTGTACAGGGTGCTCACCAGAATATTTCGGCTCGTATTTTTAGCCTTTTCACCCGCAATAAGATCATCAGCAACATTGGCGCTCAGCACATTCTTATCAGCCGAGATAATCCATCCGCGCTTCTCCCTGTACAGGCGAAGAATTTCGGGGTGCAGCACCTTTTCCGGGTCCGTGACCTTAGAAAGAGGCTCCGTGTCGCCCGGCAAGGGGCTGCCCTGCACGGCGCTAGCCTG
>NZ_KV814358.1:0-4052 GCF_001813895.1 Rothia sp. HMSC071C12
AGTCAGGGTAGACTGAGGGCGCGCGGGTACGCTAAAATCAACCATTGCGGTGCCTATCGTTAGTAGGTGCTGCCACGGTCCCGGATGCTCCAACATCGCGGGACCATTTTCGTATCTGCCACCACACTAGACCCCGGACAGACGGGCTGTCAACCAGCTGATTTTGTCCGTCTTCATCGTCGTCGTCATCGGGCGCAACGTGAGTTTTCCACAGCCATCGCGCACGTACGCGCGTCTGACGACGATAGGAGTCTTATAGGTATATCTTATAGGGGGAAAAATTTGAACACCGATTTTCCCTTGTGATTCCGGGAATTCTTAGGTGTTTTCACTATAGGTAGCGTACACAATTCATCCCAGAGGTGTACACAATTCATCCCAGGGGCGTTCACAATTCATCCCAAAGGCGTACACAAACCATCCCAGGAGCGTTCACAATTCATCCCACCTCCAAGGGTGTATGCCCTACCCTAAAAACAAGTCATCAACATGACGCACATCACATAAAAATATTTCCTGGCCACGCAAAAATACCCCCTTATCTTGTCAGGGGTACCCCCTATGGTCGTTATAAGAGATGTCCAAACAGGTTATCCCTATAGCTCTAGAAGAGGAGGAAGTCCATGGCCAAGAAAACCAGCACCGACGCTGACACCATGAACCGCGCCTATAAATTCCGCCTCGACCCCGATCAGGCACAAAAAGCTGAACTGATGCGATGCGTAGGCGCAGCACGCTACACCTACAACCTCCTCACCACTCATAACCTTGAGGTATCCCGTGCCAGGGATGACTACTGGCACGCTCGCATTGAAGCAGGCGTTGATGAGGCCACTGTTAAGGCAGAGCTCAAGAAATTAGAGAAGAAAGACCCGACTTATAAAATCCTTTACAAGTCTGGTTACAGGCCGCTGTATCTGACTCCTGAAGTCAAACGGCACCGCGCTGCAGGCGAAGCTATTGTGGCTGGCGCCGATCCCGCTGTTGTCTGGCCTGAGACCGAACGGTTCTCCGAACCCTGGCTACATACTATTAAGTGCCGAGTCCTCGATTCAGGTCTGATGAATGCTGAAAAAGCCTGGAAAAACTTCTTCGAGTCTCGTGCCGGTGCTCGTGCTGGCGCCCAGATGGGCCTCCCCCGCCGTAAGCGTAAGAGTAGCGGTCGTGATTCCTTCACCATTCATGCTCCCGAGGTGATTGGCGCCTACGGCACCCCCTACAAGAAGAGCGAGCCTGAATACGTACGCCGCAAGAAGCAGCTGAAGTGCCGCGGCATTAGCGCCGACCCGACCATTGAGGATTACCGCCACGTGCGCCTCTCGCATCTGGGCGTTATTCGTACTCATAACACTACGAAGCCTCTAGTGAAGGCTATGCGTGCTGGCGCTCAGATCCGCTCCTACACGGTATCTCGTGCCGCTGACCGCTGGTATGTCTCAATCCTGGTAGAGCTCACCCGCCCGTCTACCAACCCTACCCGTGCCCAGCGTTCCGCTGGCGCCGTCGGCGTAGACCTGGGCGTACGCTACCTCGCCGCACTCTCTGACGAGCAGGCACCCCAGCGCTTCGCACAGTACCCCTCCCTAGAGTTCACCGGTGACGGTGCCCCCACCCTGGCTAACCCCCGCTGGGCACGTACCGCTGAGAAGCGCCTGGTGCGCCTGCAGCGTGCCCTCGCACGCGCCCAGAAGGGCTCTAATCGTCGTACCCGTATCGTGCAACAGATTGCACGGCACCACCACCTAGTAGCCTTGCGCCGTGAGTCCGGGTTGCATCAGGTCTCTAAGCGCCTGAGCACCGGGTACACCCTCATCGGGCTTGAAGACTTGGCTGTGGCGGGTATGACCGCCTCAGCTGCCGGTACCATCGAGGCACCGGGCAAGAATGTGCGCCAGAAGGCCGGGCTTAATCGGTCCATTCTGGACGCCGCTTTTAGTACGCTGCGCCGTCAGCTGGAATACAAGGCCAGCTGGTACGGCTCACAGGTACGAATTATCGACCGCTTCTTTGCATCCTCTCAGACGTGTAGCGCCTGCGGAGCACGAGCGAAAACCAAGCTCGGACTCCACGTGCGTGTCTTTGAGTGCGCAGCCTGTGGTGTGCGGATTGATCGTGACGTGAATGCGGCACGTAATATCCGTGCAGAGGCTGTGCGGATGCATGAGGCGCAACAACTCGCCCCCGGCACGGGGGAGAGTCTAAACGGACGCGGAGTTGCTGACTCTGATGCCGCTGTTTCGGTGGTGTTGGGGGATGTGGCGTTGGATGTGTCAAGGCCAGCCGCCACGGGCGGCGGGTCACCGTAGACGAGTAATCGTCTACTCATCCCCCTTATATATGTATACACGTGGAAACTGAATAGTTTTTAGGCTTCTGCTAGGCATTATGCCTTGTGGTTAAGTGCGTTCCCCGTATGCGCGGGGATGGGCCGACAGCCTTCAATGAAAGCCCCGCCGCCCGCAAGCGTTCCCCGTATGCGCGGGGATGGGCCGGTGCGTGAAAATCATGTTAAACATGCAGAAGAATGTTCCCCGCGCAT
Source organism: Rothia sp. HMSC071C12 (assembly GCF_001813895.1). Lineage (NCBI taxonomy): Bacteria > Bacillati > Actinomycetota > Actinomycetes > Micrococcales > Micrococcaceae > Rothia > Rothia sp. HMSC071C12. The sequence goes on from NZ_KV814358.1 coordinate 2,540, forward strand.
GCGGGGATGAACCGACCGGTACGCAGGGTTTTATCCAGTGTGATGAGTGTTCCCCGCGTCAGCGGGGATGAGCCGCGGTTATCCTGTGCGACAACGCGCTTAGCCGCGTGTTCCCCGCGCGAGCGGGGATGAGCCGTACTGCTCGGATTGGACGCAGGTACGTACTCCGTGTTCCCCGCGTCAGCGGGGATGAGCCGCCCTGAGTGCCAGTTGACTGGCCATCAAAATAGTGTTCCCCGCGTCAGCGGGGATACAACGGAGTGCACCCCCCATAGGGGGGTGCACTCCGTTATTTGTTTAACCGCAGGACAACCTAGCCATCCCCGGCACTCGGAGGATACCCCCTAGCGGCCGCCCAACAGCGACATAAAGCGGCCCAAATGATTCTCCAACCGCTGCTTCACACGCTTAGTCTTAGACACCGCGCCCTCACTACTCGAATCGCCACCAAAAAGCGGCATCCTAGTTTTGATGAGGGAAGTGAGCTTACCAGGAATCGTACGGCGGCCTTCCCTCAGCGCACGATTAACCACGCGCTGAGTCTCCTCAGGATCCAGGTTTTCATCCCGCACAATGACGTTTTCTTCCTCGACGCGGCGTTCAGTCACGTACCGGTGGAAGCGCTCGTAGACGTCTCCGGGGTTCGGGGTGTTCCTATACTCCTTGGAGAAATCCGTGATGATGTCAGCGCTAGCGCGTAGTTCGCTGCTACTGTTGACGGCACGTTCAATGTCTTCGGTGGCGTCGCCGTTAGAGTCGTGCGCCGCTTCGATTAGAGCCAGGATGTAGCTGACACCGATTTCCTGCTGCTTGACCAGCTCAGTCTGGAAATGGACGTTGGCGAACAGGTTCACCTTTTCCTGGGCGTCATCGTCCCTATCTTCACCCTCCTCAGTTCCTTCTTCCTGCGCGCGGCGCAGGTCACGAATCTCTTCGTAAATATCGTTATAGACACCGGTGTAGCCCTGCATGTCGTAGTCGCTGATGAGCTCATCGCCGCCATCGCGGATGAACTCATCGTGCACGCGCAGCTCCTGCCGCAGCAACAGCACCTGGTTCATCAGCTCGATGTAGCGGGCCTTCTCCTCCGGGGTGTCCACGGTAATGGAGCCGCCCTCGTCGACGGGGAATTCTTCGCGCAGCTCAGACACAGCCTTGTCGTATTCGGCGTAGGCTTCCTTGTAGGGTCGGGTGAACGCGATATCGAGGGCAGACTGGCCGGTGCTGTTCTCGGTGTCACCGAAAAGGGTGAAGGCGTCCTTGGTAGCCTGTTCCAGGTCGCGGAAGCACACCACGTTACCGGAGAGCTTCAGCGAGTTGAGAATGCGGTTAGTGCGGCTGTATGCCTGCACCAGCCCGTGCATCTTCAAGTTCTTATCCACCCAGAGGGTGTTGACGGTCTTAGAATCGAAGCCGGTCAGGAACATGTTCACGACAATGAGCAGATCCAGCTCGCGTACCTTCATGCGGCGGGAGACATCCTTGTAGTAGTTATCGAAGGAGTCGCCGTCGG
>NZ_KV814359.1:0-388 GCF_001813895.1 Rothia sp. HMSC071C12
TTAGAGAACATGTTCTCTAAGATGTGCACCTTTTGCATCTTTGGCGGCTCTTGAAGGCTTAGGGGTAGCGTCTCAGGGGGGGCACTAGGACACCGGGGGGTCAATGGGGGGCGTGAAGGATTCAGGCTCTAGAAGGGCTCTAGAAGGGCTCTAGAAGGCGCTGTGCCGGGGGTTTAGCCGGTGGTAGTCAAGAGGGTTTGACGTAGTGAATCCGGCGCCTTAGAAGGCTGGAAATAGGCACAAAAATACCCCCTGAAAAAATTCAGGGAAATTTTTTCAAAAAATACCCGAAACGGCTTGTTTTATACTTATAGCTAGTGTTATAGTTATAGTGTTGAAGAGAACAGCTTCAACATGTAAGCCAGGTAATCAAACCGATTACCCGGGA
>NZ_KV814360.1:0-702 GCF_001813895.1 Rothia sp. HMSC071C12
AACATGTTCACTAATATGTGCACCTTTTGTGCATGTGCTGATAGATGGTGCCGGGGGCGCTGAAGGTTTACTCTCAGCGCCCCCGGCAACGTACGGGGCTAGATTGATGATGCACTCCGCACTTGGTGGAGTGTGCCCCGCTTGACGCTGCTACAGTGGGTTACTGCTGATCGCCACCGGCGCCTTTTGCCTGCTTCTTTTCGCGTACGCGGCGACCCCACTCTCCAAATTCGGGGCGGCTCGTGTACTCTGCATTCCACGCCTCCGCGGTTGCCGGCAGCCAGATTCGCTTCTCGCTATGCGACATAAAATCGGGCTCAGGCAGCTCACCTCGGCGTATTAGACCTGCAGGGGTCATGCCAAGGAAACGCGCCATTTCATTGACGCCTACAATCAACATATCAGCCATAGGGTTGACTCCTTTCAGGGGTTAGTTGTTGCTGCGGTGCTTCCGGATGTACCACGCGAGCGCGTGGCAAATGATTGCCAGGGTGAGTAGTCCGAAGGTTAGCCATGAGACTGCGGGGTACTTCGGGAATACTGCGATTGCGCAGATGGTGGCGAATACGTAGGGGAAGAGGGTGGACAGGATCTTCTTCATTAGTTGTTACCTCGTGTACCTTGAATGTATCGGGTGCCTTGCACCCGGTACTTATTGAGTTATTAATTCCCGGGTAATCGGTTTGATTACCTGGCTTACAT
>NZ_KV814361.1:0-314 GCF_001813895.1 Rothia sp. HMSC071C12
GTGCGCGGTTTCAACTCGATTCTGGCAACCTCGTCTATTGATGCTGCCTGCACCTACTACGACACCCTCAACACTTTGCAGGAAGAGCGCATCGCAGACGGTACCCTGCGCCCCGAACAGAAGCTGAAGGTTGCCATCATCTACTCGCAGGGTAACGGCGGGCAGCTGCTCGATACCTTCGGTGAGGAAGAAAACTATGAATTCCCCACCGAAGGCACCGGCAGCCGCATGGACGGTTTCCTTGAAGACTACAACACCATGTTCGGCACCAACTTCAGCGCCGACGGCGACTCCTTCGATAACTACTACAAGGA
>NZ_KV814362.1:0-3315 GCF_001813895.1 Rothia sp. HMSC071C12
TAATTTTGTTGTCCAAGAAACGGGAGGCAGTTCAAATGTGTGGCGGGGCCTTCGTTTATGTCCAGTAGAAGCGCAGGTCAAGCAGTTTTACACTAAACTAAAAGGTACCCATTCCTCTCAGAGAAGATAGGAGATTCCTATGTCATCGAACGATGATTCACCGGCACCTCAGCCTCATTCAGTGCAGCCAGGCCTCTCTGCCACTTCAAACAAAAACCCAAAAATCGATACAGTGGATGCTTTGCTGCGAACTATATTTAGAATGGGGTGGACAGATTGGACGCTAACAGCAATCTTAATTTCATGCCTAATTAATCATTATTTTTTTATTATCCTCAACGTTGCGCAACCAATAATTGATTTCACTAGGCTTATTACTGCGCTAATTTCAGTGATTTTCATCGCTTATAAAGTAGTAAGTGGCTATAAGTCCAAAGAATTAATTACTATTTTCTTCAAAAATCACCCCCTCCAGCTGTTTGTCTCGATTATTGCCTGCGGGGCAACTGTATCTTTCTTCCTTCCCCTTATCCTTAATCTATTTAGATTCATTGGAGAGACCGATAAGTTAACTACTGCATTACTCGCTTCAACCGGTGGAGTTATTGCAGTTTTCACGCTGATTAAAACCCATCAAAAAAACCAAAATGACGAACAGACTCTAGACCTCGATAGAAAAAAGTACAATCAGCAGATAAAAGATCGTATGGAAGACCTTAAACTACAGGAAGCCGAACGTTTAGAGCAGAAGGCACAATTTGAGAAAAACCTTGAGGCACAATCAGAGAAAAATAAGCAGGACCATACCCGCCAGGCCCATGCAGAACGCCGAAGCCGCTACGCCAAGGCTGTAGAACAGCTTGCTAACGAGAAAGCAGCTGTCCGTCTGGGCGGTATCTATACCCTTGTAGGCTTGGTCGATGAGTGGCTTGCTGATGACACCCTCGAACAAGAAGAGCAACAAAAAGAAGGGCAGGTTATTATCAATAACCTTTGCTCCTATGTGCGTTCACCCTTCACCCTGGCATTAAAAGCAGAGATGTTTGAGGGCGATTCAGAGCCTGATAACTATGAAGGAGATTTCTCCAAAGATCAGGCAGCGTTTCATGAAGAACAGGATGTACGCCGCACTGTCTTTGTTGAGATGAGCAAGCGCAGTAGTACCTTCAATAGGGGTCTGTTTGGCCAGATAATCAACACCTCCCTAAGAATGTGGAGTGATTTTGATTTCGATTTCAGCCGAGCACCCATTTTCTACCCCCTCAACGCTATCACTATTGAGAAAGGTAATTTCTCGGGCGCAAAGTTCTACGCTGATGCGAATTTCTTCGGGGCAACCTTCATCAGCAACGCGGACTTCAGCGGGGCGGCTTTCACCCAAAACGCAAACTTCAGCGGGGCGGCATTCGCTCAAAACGCAGACTTCATCTGGGCGGCATTCGCTCAAAACGCAGACTTCAGCGGAGCGACCTTCACCCAAAACGTAAACTTCAGCGAGGCGACCTTCACCCAAAACGCGGACTTCGACGAAGCGGTATTCTTCGAAAATGCGAACTTCAGCTGGGCGGCATTCTTCGAAGATGCGAACTTCAGCTGGGCGACATTCACCCAAAACGCGGACTTCCGCGGGGCGAAATTCACCCAAAACGCAAACTTCAGCGGGGCGGCATTCATCGAAAACGCGAACTTCAGCTGGGCGAAATTCACCCAAAACGCGGACTTCCACGGGGCGGAATTCACCCAAAACGCGGACTTCAGCGGGGCGACCTTCAAAGGCATCGCAAGCTTCGGCGACTCGACCTTTGAAAAATATTCACCACTTTTTGTTACTACCAACGACGAGTTAGGTGAGACATACAGGGCACAATTCGTTGCCCTACCCATAGATCAGGAAGCACATGACTTCACGGTCAGTGAAGGTAGTTTCCGCATTCCTCCAGGAGAAGCTGAGCTAGGGGACGGCGTAAAACACCACATCCCTGTGGGAACGGTACTCTTCGACCCCGATTCCTGGGATGAGGAAAAGCAGAAATATACTCGCGTGAGTGATCCCGCAAAGCCTCTTGAAAATTCCGATACTGAGGAAGAAAAGCCCGCTGGATAAGGCTCATCTCTAAAAGGCCCCGCCGGCCCCACGTCGGCGGGGTCTTCGTTTATATCCGACAATAGGCATCTGCCAGGCAGCTTATGCACTATGATGAATGGTGACCCTCCCTTTCAAAGAAGACAGGAGAACCCGTGTCTCACGACAATATTCACCCCTCTGGAGAAGACCAAGTAACCTCAAATCCGCAGAGGAGACCTTGGTACATCCAACACTTTACTAAGCTCCTCATTGGCTTTGGCCTGGCCGGCGGCACGATTGCGCTTATTCTACCGTGGGCGTTGTGGCTACTCTGCGGCATGACTCCCGACAATTCAGACTTGCTACGCCTTCATCTTCTGTACGTTACTGGTGGCATTATTGCGGTTCTGACTCTTCTGCAGACTAACTGGAAGAATCAAGGTGACCGCCTCAAAATCGATGACGATATTAAAAAGAACGAACAAGACGCGAAGAAGAACGAGCGCGATCATGTCCGCCAGGTCCATGCGGAACGCCGAAGCCGCTACACCAAAGCCGTAGAACAGCTCGCTAACGAGAATGCAGCCGTTCGTCTTGGGGGTGTCTACACCCTTGTAGGTCTCGTCGATGAGTGGCTTGCTGATGAGAGCATTAGCGACCGGCACCAGGAGGGGCAGGTTATTATCAATAACCTATGCTCCTACATTCGTTCCCCCTTCCCTCTTGCAGAAAAAATTGACGAATACAAAGCCCACAAAAAATTTGAAGAGCTCAAGGAAAAAGAATCTGAAAATCTCCTCAGCGGAGTAGAACCGTTTGAGCTTAAGGCTCTATCCAAACGTTTCACAAATAGTCAGGACTATAAAGAGCCTGAAGATATCACCGCAGACTATGCAACATTTCACGAAGAGCAGGATGTACGCCGCACTATCTTCGTTGAAATGGGCAAACGTAGTAGCGTTATATCAAATAAGGAGGAAAGTGATGCGATGCTCACTCCCGGTGCTTGGAGTGACTTTGATTTCGATTTCCGCCGAGCTCCCATTTTCTATCCCCTCAATGAACTCACGATTGAGAAAGGTAATTTTTCGGGTGCAAAGTTCTACGCTGATGCAAACTTTTTCAAAGTTGCTTTCACCAGTAGCACAGATTTCCGCAAGGCGACCTTCATCAGCAGCCCCGATTTCAGCGAGGCGACCTTCATCAACGACGTAACCTTCAGCGACGCTACCTTCAACAGCGACGTGTAC
>NZ_KV814362.1:3415-21445 GCF_001813895.1 Rothia sp. HMSC071C12
CGTCGCATACTTTGGCGAAACGACCTTCAACAGCGACGTGTACTTCAGCAAGATGACCTTCAACAGCGGCGCGTACTTCGGCAAGGCGACCTTCAACAGCGACGTGTACTTCAGCGACGCGACCTTCAACAGCGACGCGACCTTCAACAGCGACGTGTACTTCAGCGACGCGACCTTCAACAGCGACGTGTACTTCAGCAAGGCGACCTTCAACAGCGGCGCGGACTTCAGTAAGGCGACCTTCAACAGCAACGCGGACTTCCACGAGGTGAACTTCAGCAACGGCGCAAACTTCAGCAAGTCGACCTTCAGTAGCAATGCCTACTTCTTCGGAGCGATTTTCACCAACAACGCGAACTTCACTGGAGTGACTTTCACCAGCGACGCTTACTTCCTCGGGGTATCCTTCTTCAGCGATGTGTACTTCCTCGGGGTGAGATTCTTCAGCAACGCGGATTTCACCGGGGCAACCTTCATCAGCAACGCGTACTTCCGCGGGGCGATTTTCACCCAATCTGAGCCAATTTTCGCTGTCGTTGAGACAGCTTCAGAAGAAGAGTGGAAAGCCCGGTTCTCTGCAACCGCAAACCCACAGGACTATGATTTCTCAGTCGCGGCGGAAGGCAAGCCTGTCAGCTGTGGAACCGCGTCTCTTCTCGGTAAGTCGTTCACTATCCCTCTTGGAACGGTACTCTTCGACCCAACTTCTTGGGACGAGCAAAAGGAGGACTACACCCGCGTGAGCGCACCTGCAAAGTAACGCTTAGCGTTGTTCCTCAGGGTAGATTCCCGCGAAGGCCCCGCCGGCCCCTCGTCGGTGGGGCCTTTTCGCGCCCAGGTCCGGTAGCGCCCCCCCGCCCGCGAGCGCATCCGCCCGTCATGTCGCCGCCCAAAGCACCACCCCAATCACCCGCCGCGCTCAACCACCCGTCACCCCACCGATACACTAGAACCATGTACCGAATCATGACTGTCTGCACCGGCAATATCTGCCGCTCCCCCGTCGGCGAATACCTCATCCGCCAGCACGCCCAAGAAGCCGGCGTGCCCGTCACCGTCACCTCCAGCGGCATCAGCAACGAAGAAGAAGGCAACCGCATCGACCCGCGCGCCGCCGCGCAGCTCACCGCCCGCGGTATCGACCCGTCCGCGCACCGCGCCAGCGTCTTCACCGTCGAGGACTTCGACCGCAACGACCTCATCCTCGCCATGGACGCACCCCACTACCTGCGCCTCAAAGCCCTCGCCCGCAACGACGACGACAAAGCCAAAATCCGCATGATGCGCAGCTTCGACCCGAAGGTCACCACCACCCACCTGGACCAGCTCGGCATCTACGACCCCTGGTACGGTAGCGAACGCGACTTCGTGTACACCACCGACCTCATTGACGCCGCCGCACGCGGCCTCATCAACCACCTCAAGCAGGAAGGTGACGCGTAGTGAGTCAGCGTATCCCCCTGAACCAGAACCGCCGCGTCACCGGCACCACCGAAATCCTGGAGCTCTGCAAAGACATGCTGCGCCTGGAGCACGGCATCGGCAACGACTTCGACATGGACACCGCCGAATTCACCGAATTCCGTGCGCAGTTCCTCGCCGACTTCGCGCAGATCCCGCTGATCATCGGCATTGACGGCCGTAGCGGCACCGGCAAGACCAGCCTCGCCGCGCAGCTTGAGCAGGAGCTCACCGCCGCCGGCCACAGCGTGCACGTGCTGCACCTGGACGACTTCTACCCCGGCTGGGACGGCCTCTTCGACGGCGTGGAGGCGTGGGACGCGCTATCCGTGCAGCTGACCGAAGGTATTGCCGGAACCTACACCCCGTGGGATTGGGAGGCGGGCGCCCCCGGTGAGGTGCGCACCGTCGACCCGGCGGCTACGCAGGTCATCATCTGTGAGGGTGTCGGCGCGATTGCTGGCGCCTGCGAGGTGCGTATTCTCGCCACCGCCCCGGAGGAGGTGCGCCGCGAACGCGCCATGGCTCGTGACGGTGACACGTTCCGCCCGCACTGGGAACGCTGGGCGGCGCAGGAGGAGGCGCTACTCGCCGAAATCCCGGAGGACTACGCGACCGTGGACTTCATCTACGACAGCGCGGCGCAATAACAGCCGCCTACAAAACAGTAGGGCCCAATGCTTCGTGTATCTCGAAGCATTGGGTCCTACGGCTATTCAGAGGCAGTTTTATTCAGGCGCTGTTTTATTCGGGCATGGGAGCCGGGCTAGCGGATTCCATGCGGTCTTTATCCCAGTAGGTTGAAGTACTCTCCGGCGCATGCGTGGAGGCAGTGCCTTCTTTTCCGTTGCCTGGGTTGTTATTAGAAAGCACGGCAAAGATTACGAGCAAGACGCAAGCTACAAGCAGCAGGATGCCTAGCAAGTATTTGTAATAGTGTTTGCGCATCTGAGGTGCCCTCCGGTCGTATCGCGTGGTATGACCAACGTAGATTATGCCGTTGGGCCTAGCAATGCTTCTCAAGAATATTTCTCAAATATTTCTTCAGCACTGGGGGACTGAGCGGCAGGCTAAAACAAACCGCCCAAGGGGCGGTGTTATCCGTAAGCGACATCAGGGTGTCCGAAGCGAAGCGAGGACGGGTGCCCCTGTAGGAGCGTGGATAACACCGCCCCTTCTACGCACCTTCCCCAAGCCTTCCCAACCCAGCTCAAAAAAATATCAAACATTTAACTTACGAAGCCGCCCCCAATTCTGCTACCGTGAACAAGTTGTGCTTCCAGCCTGCGCAAGCTCATCCCCGGATCCGGTACCGCCGCATCCATGTTTTGTAGAGCCGCAGGCGCCGTTGCACGCGCATCACACAGAAAGAAAAACTAAGACATATGTCTTCGAAGTCGACTAAGACCTCTTTCGGGCTATCGCCCCTTTTCATTGTTGTTTTGGCGCTGCTGACCGCTATCGCGCCGCTCGCTACGGACATGTACCTGGCGGCGTTGCCCGCAGTCGCTGAGAATCTGAACACCACCAGCACGAACGCATCGCTGACTCTGAGTGCGTTCATGGTGGGTATGGCGCTCGGCCAGCTGGTCGTGGGTCCGCTGTCGGATAAGACGGGCCGCCGCAAGCCGCTACTGATCGGTGCGGTCATCTGTTTCATTGCGACCGTGGCGTGTGGTTTCGCGCCGAATATTGAGCTGCTGATTTTTGCGCGTTTCATGATGGGCTTCACCGGTTCGATTGGTGCGGTGTTGGCGCGTTCTATCGTGGCTGATACGACTGAGGGTCTGGCGACCGCTAAGCTCATGGGCGTCATGATGATGATTAACGGCTTCGCGCCGGTGCTTGCGCCGCTGTTTGGTGGCTGGGTGCTGTCGTGGGGTAGCTGGCGCGATATTTTCCATGTGCTTGGCGTGGTGACCGCAATCATGATGCTCGGCGTGATCTTCGTGATTAAGGAGACCCTGCCGGTGGAGGAACGCTACCAGGGCACCGCCCTGAGCGTGTACTCGGAGCTACCGAAGGTCTTCAAGATTCGCCGCTACCTGGGTTTCATGCTGACGATGTGCTTCGCGTTTGGTGCGCTGTTCTCGTACATTTCCGGTTCGACGTTTGTGTTGCAGAAGATTCTGGGCTTGTCCGAGACTGAGTTCACGATCGTGTTCGGTGTGAACTCGATTGGTATTGTGCTGTTCAGCGCGATTGCGACGAAGCTGGTTGGTCGTGTGGCGCAGCGTCGCATTGTGAATGTTGGCGTGGTGAGCCTGCTGGTGGTGTCTTCGCTGCTGTTGGTTAGCTTCCTTGTCGGTATTTCGCTGGTGCCGACGCTGGTTCTGCTGTTCCTGCTGACCAGCTCGTGCGGCCTGATTTTTGGTAATGCTTCGGCGTTGGCGTTGAACGAGGCGCGCCACATGGCGGGTAGTGCTTCGGCGGTGATGGGTACGGTTCAGGCTCTGCTGGGTGCGTTGGCGGCGCCGCTGGTGTCGTTTGCCGGTGAGCATGAGTACCTGCCGATGGGCTTCTCCATTCTGGGTTTCGCGGTCCTGACGGCGCTGGTGCTGTGGACTACGCCGCGTAAGGATTCGGATTACTCGGCTGACGGCAAGAGCCATGAGGCTCCGGCGGCGGGCCAATAGCCTGTTGTTGATTTTTGTGTAGCTAAAGCCCCGGATGGGCGACCCGCTAAGGGTTGCGCGTCCGGGGCTTTGCTGTGCCCGTACATGAAGCGTAGGGGCTGCCGCGTTTTCCGGATGCGCCCTCAGGGTGTCAGCCCGGACGCTCTCCGCAGCGGAGCAAGGAGAGGGCGGAGCGTCCGGGTGACGGGTGCCCCTGCGTAGGCGCGGAGGAAATATGCGGCAGTCCCTTTTTGTACGCGTTTAGCTCTGCTGCGCCAGGTAGTTCAACAGCGTGGCGGTCAGCTCCGGGTCATGCGCCAGCGCCGTGCCGTTCAGGTGAGTTACCGGCGCAATCAGACGTACCGACGACGCCAACCACACGCCATCCGACTCAAACAAATCCTGCGGGTAGAGCGGACCGAAGCCCAGCTCCCAACCGGCCTGGCGTGCCGCCTCGAACACCGCGCCCTGCGTGGTGCCGGGGAGGATGCCGTGGCTCGGCTCGGGCGTGTACAGCACCTTCTTGCCGTCCTCAATCTTGGCGACCAGCACCGAGGAGGTGGCACCCTCCAGCACGCGACGCTCGTCGGTGATGAAGATAGCGTCATCCGCGCCGCGTTCCTGCACGTATCGCAGGACCGCCATGTTCACCGCGTAGGAGAGGGTCTTCGCACCCGCCAGCAGCCACGGGTAGGCGCTGTTGTCCATCGGCTCGTGGCCGCGCGGCAGCAGCATCGCCTTCACGCCCTCGGTACGGCGCTTCACGATGGAGGCGGGCACCGGCGACGCCATAATCAGCGTGTACGGGCCCGGCTGCATGGAGGTTACCGCCTGGGTGGGGCCGCGCGAAATAATGATCTTCACGATGTGCTCTTCACCCAGCGCAGTCTCGGCACCGGCGGTCGCCTCACGCATGAGGCGCTCCACCGCCGAACGCAGAATCTCGGGTTCCGGGTCGGGTAGATCCAACATGCGCGCCGATGATTCGAGGCGGGACAGGTGCATGCCGAGCTTACGCACGCGACGGTTGACGGACAGCATGGTCTCGAAGACACCGTCGCCGCGGGTGAAGCCCTGGTCATCAACGCTGATGAGGGGCACGGACGGGTCAACGAAGATGCCCTGCGGGTTCTGCTCGTTCAGAAGAATTACGGTACTAGACATAGTCTTATTGTACGTTCGCGGCCAGACCATAGGCAGGAGGCGTCTGTACCTTCCTGAAGCGACATCAGGGTGCCCGAGCTCTGCGAGGGCGGGTGCCCCTGTAGGAGCGAAGGAAGAGTGCGGGCGCCCTCTACTCATGTCCCAAGTGGGGCTAGGCGCGGAGGAAATATGTGGTACCCCTCCTCCCTGTAGGAGCGAAGGAAGAGTGCGAGCACCTACGTATCCCAGCGTGGGAAGACGGTATCGCCCGTAGTGACATCAGGGTGTCCGAAGCGAAGCGAGGACGGGTCCCCTGTAGGAACGAGGGTGTATACCGCTTCCCAAGCAGAGCTACGAAAACGGAACCAGAAACGGAACAAACTACAGCAAGAGCAAACTAGCCCCAGAGGAACTGGATTGTACCCGCCGCAATAGATGCACCGTACGCAACAGCGATAATGACGGCGGCGGCAATGCTCACGTGCACATCACGCGGCGAATAGGACGGCACACGAGCCCAGGTGCGTTCGCCTGCGCCGAAGCCGCGCGCCTCCATGGTGATGGCGAGGCGGGAGCCGCGGCGGATAGCCTGCACGAGCAGGGCGAAGCTTTGCCCGCCGAAGGTTTGTGCACGCCCAATGAGGGATTGGCCTGCGCCGAGTCCGCGGGCGCGTCGTGCCTGGCCGAGGGCGTTCCATTCGGCGAAGAGAATGCCGACCAAGCGTAGCGCGGCGACGGTTGCGAGCACGAACCGGGAGGGCAGTTTGAAGGTTTGTGCGAGGGAGTCACCGAGGTCGGTCGGGTCGGTGGTGAGTACGAATGCGAGGGTGGGTAGGACCATGGCGAGGGAGCGGATCATCATGGCTGCGCCGACGGCGGCGGAGTCGGTGGTGATGGTGTTGAAGCCGAGGTCGAGGATGGTGGTGCCGCTTTTGGCGCTGAGCATGGCGACGGACCAGCCGGTGGTGATGACGGCGATGAGGATGGGCCAGAAGCGGGCGAGGACGTTGACGGGTCGGAATCCGACGAGGATGAATCCGAGCAGTTCGAGGGCGAAGAGGATTCCGGAGGTGAGGGGGTCACGCACGATGAGTGCGGCGATGATGAGGGTGAAGGAGACGATGAGTTTTACGCCGGCGTTGAGGTTGCTGAAGTAGCTGGTTCGGTCGATGGTGCCGAAGAAGTCGGTGTTCATGCGTTCTCCTTTCCGGGGGTTGCGGTGGCTTCGAGGGTGATGTGGTTGCCGCCGAGTGCGGCGGTGTAGTCTTCGTCGTGGGTGATGGAGATGACGGCGGTGCCGCCTGCGAGTAGTTCGCGGATGAGGTCGACGAGTTCTGCCCAGGTTCGTGCGTCTTGGCCGAAGGTGGGTTCGTCGAGGATGAGGATTTTGGGTGCGGTGGCGAGTGCGGAGGCGACGGAGAGCCTGCGTTTTTCGCCGCCGGAAAGGGTGAAGGGGTTGGCGTCGAGTAGGTGGGTGAGGCGTAGGCGGGTTGCGAGCTCGTTGGTGCGTGCGGTGAGGTCGTCTTCGTTGAGGGGGTTGCGGGTGAGTGCGGCGAGTCGGCGGGGGCCGAGTTCGAGTTCTTCGCGTACGGTGCCGCGGATGAATTGGTATTCGGGTTCTTGGAAGACGTAGCCGATGCGGCTGAGCATTTGGGCGGGGGTCCAGGTGGGCACGTCCCAGTGGGCGGGCTCGCCGCCATGATTGCGTAGCGCCTCGGTGGCGGTGAGGGTGCCGTTGGGCGCGGTGAGGAGCCCCGCGAGGGTAAGGGCTAGGGTCGATTTGCCGGCGCCGTTGGGGCCGAGCACGCTGAGGTGTTCGCCGGCGTGCAGGGTGAGGTTGATGCCGCCGCGCAGCACGGGCAGGTCGATGGGTGCGGGTGCGGAGGTGTCGCCGAGGCGTTTGATGGTGCGTCGGCGTGCGCGTCGTTGTTTGGGGGTGGGTTGTGCGCGGGTGATGCTGAGGTTTTCGGCGCGCAGTAGCGCTTCGCCGCCCGCCTCATTATCGGCACTAGCCTGCGGCGCGCGCGGTACGTAGTTGGGTACCCACACGCCCGCGTCGATGAGTTCTTGGCGTGCTTCGGTGAGTACGGTGTCGGGTGCGCCGTCATGGGTGATGGTGCCGCCTTCGCCGAGCACGATAATGCGGTCCATGTGCGGTGCCCAGATGCTCACGCGGTGTTCCACGACGAGCAGGGTCGCGCCGGTGGCTTCCGCGGCGGCAAGAATGCTGTCGCGCACCTCCTGCACGCCGGTGGGGTCGAGGTTGGCGGTGGGTTCGTCGAGGATCATGGCGCCGGGGTGCATCGAGAGGATGCCCGCCAGGCCGAGGCGCTGCTTCTGACCGCCGGATAGCGCGCTGCTGGGGTGGTCGAGGGGCAGGTGGTTGAGCCCTACTGCGGTGAGGGCTTCGGTGACGCGGCCCCAGATTTCTTCGCGGGGTACGCGCAGGTTTTCGGGGCCGAACGCGACGTCGTTGCCGACGGTTGCCATGACGATGGAGGATTCGGGGTCCTGCTGCATCATGCCTGCTGTGCCGCGTGCTTCGGCGGGTGCTTGCCCGTTGATGGTGATGGTGCCGCCGGCGGATTCGCCGTCGTCATCGTGGAGCACACCGGCGATGGCGTGCAGGAGCGTCGATTTGCCGGCGCCGGAGGTGCCCAGTAGCAGGACTTTTTCACCGGGGTTGATGGTGAGGTTGAGTCCGCTGATGACGGGTTCTGGGCGTCCGGGGTGGTGCCAGCTGAAGTTGTTGAGCTCGATGCGCGCCCCGCGCGGTGTTGCTTCCATAATGGTTCCTTAGCCTTGTGGCTGCTGAGTGTGCCGAGTGGTGACTCGTTGTGAGTGACTAGGGGTGTCTAGTTGCTGGTGATTAGCGGCGGGTCTTGCCGGATGCCAGCGAGGAGAGCACACCGGTCTTGGCGAGGTTCTGCACGAGAATCCATGCGAGGAAGCCTGCGATGATTGCACCGGAGATGACGGCGCACGCTACGTAGATGATTGCCTTGACCGGTTCCATGTCGGGGTAGTAGATGAAGATTTCGTTAACGCCCATGAACAGGCCGCTGAGCGCGCCGGCGAAGACTGCTACGAATGCGTCCCAGCGACGGTAGCGGAAGATTGCGAAGGCGATTTCAGCGCCGATGCCCTGGAAGAAGCCTGCGATCAGGATTTCGCCGCTCCACGCGCCGCCGGTGAAGAGTACGGAGATGAATGCTGCGACGATTTCGCCGAAGAGTGCCGCACCGGGCTTGCGGATGAGCAGGCCGCCGAGGGTGCCGCCAAGCAGCCATGCGCCGGCGACGATGGGGCGGAATTCGGGTGCTGCTACGAGTGCGGTTTTCGCGGCGGGGCCGACTGCGATGTCCCAGATCCAGAAGATGACGGCGCAGGCTACTGCGATGACTGCGGCGATAACGATTTCGTTGACTCGCCAGCGCAGGTTCGGCTTCTTCGTTTCTGCCTGGGTAGATGCCTGGCTAGATGCCTTGGAGGCGGGGGTTACGTTCTGCGACATTGGTGGTCCTTCCTTCGTTGGAAGGGGAATGTCCTCGCCCTCTGAATGGACGAGGGCATTGAGAAGAAATTCGACTCCCTACACCGGTACTAACCGGATCAGGTTCGAGGGTCTGCTTAGCACTCTCAGCGCCTCGGTGGCGCTCCCCTGTCGTTGTGGGGTTCCTTGTCCGTACCGTTGTGGTGCGGGTGGAAGCCCAGGTTCGATTGTAGGCGTGTCTGGCTGTTCGCGCCAATTTGCCGCTTTTTGTTTTCTTCTTCTGCCCGCATTACAGAATTGCACGGTGTACAATTTTGGGACGGAGCGGCTCCAAGGCGGCACGAACGCCTTAAACCCTATACGCTAGGGAGTGGCGCTCTTTTCTCACCCAACCCCGAAGGGGTTCACGGGCAGGACGCCGCATCGTATACAGCTAAGGAGATACACATGAACCCCGTCGCTAAGCTTGCTATTGCGGGTATCAACATGGGCGCTGCTGCCCTGGTTGGTAAGGGCCTGGGCGCAGCCTGGACCAAGGCTACCGGCAACCAGCCTCCCGCCATTTCCCACGACTCTGAAGACACCCTGCGTCAGGTCATCCTCTGGACCGTTCTGACCTCCGTCGCGGGTGCTGTGGTGAGCTTCGGTATTGCTCGCCTGCAGCGTCGTTTCTTCAACTAAGGCTTTGCGCCTTCCGCGCGAAAGTTCATGAACTAGGCGGTACGTATCTCCACTCGGTACGTACCGCCTGGTGTTCCATCTTCAGCACGCCCGCTCTACTTCAGCAGGTTTCATGCCGCCGCTACGCTGAAGCGCCACCTCGGCATCCGAAAGCACAACTATGACTATTTCTTCTCCCCGCCGTAAGACGAAGGCTCCGCGTAGGGTCGTTGACCACGCGAACAGCCGCCGCTCGGTCGCATCCTGGGTCATGTGGGATGTTGGTTCGTCGAGCTTCGACTCGATTATGACGACCTTCATCTTCACCGTCTATCTGACCAGCAGCTACTTCGGCTCCCCCGAAGAGACTTCTTCGGCGCTGTCGCTGGGTCTGACCATTGCCGGTTTCCTCATTGCGATCCTGGCGCCGGTGACCGGTCAGCGTAACGACAAGTCCGGCAGGGGCATCTTCTGGCTTGGCGTGAATACCATGCTGCTGGTCGGTTCGATGGCGGCGTGCTTCTTCGTGGGCCCCACCCCGCAGTACCTGTGGCTGGGTGTCACGCTGATTTCTGCGGCGAGCGTGTTCAGCGAGTTCGCGTACGTGAACTATAACGCGGTGTTGCCGCGCATCTCCCACCCGGAGAACATCGGTAAGATTTCGGGCGCCGGATGGGCTGCCGGCTACATTGGCGGCATCCTGGCGCTGGCTGTGGTGCTGTGGGGTTTTGTGCTGACCCCCGAGGTGCTCGGTCTGACCACCGATAACGCCCTGAATATCCGTGCGGTTGCGCTGTTCGCCGCCGCATGGTGCCTCATCTTCTGTGTGCCCCTGCTGGTGCGTATGCGTACCCGCGAGCGCTTCCTGCCGGAGGTGCTGCCCACCCGCGAACTGCGTTTCCTGGAGCTCGGTATGGAGCGTCTCTCCCCGGCTCGTCAGGGCGGTCTGCTCGCCTCCTACAAGGCACTGTGGCGCACCATTAAGCGGCTGAAGATGACGTCCCCTCAGACCCTGTGGTTCCTGATTGCTTCGGCGGTGTTCCGTGATGGTCTGTCCGGTATTTTTACGTTCGGCGGTATTCTTGCGGCGGGCACGTTCGGTTTCAGCACCTCCGAGGTGATCCTGTTCGGTATTGCCGGTAGCGCTGTCGCGGCGGCTGGCGCGATCCTGGGCGGCTACCTGGATGACTACCTGGGCCCGAAGGCGATTATTGTTATCTCGCTGGTCGGCATTATCTTGGCGGCTACCCCGCTGATGTTCTTCCCCGAACCGGGCGTGTTCTGGGTATGCGCCCTGCTGCTGTGCCTGTTCGTGGGTCCGGCGCAGTCGGCGTCCCGCACCTTCCTGGCGCGTCTGGCGGACCCCGGCACTGAGGGTGAGCTGTTCGGTCTGTACTCGACCACCGGCCGTGCCACCAGCTTCCTGGCGCCGATGCTGTTCGGTCTGTGCGTGAGCATCATGGGCGCGCAGATTTGGGGTGTGCTCGGTATTCTGATTGTTGTGGTGGCGGGTCTGCTCCTGCTGCTGCCGGTGAAGGCGCCCGGTCCGCTGCGTATGCGTGCGGCTCGCCGCGAGCAGAAGCGTGAACAGAAGCGCCGCGACAAGGCTGGCCAGTAAAGCGGCTCAGTAAGGCTGCGCGGGGCTAAGCTCTCCGCACCCCGCAAACGCAACCTCGCGAACGCAACAGGAGGGGCGGGTAGAAGATCATCTTCTACCCGCCCCTCCTTCGTGCTTAAGCAGTGCTTATTCGGCGGTGCTCATCAGCGGAGAGCCGCGGCGGCTAGTCCTCCACCACGTCGTCCTCATCATCAGAAACAGCGTCCTCAGAGGAATCCAGCGCAATCTGCTGCTCCTCCTCATCCAGAACCTCATCGCTGGTCATCTGAGCCCAGGTTGCGTCATCAATCAGCGGATCATCAATCACACGAACCCACAGCATCGAACCAGCCGCCAAAGCGCTCAGATTCTCGTCATACGCTTCCGCAGGCAGACCCTCAAAGATCTCAGCCAGACGCGCAAACAGGTCATCGTACGAAATATCGCCCTCAGCCTGCAGCCAGCACTCAGCCGCAAACTCAGACAGCTCATTCAGCTCGGTATCGCACAGCAGCAAGAACGGGCCGTCCTCACCCACACGCACACCCGAAGTACCCGGCATACGAGAAACCGCAATCGTACCGTTCAAGAACACACCCGGCAGGTGATCCCCAGCCGTGTACTTCTCCAGGCTCTCAACCTCATCAGCGTTCGGCAGCTCGCCACCATTCAGCAGATCCTGAACCAGCGGCAAAGTATCCTCAATCTCCGAGTACACCAGGCGCCACACGCCGCCGCAACGCTCCACCAGCTTAGCCAGCGACACAACACCCTCAGGGTGACGCGCCAGACCCGAGCTCTGCTCACTCAAGAACACCAGAGCCTCATGCAGTGGAACACGCTCAAAATACGGCTCAGAAGCCGACTCATCACGAGAAATGAACACAATACGCGACAGCTCATAGCTGAGGTCATCACGATCAACCACGTTCAAACCCAGATCCACCGGGTTCTGCTGATCCTTCGGCGCATTCGGGTCAACAATCACAGACAGCGGCTTCGGATACGGCGACACAACACCCTCATCCGAAATAATCGCAGTCTCATCAGTCAGGTACGCAAACTTCGAACCCAAGAAACGCGACGCAGTCGTCTTACCGCTACCAGAAACACCCACCAGCGCCACAGCGCGCTTCGACTCAGGGTCACCAATAACAGCCGCATGCAGCATCACACCGCGACCAACCAGCTGCTCAATCATCGCCAACGTAATACGGCTCGTCAGATCCTGCATACCCGAATCATCATCAGCCACACGCAGCGTCGAAACCTTATCAAACGAACCCATCAACGGATTCGCCAAATCCATCACCGACTCATCAGTCGGCGCATGAACCAACATCACCTGATCAAAACGAGACAACGAAGCATACGCCTCATCAGGAGTATCAAAAAACTCCGGAGCAAGAGGCTCCCACGCCTTCTTAAAACGCTCCACAAAAGAGTCCGACATATCAATCAGATACAAAGAAACTTCCGCGCCAGCAACACGCAGAACAACAGGCTTCAGATTCATCAAAAAATCCTTAGAGAGTGAGAGATAAAAACCCGCACGCGAGTGAACGCACGAGCACAACAGGCGAAAAAACCGCCCAACGCGGGCGCACAAACACACAGCCTGCACGCCCGCACCCCAAAGCGGGAAAGACTAAGACTCCACAGAACCATCCGCAGGAATCATCGTCTGATGAAAATTCAAATAACTACGCGAAGCAGTCGGGCCACGCTGACCCTGGTAACGGTTACCATACGCACCAGAACCATACGGATGCTCAGTCGGGCTACTCAAACGGAAGAAACACAACTGACCAACCTTAGAACCCGGCCACAACATAATCGGCAAAGTCGCCATATTCGACAACTCAAGCGTCACATGCCCCGAAAAACCAGGATCAATAAAACCAGCCGTAGAGTGAGTCAGAAGACCCAGACGACCCAACGACGACTTACCCTCCAAACGGGCAGCCACATCATCAGGCAGGGTCACCTTCTCATACGTAGAACCCAACACAAACTCACCCGGATGCAGAATAAACGGCTCATCAGGAGCCACCTCCACCAGGCGCGTCAAATCCTCCTGCGGCTGAGCAGGATCAATATGCGGGTACTTATGGTTATCGAACAGACGGAAGAAACGATCAATCCTCACGTCCACACTTGCAGGCTGAATCATCGACTCATCGAACGGATCAAGAACGATGCGCCCATCAGCAATCTCTTGACGAATATCGCGATCTGAAATAAGCACGCTTAAAGGATACCTGGCAAACACCACCCACGTGCAGGCATCCACCAGCCCCAGCACACAGGCCTACATCACATTTCAACCCCGCCACCCCGCGCACAAACAACCGCAACACATTTCACTCCCGACAAGCAGGCGCGATACACTGAAAAAGATGCGGCTGTAGCTCAATGGTAGAGCGCACGCTTCCCAAGCCTGATACGCGGGTTCGATTCCCGTCAGCCGCTCCACAAGCCCCGGACCTTATGGTTTGGGGCTTTTATTTTTTAGGTTGGATGCGGTGGTTGGGCGCGGTTGGACGGGTCGAGGCGGTATGTTCTTTGCTCCTGCAGGGAACCCGTCCTCGCTTCGCGTCGGACACCCTGATGTCGCGACGGAACATACCGGCCTCTCCCCTACTAACTCTCTCCCCTTCTCCGGGCAGGTGGAGTAGTGGGTGCGGATGCGCGGTGTGGAACGAACCACGGGCGCTCGGCTTGGGAAGAGTGTGCGCGGAGGCGGGGAGGGGGAATACTGGGGTTAGGTACCGCAGGCAGCTCGCCGGGAATGAATGTTGGGTTCAGGGCATTGCGGTGACTCCGTATGGGAGGTCAGGGCGCCTTCCCGAGGGCTCATCGAGACAGGGCTTGTTGTAGCCCCATACGAGCGCGCAGCACAGCTATACCTTCCTGAAGCGACATCAGGGTGCTCGAGCTCTGCGAGGGCGGGTGCCCCTGTAGGAGCGAAGGAAGTGTATAGCGAGCCAAGCACACACACCTCAAAACGCTTGAAGGATGTTCAACTCACCACACAGTTGTGCTAACCTAACCACAGAAATTCAATGAGAGAATTTCTAAAAAACATCTACTCGACGAGGAATCGTAGACCCGCATGACCCGCGAAACGCACCCCTACACCACCCCCGCACGCCCCCTCGACCTGAACCTCTACCTCGTCACAGGCGACAACCCCCTCGAAACCGTCCGGGCAGCCAAACACGCCACCTGCATCCAAGTCAGGTCCAAACCCATCAGCGCGCGCGAGCTCTACCAGCTCACCGAAGCTATCGCCGGCATCATCCAGCCGCACCAGACCCTCCTCATCGACGACCGTGTTGATGTCGCCCTCGCGTTGCGTGCCCGCGGCGTGCGCGTTGATGGCGTGCACATCGGTCAAGACGACCTGCCCGTAGCCGACGCCCGCGCCCTCCTCGGCGCCGACGCGATCATCGGTCTGACCACCGGCACCCGGCAGCTCGTCGAAGAGTCCAACAAGATCGCGCATCTGATCGATTACGTTGGTACCGGGCCGTTCCGCCCCAGCCCCACCAAGCAGTCCAACCGCCCGCCCCTCGGCATTGATGGGCTCCGCGAACTTGCCGAACTGTCCGCCGTACCCACCGTAGCTATCGGCGACATCACCCCCGAAGACTGCCCCGCCATCCGCACCACCGGAGTCGCCGGAATCGCCATGGTCCGCGCCTTCGTCGACAACCCCGCACTGCAGGCATAACCATGACCATCACCATCATTGGCGGCGGAATCATCGGCCTCACCACCGCGTTTGAACTCACCGAACACGGCGAAAGCGTGCACCTCATCGACGCCGAAACCAGCGACTACGGCACCGCCGACGACGGCACGGCGCTCTACCCCGCCGCCAGCCACTACGCCGGCGGCATGCTCGCGCCCATCGCAGAAGTGCAATTCCAGCAGGACGCGCTCTTCCCGCTCATGACCGCTAGCGCCGACGCCTACCCCTCCCTCATGGAGAGGCTCAGCCGCGCCACCGACCTGCCTACCGGCTACGACACCACCGGCACGCTCATCATCGCAGCCGACCGCGCCGACGCCGAGCACCTGCAACGCACCCGCGCCTACTACCGGGACATGAACCGCCCCGCAGACCCCGTCACCCCCACGCAGGCACGCGCCCTCGAACCGCTCCTGGCGCCGCGTATCGCCGGCGCCGTGAGCATCCCCAGTGACCATCAGCTACACCCGCGGCTCATGAGGCGCGCCCTCAAAGACGCCCTCACCCGCCGCGGCGTCACCTTCAGCGCCGAACGGGTCACCGACCCGGACGCGGGCGACATTATCTGCGCTGGGCTAGGGGCAACACTGCACGGGGACTACCCGCTACGCCCCGTCTACGGGGATATTCTGCGTCTGCGCGCCCCGCGGCCCATCCTCAAACATGTGGTGCGCGGCTACGTGAACTCCCGCCCCGTCTACCTCATCCCCCGCCCTGACGGGGAGCTATGCATCGGCGCAACCAGCCGCGAAGACCACCGCACGCTGCCCGCCATTGACGGCGTACACCAGCTGCTACGTGACGCGATCCGGCTCGTGCCCGCGGTTGAAGAGTGCGAGCTTCTGGAGGCGAACGTCGGCGCCCGCCCCGGCACCCCGGACGACCTGCCCATCTTTGGGCACCGCACCCGTACTGACGGCACCCGCCAGCTTGTGTCCACGGGCTACTTCCGTCACGGTATTCTGCTTGCCGCGCTCGCAGGCAAGGTCGGCGCGGAGGTCGCCTGCGGGGCTGAGATTCCGCTCATTATGCAGGCGTGCGACCCGGCACGATTCACCCACTAAACACAGTCCCCGCCGGGTGCACCCGGCACCTTCACGAAAGGATTTCGCATGATTATCACCTACAACGGCGAGCCGCTAACCACGAATGCCCGCACCGTATTTGACCTTGTCATGGACCAGTTTGGTACCGAAAATGGTGTGGCTGTGGCGCTCAACCGCAGTATCGTGCCGCGTTCCACGTGGCTGGATGTGCCGCTGAACGAGGGCGATAGGGTGGATGCCCTCACCGCCGTTCAGGGCGGCTAATCCTCCACCCTAAACCGGAGAGATACCCACCGACAAAAAGAACAGACATTCTCGGTTTTCTTTCTACACCGGGCGCGCCGCCGCGCCCACATACCTAAACCCCGTTATCTAGACGTTCCCACAGAGGAGAACTCATGAGCCTCGCACCGCTCACCATCGGCGACCGCACCTTCAACTCCCGCCTCATCATGGGCTCCGGAGGCGCAACCAGCATGGACCTGCTCGAGCAGGCACTCATCGCCTCCGGCACCGAAATGACGACCGTTGCCATGCGCCGTCACGCCGCAGGCACCCCCATTTTTCCGCTTCTGCAGAAGCTCAATATTGCGCCGCTGCCCAATACCGCAGGGTGCCGCACCGCAGCTGATGCGGTGATGACCGCGATGCTCGCCCGCGAGGCGCTGGGCACTTCCTGGGTGAAGGTCGAGATCATCCACGACGAAGACACCCTGTTGCCGGACACCGTGGAGCTGTTGAACGCTTGCGAGCAGCTGGTCGCCGAGGATTTCACGGTACTCGCGTACACTTCTGACGATCCGGTGGCTGCCGCTCGCCTGGAGGATGCGGGCGTTGCGGCGGTTATGCCGTTGGGCGCGCCGATTGGTACCGGTCTGGGCATTTTGAACCCGCACAATATTGAGCTGATTGCTTCTCGCGCGCAGGTTCCGGTGGTTCTGGATGCTGGCGTGGGTACCGCCTCCGACGCGGCGCTGGCGATGGAGCTGGGTTGTGATGCGGTGTTGTTGGCGTCGGCGGTGAACCGTGCTGAGGATCCGGTGGCGATGGCTCAGGCGATGAAGTTTGCGGTGCAGGCGGGCGCGTTGGCGCGTGAGGCAGGCCGTATTCCGGTGCGTGAGCACGCGAAGGCGTCGTCGCCGTCGGAGGGTTTTGTCTCGTGGATGTAAACCTCACCCCTACCTCGGTGAATCCGGAGCATGCGCGTCTGGATCGCGAGCGCACGGACCGCCAGCGTCGCCTGCCGGGCTTTGATCAGGATGCGGTGGCGGCGGCACGCGTGTTGGTAATTGGTGCTGGTGGTTTGGGTTGTCCGGTGGTGCAGGCGTTGGCGGCGGCTGGTGTGGGGTATCTGCATATTGTGGATTCTGATTCGGTGGAGCTGTCGAATATTCAGCGTCAGCCGCTTTTTGGTGTGCCTGATGTGGGTGAGCCGAAGGCGGAGGTTGCGGCGCGCCGTGCCCTGGAGCTGTGCCCGTCGTTGACGGTTGAGACAACGATTCGGCATGTGGATGCGTCCTGGATTTTGGATCTTTTCGCCGCCTCGGCACCGGATTGTGTGGTGGATTGTACGGATACATTTGCGTCGAAGTATCTGATTGCGGATGCCGCGCAGCTTGCGGGTCTGCCGCTGGTGTGGGGCACGGTTTTGCGTTTTGGCGGGTCGGTGAGTCTTTTTGAGCCGGATGGCGCGCATTTGCGTGATATTTTTCCGACGATTCCGCAGACGGTGGAGTCGTGTGCGCTTGCCGGGGTGTTGGGTGCGACAACAGCTGTGGTGGGTTCGCTGATGGCGACGGAAGTGCTCAAGTTTGTGAGTGGTCTGCCGACGGCGGCGGGTACTCTGCTGACGTATGATGCCTTGTCGGGTACGTGTACGTCGTTTGGGGCGGTGCCGGATCCGGCGCGTGTGGTGCCGGTGGATTTGTCGGCACATGAGGTTCCGCAGGTTCTGCTGGATGTGCGTGAGGTGTCCGAGCGTGAGGAGTCGATGAAGCATGAGGGCTCGTTGCATGTGCCGTTGTCGCATCTGAGCGACGCTGAGGGGTCGCTGTTGCCGGCAACCGACGTGCCCGCGGAGTTGTTGAGCCTGTTTGAGTCGGTGCGTGATCAGCGTGTGGGCGTTTTCTGTGCCTCGGGTGCGCGAGCGCAGCGCTTTGTGCAGGCGTACGCGGAGCTGGCGGGCGAGTACGGGGTGCACCTCACAGCGATTTAGGGAACCACCGGCGTAGCTATCCCTTCCGGAAGCGACATCAGGG
>NZ_KV814362.1:21545-42176 GCF_001813895.1 Rothia sp. HMSC071C12
CGTAGCTATCCCTTCCGGAAGCGACATCAGGGTGTCCGAGCTCTGCGAGGACGGGTCCCCTGTAGGAGCGGAGGAAGGGTATAGCGTGCCAAGTGCCATGACCCGCGGCAACCCCGAGGCGTAGCTATCCCTTCCGGAAGCGACATCAGGGTGCCCTGCAGGAGCGAAGGAAGGGCGTAGCGCGCCCAGGTGCCATGACCCGGTGTAAGGAAAGCGGTATCGTCCGTAGTGACATCAGGGTGCCCGAAGCGCAGCGAGGGCGGGTCCCCTGCAGGAGCGAGGGCAGATACCGCTTTCCGCTTAACTTGTAGAGCATAGCTCGTAGAAACGATTCCCCATGTGCAGGGCGTAAAATCGTGTATAACACGGCGGCACGTCGCGCGGTTTGTTCTGCCTAAAAACTGCTGCTGCCGCCTCCTGTTTTCGCACACTCACTCTAGGAGTTTTATGCTCACCGTCTCTACTGTGCCGCTTGTTTTGTGTACGGCACTTGTTGCGTTGACTTTGTTGATTAGCGGTATTGCTAAGGCGAAGGACCCGCAGAGTACCGTGACCGGTATTCAGAATCTTGGTTTGGAGAAGATCGCGCCGACCCGTGCGGTGTCGCTGATTTTGCCGTGGTTCGAGATCGCCCTAGCCGCCGTTCTGCTGCTGTCGCCGGTGCGTTTGCCTGCGGTGATTGCTTCAGGTTTGGCGCTGATTCTGATGCTGTTCTATACGGTGGTGATTGCGCGCGCGCTGGCGACGGGTAGTACTGCGGGTTGTAATTGTTTCGGTTCTGAGTCGAATGCGCCGGTGAGCCGTTACACGCTGGTCCGTAATATTGCGCTGCTGTTGGCGGCGGCTGGTGCGCATGCGAGCGCGTTGAGGGGCGGCACGGGCGTTGTGTCGACTCTGCTGGGTCTGGGTAATAGCGGCTGGACTTGGGTTTTTGGTGCGGCGCTGATTGCTGTGACGTTGGAGGCTGTTCGCCGCGGTGATGCTCTTGCGCAGCCGGAGCCGCAGGCTGAGGTGATTTTGCCGGAGCCGGTGTATGACGAGAACGGTGAGGAGCAGTATGTTCGCATGCCGATTCCGCATGCGGCGCTGTACCTGGAGAATGGCCGTCACACGAATATGCGTGCGTTGGCTAAGAATCAGGCGCGTGTGCTGGTGTTTGTGTCGGCGACCTGCGCTGGTTGTGTGAAGTTTTTGAAGACGATGGCTTCGTGGCAGGAGCGTCTGCCGCAGGTGGCGTTGCATCCGGTGTATTCGAGCCTGGAGTCGTTGCAGACCTCGCGTAATGCGGGTACGTTGCCGGAGGGTTTGACTCCGTTGATTGACCGTGAGGCGGGTTCGCGCGCGAATTTTGGTAATGGTGTGCCATTGGCTGTGGTTTTGGGTGCTGATGGTCTGATTGCTGGCGGCCCGGTGGCTGGTAAGGAGCAGGTTGAGGCACTGCTTGCCGATATTGAGGAGCAGTTCGCTGAGGCTGCTCGTCTGGCTGAGGAGGAGCGCCAGGAGCAGATGCGTAAGGCGTTTGCAGCGGGTCCGTCGAATGTTGAGGGCGACCACCTCTAAACACGCTCCTATCGTCCAGCCCCCGTAGCGCCTCTGTAGCGCTTCCGATAGCCCCATCCGGCTCTTACTGCCCTTACCCGCAGGTGCCGGGTGGGGCTATGCTAGAACGTAGCGCACACACCGCTTATATGCCGCGGTCACCTTGCCTGGTGGCGGTTGGCGCATCCTCAACCCTGTCTAAGGAGTTTTTATGGCAATGATGAGTTTCAACGCTCCGGGCGAGCGTGAGAAGTCCTTGTGGCTGGTCCGCAAGGAGAGCAACCCGAATCATTCTCAGTGGTACATTGACCGTTTTAAGGCGATGGAGGCTGAGGGTAATGATATGGCGGGTGAGTCTCGTCTGTTGAACGCTATGGCTTCTCGCGGTGCGAAGATTCTTGATGCGGGTTCGGGTCCCGGTCGTGTGGGTAAGCAGCTACACGCGTTGGGTCACCGTGTGACGGGTGTGGATATTGATCCTGAGCTGATTGAGGAGGCGCGCCGCGTCTGCCCGGATGCTACGTGGATTACTGCCGATTTGGTGGATTTGCCGGAGGTGCTGGGCATTGAGGGTGAGGCTACGGCGGAGAATGGTTTTGAGCTGCTGGTGTGTGCGGGTAATGTGATGGGTTTCTTGGCTCGTTCGACTCGTAAGCCGGTGGTGGAGAATTTCCGTCGCGTGTTGGCGCCGGGTGGCCGCGCTGTCGTGGGTTATGGTTCGGGTCCGGGCCGTGATTATGCGTTTGAGCAGTTTTTGGCGGATGCCCGCGAGGTTGGCCTGAACGTGGATAACACCTACTCTTCATGGCAGATGCACCCGTTTGTGGAGGGTTCTTCGGAGTTTTTGGTGGCGGTGCTGTCGCGCCCGGCGAGCTAGGCTCGCTCCTAAAACTAGCGCGCAATACGTCTTGAGCTAGGCATGCAAATGGCCCGGCGCCTACCCCGTGTGGGGTGGGTGCCGGGCCTTTGCGCGTCCTGAAGATGCGCATCCGAAAAGAAGCACCGTTGAAGAACGGGTGTTCTAGTGGATGAGGTAGATGGTGCGTGCGAGTTCTTCGGGCATGAAGGATGCGGCGAAGAGGATTGCCACGATGATGACGGCAAGCGCGGTCATGAGGCTGGAGCGCCAGCCGGGGTGTAGCTCGTTGAAGGTGATGAGTCCCTTGTGTTCTTTGTCCATGTTGACCACATTGATCTGCTTGTAGATGGTGGTTTGGGCGGAGAGCTTGGAGGAGACTTCTCGCATGGTTTTGCCGTCCCAGACGCGGCCGTCGATGCGCATGAGCTGTTTGCCGTCTTTGTCGACGGCCCACATGGCGGGGAAGCTGCGGTAGCGTAGGCGGCCGGCGACGGTTTTGAGTTTCTGGCCGTAGGCTTTTTTGGGGTAGAGCTTTTCGGCGTAGATGGTGTGGTCGATGTTTTCGAGGGGTACGGCGAACCAGCCGAAGGTGCGTGCGCGGAGCACGTGGGTTTTGGTGATGACGATGATTGTGGGTTTGAGGACTGAGTAGAGGTTGACGCCTGCGATGGTGCCGATGAGCAGCACGAGGATGGTGTACGGCAGGGCGGGTCGCTTGTAGAAGATGAAGGCGAGCGCGGCGAGGAGCACGATGGTGCCGGGGAGTGCCGCTTCGATGCGCCTGCCGTAGGAGCGCATGCGGGGGTGGAATAGTTCGTTGACTTCGCCGTATTTGGCGGGGACTTCGTGAGCGCGTTCTGCCATATACACAACTTTAGTGTGTGCGGTGCGTGAAACCTAGCGGACTACCTGCGTTACTCTGGTTCTATGCGTAATTTTTCTCCCGTGGAGCGGGTTCTGGCAATGTGGATGGTCGGTGTTGTGGTGGCGGTTTCTGTGGCTGCTGCGGCGCTGGTTATGACGAATAAGCTGGTGTATGGT
The DNA here is from genome assembly GCF_001813895.1 of Rothia sp. HMSC071C12. Taxonomy (NCBI): domain Bacteria; kingdom Bacillati; phylum Actinomycetota; class Actinomycetes; order Micrococcales; family Micrococcaceae; genus Rothia; species Rothia sp. HMSC071C12. The sequence continues at coordinate 24,985 of NZ_KV814362.1, forward strand.
CCGACGGGTCAGGTGCGGGAGTATTTTCATGCGTTGCGTACGGGTAATGGTTCGTATGCGCGTGGCTTGTTGGGTGCGCAGATTCCTGAGGGTGACGCATCTTTGCTTGATGGGGATGCTTTGAGGCGTTCGGTGTCTTCGTTGGGTGAGGTGTCGTATGAGGTGGTGGAGACCAGCGAGGATGGTGAGCATGCGACGGTGCGTGCGTCCTATACGTTGGAGGGTTCGCCGCAACATACGGATTTTCGTTTGCACCGTTCGGGTACGCATTGGGGCTTTTTTGATAAGTGGGCTATTGATGAGGCGTCTTTGCCGTCGGTGCAGGTGAATATTCAGGGTGTGGAGGCTGCGACGATTAATAACCGTAAGGTTGCGGTGGATAAGGGTGTGGCGTCGTTCCCTGTGTTTTATCCGGGCGTGTATGCGGTGTCGTATGATTCGACGGTGTATACGGCGCAGAAGGTGAATGAGGTGGTGACTGCGCAGGATGCGAATCATGCGGTGCGTATGGAGTTGAAGCCGAGTGATAATGCGTTGTCGTCGGTGAAGGAGCAGGTGCAGGATTATTTGAAGAAGTGTACGCAGCAGAGCACTCTTTATCCTGGTGGGTGCCCTTTTGAGTATGCGTTTTCGGGCCGCGTGGATTCTGAGGTGAAGTGGTCTGTTGAGAAGGTCGCGGATCCGCAGGTGAGTGTGAGTTCGGCGGGTGTGTGGTCGGTGAAGCCGATGTCGGGTACGGCGAAGGTGTCGTTTACTCAGTTGGATTTGTATACGGGTGCGCGTTCGCAGGTGCAGAAGGAGATTCCGTTTACGTTGAAGGCGTCGGTGGAGGCGGACGCGAAGGCGGTCCGAGTCTCCTTCTAGACGTAGTTACTACGCAGAAAAGGGTCAGTATTATTCTCGCTCCTAACAGAGGAGAGGATAATACTGACCCTTGATTCTTTTATAGGTTCCTAGTTGATACCGCGCAGGTCCAGGACGAGTTCGCTTTCGTCTGCCTCGTCACCGGTCACGACGACGGGAATACCCCAGTCCTGCTGGTAGAGGTGGCATGCTGCGTGCTCGGGGATGTCACCGCCGGGGGTGCCGTCGCAGGCGGCGGCGCGTGCGGTGATGTGCAGGACTGCCTCGGTGATTTCGGGGTTGAGTACGAGGGTGCGGGTCAGTCCGGTGGAGGTGCCGGCGCCTTCCAGGATGAAGTTCTCGGGGGTGGATGAGATCTTCAGCTGGGTGGGGTCGCCCCAGCGGGTGTCGAGCTTCTGACCGGTGGGCACGGTGAATCGCGAGGTGAATTCGAGGGTGCCGCCGGTGAGCTTGGTGGAGGGGCGTGCGGTGGTGATGGCGCCTTCGTCGACGTGCTGTGCCTTCGCGGGGATGGAGGCGCGCACGAGCTGGTGTGCGTTGGTTTCGACGATGATGAGTCGCGGTTCTTCGCCGGGTACTTCTTCGACGAGCAGGTCGGAGGGTTCGTCGAGGCCGCGTTCGAGGGTGCCGAGGGTGCCGGTAACCGGGTCCCAGCGGCGGATGGCGCCGTTGTAGGTGTCGGCGACTGCGATGGATCCGTCGGGCAGCTCGGTCAGGCCGAGGGGGTGCTGCATGCGGGCGGTGTCGGAGTCGCCGTCGACGAAGCCGAAGTCAAACAGGCCCTTACCGACGGCGGAGGTGACCTGTACGCCGTCTTCGGTGAAGGTGATGTGGCGCAGGCCGCTGGTTTCGGAGCAGGCGACCCAGAGGCTGCCGTCGCGTGCTTCGATGATGCCGGAGGGCTGGGCGAACCAGGCGTCGGCGGCGGGGCCGTCGGCGAGGCCTTCGACGCCGGAGCCTGCGAAGATGCTGACGGTGCCGGTGACGGGTTCGTAGCCGAAGAGCTGGTGGGTGCCTGCCATGGCGATGATGAACTGACCGGCTTCACGGGAGTAGACCGCATCCCAGGGCGAGGAGAGCGCAATCTCGGTGGCGGGTACGCCGGCGGGGATGTGGTTGGGGTCGCCGGTGATGGCGTTGTCGCCGTCGATGACGCGCTGCACGCCGTTGCCCGCGAGGGTGCGTACTTCGCCGGTGCGCAGGTTGAGGGAGCGCAGGCGGTGGTTGACGGTGTCGGCGACGAGCACATCGTAGCCGAGCTGTTCGCGCAGGTTTTCGGGTACGAGGGCGAGGCCGGCGGGCTCGTTGAAGCGTGCTTCGGTGCCGGTGCCGTCGACGTGGCCCTTGACGGGGTGGTTGATGGGGTCGTTGCCGCCGCCGTAGGTGTTGATGACGGTGTTGAGGTCGGCTGCTACCTGCAGGATGCGGTGGCGTGCGCTGTCTGCGACGAGGTAGGTGCGTTCGCGGTTGCCGAAGAGGTTTGCGGGGCCGAATTCGGCGGGCAGTTCGATGGCCTTGCCGGGGAAGGCGTAGGTGCCGGCTGCCTTGGGGCGGGGCACGTAGGGGCCGTCACCGCGGTGTAGGGTGCCCTTCGCCTCGTGCTCGGCGACGAGTTCGCGTACGAGGGAGGTGAGGCCCTGCACGTGGCCTTCGCCGGAGAGGTGGGCGACGATGTAGCCTTCGGGGTCGACGACGACGAGGGTGGGCCATGCGCGGGCGGTGTAGGCCTGCCAGGTGGTCAGTTCGGGGTCGTCAAGTACGGGGTGGGTGATGTGGTAGCGGTCGACGGCTGCGGCGAGCGCTACGGGGTCTGCTTCGTGTTCGAATTTGGGGCTGTGTACGCCGACGGTGACGAGCACGTCGGAGAATTCTTCTTCGAGAGGGCGTAGTTCGTCGAGGACGTGCAGGCAGTTGATGCAGCAGAGGGTCCAGAAGTCGAGAATAACGATTTTGCCGCGAAGGTCCTGCAGGGTGAGGTTCTTGTCGCCGGTGTTGAGCCAGGCGCGGCCTTCGAGTTCGCTGGCGCGCACGCGTACGCTGCGGGTGGTGTTCTCACTCATGGGTTCTCTCTCCTGTTGGGTGCGCCGTGTGTGGGCGCGTCGGTTTGCTGTCCCCATTATGCCAGCGTGGTGGGGGTGGTTCGCTGGGAGTTGAGCATTGTGAACGCGGGAGGTAACGGCTCGTCATATTACGTCATATTTGCGTGAGTTGAGGAGTGCGAAAGTGGTATGCACGGGTTTGGAAATCATTGCATCTCATTCATTCGCCATGCCCTCCGGTACCGATACGCCGGGGCACCCCCGAAATATTTAACTTAATAAGTTAAGCCTTACCTAACTATTGATTAATCTAACCCTTAATTTTTAGACTGGGAGGGTGCGATTTTTCGCACACCCTTCTGCGGGACTCGCCGACGACCCCGCCCCCACCCAAGGCCCGCCCTGCAGGCGGCGCCCCCCCCAAGAGAAAGGCCTCCCATGGTGCAACGTCAGCTCCCCAAGCCCAGCGAACTACTTGAATTTATGCAATTCAAGAAGCCCAGCCTCGACTTTGCAGGCAACCGCCTACAGAGCGCACTGACCATCTACGATTTGCGCCGCATCGCAAAGCGCCGCACACCAGCCGCCGCTTTCGACTACACGGACGGCGCCGCGGAAGGTGAACTGTCAATGACCCGCGCCCGCCAGGCCTTCGAGGATGTCGAGTTCCACCCGGGTATCCTGACGGATGTTTCCACCGTAGACACCACCACGAAGGTACTGGGTGGCACCTCCGCTCTACCCTTCGGTATCGCCCCCACGGGCTTTACACGCCTCATGCAGACCGAAGGCGAGATTGCCGGATCCGGCGCGGCGGGGGCAGCGGGCATCCCCTTCACCCTCTCAACCCTGGGTACAACCAGCATTGAGGATGTGCGCCGAGTCAACCCAAATGGCCGCCTGTGGTTCCAGCTGTACGTGATGCGTCAGCGTGAGATTTCCTACGGCTTGGTCGAGCGCGCCGCAAAGGCTGGCTACGATACGCTCTTCTTCACTGTAGATACGCCCATTGCGGGGGCGCGCCTGCGCGATAAGCGCAACGGCTTTTCCATTCCGCCCCAGCTTTCGCTGAAGACAGTGGCGAACGCGATTCCGCGCCCGTGGTGGTGGTATGACTTCCTCACCACGCCCAAATTGGAGTTCGCTTCACTCTCCTCGACAGGCGGCACGGTGGGCGAATTGCTGGACGCTGCCATGGATCCGTCCATCAATTACGAGGATCTTAAGGAAATCCGTGAGTTGTGGCCCGGCAAGATTGTCATTAAGGGCGTGCAAAACGTGGAGGATTCCAAGAAGCTGGCTGATTTAGGCGTGGACGGCATCCTACTGTCGAACCACGGCGGCCGCCAGTTGGACCGCGCTCCGGTTCCCTTCCACCTGCTCCCGGAAGTGGTTCGCGAGGTCGGCAAGGACACCGAAGTTATGGTGGATACCGGCATTATGAACGGCGCGGATGTGGTGGCCTCGCTGGCCTTGGGCGCCAAGTTCACGCTGATTGGCCGCGCCTACCTATACGGACTCATGGCGGGTGGCCGCCGCGGTGTGGATCGCACGATTGAGATCCTCTCGGAAGAGGTGCGCCGCACAATGCGCCTGCTACAGGTCAGTTGCGTTGAGGAACTCGAACCCAAGCATGTGACGCAATTGCGCCGCCTGCAACCCATTCCGAAGATTTAAACCTCTCCATCCCCGAGTGAGAAATAATTAAAGACGCCCCGCACGCATCACGTATAGATGCGCGCGGGGCGTTGGTATCCCTAGTGTGGTGGGCTGTTCTGCCCAGTGGGCAGGAGCTAGTTTTTACTTGGCGCCTGCAACCTCGGAGAGGTCACCAATCTTGGTGGGCTTGACCGGGGTCTTAGCGGTGCCGCTGAAGCCGTCGATACGGCCGGGTGCCTTCGGGGTTTCGATGGTGGAGACGTCAGTCGCCTGCTCAAAGGTCTTGGTGTTCAGCACGGATGCGGTGCCATCTGCATTGACAACGGTGTAGAGGTTGTCCTTGGGGTTGGTCTTGATCCAGGAGCCGTCCTCTTTCACGACGATGGTTGTACCGTTGGAGTCCATGCTGGTCCACACACCGTTATTCTGGATGCTGATGATAGCGCCGTCCTTGGATTCGAATGCAGCGAGTTCATCGGTGTAGTAGACGGTGCCATCGCTGGTCTGCACCTTCTTCACGCCGGACTGCTCCTTGAGCTGTTCCAGGGCTTTCTTGCTGGCGGTGTAGCCTGCGGAGGCTACCTGATTGGCGGATTCCTGACCCTTCTTGAGTGCTTCGGTTGCTTCGCTGGGCAGGTCGGTGGGAGTGCTGATGGTGCCCTGGGTGGTCTTAGTTTCTGCCTTGGTGGTTTCAGCTGCTGCGGAGGCGGTGCTCTTGGTGGTTGCTGCTGCGGAGGTGCTTGCGGGTGCCGAGGCAGTTGCGGAAGCGGTTGCAGAAGCGGACGCGCTTGCCGATGCGGAGGAGTTGGAGTTGGCGCCGGAGTTGCCGCCGCAGGCTGCGAGGCCGAGGGCACCGGCAATGGTCAGGGACAGAACAGCAATAGACTTCTTCACTGTATTTTCTCTTTCTGTATGCGCCGCTCTGCAACGGCGCAGTGCGTAGTGTGGTTGACCTGTACTCCGGTATGCCCGGTGTACGCCACCATGCTAGCACCGCGACCTGAAAGCTCCCTGAGATGGTGCGGTGCCCCCTCCCCCGCTTACGGGTCATCTCAGCTCTACTGGTCTTCTCAGCGCGGCTTGAAGACGCAAAAACGCCCCGCACGCATCACGTTCGGATGCGCACGGGGCGTCTTCATAAGTCACGGACTGTCACGCTCTACGAGCGTCACTAGCCGTTATCAGCTCTTTACAGCTTACTTGGGCTGTGCGGGCTTGACGGGGGTAGCCTTACCCTGTGCGGGCTTTGCGGGAACCTTCGGAGCCTTCAGATCTGCCTTCTCGCCGCCAACGATGGAGGTTACTTCACCGGATGCGTCCACGGTTGCCTGCAGGCCGCTGTTAGCCTGGATGCTCCAGGAGCCGTCAGCCTTGACTGCAACCTGGCCGTTTGCGTCCTGGCGGCTCCAGGAGCCGTCAGCCTGTACAGCTACCTGACCTTCGTCGCCCTGAATGGACCAGCCGCCGTCCTCGGAAACGATAACGTCGCCCTCAACGGTGGAGGAGGATGCTGCGTTGCCCTCGGAGTCCTTGGACTCAGCCTTGGTGCCCTTTTCGTCGGACTCTACCTTGGAGGAGTTACCCTCGGAGTCCTTAGCGTCTACGGATGCCTTGCCGTCTGCGCCGACCTTCACGTCTGCGGAGTTGCCTTCGCCGTCGTTAGCCTTGACGGTGACGTTGCCGTCCTTGTCAACCTTCACATCTGCTGTAGCAGAAGCGGAAGCTGCAGAGGTGGTTGCCGCCGAGGATGCCTTAGCCGATGCGCTTGCAGATGCAGTTGCCGAAGCGGAAGCGGATGCGGATGCAGTGGCGGTGGTGGAAGAGGACTGGGAGCCACATGCGCTCAGGCCCAGTGCGCCTGCGAAAGCGATGGACAGAACCGCGGTGGTCTTCTTCATTGCGGGGGCGATTGCCATTGTTTCTCCTTGTGGTTGTTAGTATGGTGCGGCTAGTTGACGACGTATTCGCGTCGTGCGCAGAATCCTTGTGGGATTCCATAACGATTATCGGTGTAACCAACCGCGTTAATTCTATCGAGTTTGGGTGTGATTATCCGGGCGTGTGGGCGTTTATCCGCATTCTAGCGAGTGGGATAGCCTACGTTTTCACCCAGCTTGTCAGCCAGCTTCTTAGCGGCGGGGAGTGACGGGCTTGACGGGGTTAGCGACAGCACCGGCGGGCTTGAGGGGGACGCTGGGTACCTTAACCGCGCCTTTGCCGCCGGTCTGTTCCCAGGTGCCGTTAGCTTCTACCTCGATTACGCCGTTCTCGCCGGTCTGTTCCCAGGAGCCGTCAGCATCAACCTCAACGACGCCTCCATCGCCAACGCGCTCCCAGGAGCCGTCAGCTCGTACCTCGATGATGTCGCCGTTGGGGGCGTGGTAGGACCAGCCGCCGTCGGTCTTGATTTCGATGAGGGTGTAGCCGTTGGCTGCGCTGACGGTTCCGCTGTCGACGGTCACGGTGCCGTTACCGGAGCTGTTACCTGCGCCGTTGGAGCCGTTCTTGGCGGTGGTTTCACCGGCCTTTTCGTCGACCTTTGCGGAGGAGCCCGAGTTGTTCGATGCCGAGCTGCCATTGACGGTTGCGTTGCCGCTAACATCGGCGGTCACGCCGGTTCCGTTCGCGCCGTTGACGGTCACATTACCGTTGGCGTCTGCGGTGACCCCGGTACCATCAGCACCGCTGACGGTCACACCGTTTTCGGTGACGGTGACGGTGCCCTGGGAGCTGCTTGCGGTGGCGCTCGGGGAGGCTGCGTCGCTTGCCTTGACGGTGACCTTGCCGTTGCCCGCGTTGACTGCTGCGTCGGCGGTGGAGGATGCCTTAGCGGTCGCGGTGGCGGTGGGTGCCGGGTTGGAGGTGTTCTGTGTACCGCAGGCGCTCAGGCCGAGTGCTGCGATTGCTGCCAGGGACAGTGCTGCCGCGCCGGTGCGGAAGCGACGGTTGGTGGCCTGTGCGGAAGTGTGCAGTGCGGGGCGTGCCATGAGGTGGTTCTCCTTGTGCATCCCGGAGGGTCAATCGTCCGGGGTTTGTATGGTTGATTTTCCGGTTGGGTGGGGCCGCCGTGTATGGTGTGTGGCTTTTCCTTCGCCGGTGATTCCAGCTTAGGGTGTGAGTCTAAGATTGAGCTTTAGTTTGCTGTGTTTAAGCTGTGTCCAAACGGGGATGTATAAGTATTTTTCCCAGCGGGGTTTGATAATCGCGATTTTTCGCTCAGCTCATGCATAGCTTTCTGCTTAAATGTATAAATTTTCTTTATTTTTTCTGTAGCCCATCATAGCTTCCCCTGTGAAACCGAGCTACTTTCTGTATCTTATGCTCGAGTTAAGGGTTAGGGTCTTGAAGACCCACCTTGTGCACGCTCCCTGCCTTGCGCACGCTCCCCGCCGCACGTGCCCTCCCAGCCCTCCAGACGCGCCCCCTCCCCCAGCACCCCATACCCCTATCGTCAAGAGAGCATCTGGGCATACTAAAAGACCCCCACCATATTGGTGGGGGTCTTTAGCAGATTCAAAGTCTCAAGAATTACTTCTTCTTAGCGACTGCTGCCTTCAGCTTGGAGCCTGCGGTCAGCTTCACGCCGTGACCGGCGGGAATCTGGATGGTTTCGCCGGTCTGCGGGTTACGGCCGGTACGAGCTGCACGGTCGGTGCGCTCGATTGCCATCCAACCGGGGATGGTGATCTTCTCGCCCTTGGAGACGGAAGACTCGAAAACCTGGAACACTGCGTCGAGGACTGCGTTTACAGTTGCCTGGCTCTTGCCAGACTTCTCTGCAACCTCTGCAACGAGTTCGGTACGGTTCTTAGCCATTAGGGTGCCCCTTCCAGAGACTTAAGGTTTGAGTCTAAAGCGAGTGACCGTCGGTAACGACGGAAAACCGTTTAGGAACTAAAATACCAGATTTACCAGCTGGACTTGGTGATACCGGGCAGCTCGCCACGGTGTGCCATCTCGCGGAAGCGCACGCGGGAGATACCGAACTTCTGGAAGGTACCGCGGGGGCGGCCGTCGATCTGGTCGCGGTTACGCACGCGAACGGGGGAAGCGTTGCGGGGCAGCTTCTGCAGTGCCACGCGTGCTGCTTCGCGCTCCTCGGGGGTAGCGTTCTCGTCGATTAGGGTCTTCTTCAGCGCGATACGCTTCTCGTTGTAGCGAGCGACGATGACCTTGCGCTGCTCGTTGCGAGCGATCTTGGACTTCTTAGCCATTCTTAGCGCTCCTCTCGGAAGTCAACGTGCTTGCGAACGACGGGGTCGTACTTCTTCAGCACCATACGGTCGGGGTTGTTGCGGCGGTTCTTACGGGTCACGTAGGTGTAACCGGTGCCAGCAGTGGACTTGAGCTTGATGATAGGACGGAGGTCCTTAGCCTTGGATGCCATTTACTAGATCTTCTCCCCGCGTGCGATGATTTCTGCAACAACGGCATCGATGCCACGAGCATCGATAACCTTGATGCCCTTAGCGGACACGTTCAGGGTTACCTTACGACGCAGCGAAGGAACCCAGTAGGTCTTCTTCTGAACGTTCGGGTCGAATCGACGCTTGTTGCGGCGATGCGAGTGCGAAATGCTGTGTCCAAAGCCGGGAACAGCTCCGGTCACCTGGCAGACTGCTGCCATGTTTCACTCCTTTATTGATTGACTTTTATGACGGTACGCAGTCGATGTTACTCGTGAGCGTCCCGCCACCAATGTAGAAGCACCGGGTTATTCGCCGGGCTAGAGTGTTTGAGATCGTCACGTGGGTGAGAGGCCACGCATCGATCCCCGCCGCGGGAAAAACGGTGAAGCTTATTAGTGTCGAGAGGCGTTTCCACCACTACGAACAGCGTTAAATTCTAGGTAAATACGGGGGTTCGTGCAAGCCTGCACGCCGGATTTTGCCTTAAAAATCCGCGGAATCTCGGTGTTCTGAGCCAATTGCATCTCGTTTAAGCGAAGTGCTCGATTCGCGGATGCACGCCTGCCTTCGAGCGGCAAACATACCTATCCATTCTATCAAAAATGGGTGTTTTTGCAAGTCCAGATGTTTTTAAGGAATTCTTTAACGCCCCTAGTCAGGCGTTAATGCGCCTTTTTAAGAACGGATGTTCTCTATGTGACCGGGGATAAATTACACCGGTGAAATTCATGTTGTGAGATTAACAGCTTAAGCCGGATTTAAGCCTTAAACAGCCCCGCGCCACCGCTTCTTGCGGTGTGCGCAGGGCTATTAAACGGGCTTAAATACGCGTTTAAAGAGCTTTTAACTCTCGTTTTAACGCTTCCGCCCCGGTTTTAAAGGGCGGTTTAAGGGGTCGCAACGGTACGGGTAACGGCGGATTTACCGTTCCAGTTACGGCGTAGATGCAGGCACAAATACGGTACAGATACCGCGCAGGACACTCCCCCGGCGTACAGTTTTACGCCGTACCGTGAGCCACCGCGCCCCTAGTTCTTCAGCCTAGTTCTTAAGACTTGCCGCGGGCACCCACTGCGGGTACTTGGGGCTCACACCGTCCCCGGAGCTTGTTCCCTTTAGACGGCGGCCAATCCACGGCAGGGCAAACTCACGGACCCAGCGTGCCTCCTGCTCGATCTTCTCGCGGGCGGTCAGCTGCACCTCCGGGGGCAGTACCGATTCGGTGATCACACCGGGCAGGCCGAGCTGCGCCAGTACGCGAGATGCGAAGCGTTCGTGGCCGAGGTCGTTCATGTGCAGGCGGTCGTCAGCCCACAGACGCCAATCAAGGAAGTCGTTCCAGCGCCAGTAGTCGATAATGTGCACGCCGTGGTCCTCAGCGATACCACGCAGTAGCTCGTTGTAGGTGGCGGTACGGCCGCGGGTACGGGCGAAGGGGCCCTGGCCCTGTACATCCAGGCCGGTTACGGTAAGCACTTCGATTCCTTCGCCGCGCAGGGTGGCGAAGGCTTCGTCTACGTGAGTCATGAGCTGGTCAATATCCACGTTGGGTCGCATGATGTCATTGCCGCCACCGTAGAAGGTGACAATGTTGGGGCAGAGGTCCAGGGCTCGAGGCAGCTGTTCATCCAGGATGGGACCGAGCAGGCGGCCGCGGATAGCAAGGTTTGCGTACTGCGCCTGCGGGTCTACTGCACCGATGCCTTCGGCAACGCGGTCTGCCCAGCCGCGCAGGCTGTTAGGGCGGCGGCGGTCAACGTCGCCCACACCTTCGGTGAAGGAGTCGCCGATTGCCACGTAGCGTACTGATTCACCGTTGAGCTTGCCGTTGGAGTCTAGGAGCGGGGTCGTCATTGTGTTCTTCTTTCCGGGCCTCTATAGAGAATGACCCTTCTGTGGAAGAAGCCGGCACACCCGCGCGGTGTACCGGCTTCTTCGCTTAGCTTTCGGTGCGTCCTACTTTCCAGTATCCCACTGTTATGGGCACTTCATCAGATATGAGCGGGGGTTTCTTAGGATGCGACAGCTGAACCGGCAACGGTGGACGCACTCCGGGGATGCGGAACAACCACGACGCTGCCGTCGTTAAACGGATCGGCGACCTCTGCTTTCAGACCGAAAATGGTGTGCAGGTTCTCACGGGTGAGCACGTCGTGTGCTTCGCCTTGGGCGACGATGGAGCCGTCCTTCATAGCGACGAGGTAATCAGCGACTCGAGCGGCGAGGTTCAGTTCGTGCAGCACCATGATCATGGTGGTGCCGCGCTGTTCGTTGAGGTCCGAGAGTAGGTCGAGTAGCTCCACCTGATGTGCCAGGTCGAGGTAGGTGGTCGGCTCGTCCAGCAGTAGAATGTCAGTTTCTTGGGCGAGCGCCATGGCAATCCAGACGCGCTGACGTTGGCCGCCGGAGAGTTCGGTGACCTGTCGTTCGGCGAGGGACATAGTGTCGGTGGCTTCTAGCGCCCAGGCGACCGCCTCATCATCTTCGGCGCTATTGCGTTTGAAGAGGCCTTGGTAGGGGTAGCGGCCGCGGGAGACCAGGTCTGCTACGGTAATTCCTTCGGGGGCGATGGGATGCTGGGGCATGAGCCCAACCATGCGGGCGAAGCCCTTCATGGAGTATTCGTGGGTGGGTTTGCCGTCGAGGGTGAAGTCGCCGTTGAGCGGCTTGAGTAGTCGGGAGACACCGCGTAGCAGGGTGGATTTACCGCAGCCGTTGGGGCCGATGATGGCGGTAACTTTGCCCTTCGGGAATTCGAGGGAGAGGTCTTTGACGATGGTGGTTTCGCCGTAGCCGAGGCTGACGTTCTCTACTTTGAGGGTGCGTTCGGTGATTTCTTTCATGGCGTCCTTTCTTCTCTAAGGCTTTTCCCGGGAGCCTCCTAACTTAGCCTATCCTAATTTCGGGTCAGAATATAGCGAATCCCCCGAACCGTTCACACTTCTGTAGAACAGCACGGGGGATCCGCTATATCGGCGAACTTTAGAAGTTCACTTTTCCGTTGACGAGCCAGCCGCCTTCCGCTGCACGCTGGAAGACTTCCTGAGCCATGGTGCGGCTGTAGGTCTTGGAGACATGGTTGTCATCGATGTAGACGTAGATGTTTCCAACCACGGGGCTGCACATGCCGTCCGGGCAGTACACGTCCTTCAGGTCCACCATGACGGCACCCTGGTTGCGGTACTTGTCGAAGATTTCCTTTGCAGGGTTTTCTGCGGCGTACTTGTCGCTTGCGGGTCGTGCGCAGGAGCTCTTGTCGGCGCCGGCCTTCTGAGCGCATTCGTAGATGTTGTACTCGAAGCGCGGGTTATCGCGCAGGCCAATGACCTGGACTCCTGCTTCGGTGAGGCGGCGGACCGTCTCATCGAGGCTCGGGTCGACTCGTTCGTCGTTCGAGCGTGCCTGGGCAACGGTGGCGATGAGCACCACGGTCTGCGGCTTACGCTTGAGAATTTCCTCGGTCATCTTGGTGTTGAATTCCGAGCATTCGTTGCTGGCGTTGACGGCGCGGACCGGGTACTGGCAGCCACCGAGCAGGTAGGTCTGCAGGTTGGTTTTGGTCTGTTCTGCGATGGGCTTGAAGATGCTCAGCGCCTGTTCGGCGTGGGAGTTACCGATGACCATGGTCAGCGGTGCGTCCTCGGGTCCGTACTTCTGCAGGCTGCAGTACTTGGCGAGTGCCGGGTCGGAGGGCGCGAAGCTGCCAACGCAGGGGTCGCTCAGTCCGTCGAACTGGGTTTTGACGTCACCACCGGAGGGGATGGGGTTGTCAATGAGTCCCTGCTGGGCGCCGCCGATAGCGCGGGCGCCGGGGTAGTTTTCGCTGGCGGTCTGTACCTGCAGTTCGGCGTTCTGCTCGGACTGGGTGTTGCGGTAGCCTACCCATGCCTGTGCGGCTACCAGGGGTACACCTGCGACCAGGAAGATCGCGAGGATGAAGGCGAGCTGGTCTGCCCAGGTCTTGACCGAGAAGATGGTCTTGAAGCGCATCTTCATCATGAGCCAGGGTACGAAGGGGTCCTTGCGGTAGCGCAGCGGCTTCTCGACGAAGCGGATGAGCAACCATGCCAGGCCGATGGAGGTAAGGATGATGACAGCACCTTCGATGAAGTTCACGCGGGAGGTACCGACGGCGCTGCTGTAGAGGATGAGGATGGGCCAGTGCACCAGGTACAGGGCGTAGGAGATGTTGCCGAGGTTCTGCAGGGGTGCGGAGACCAGCAGTCGATCGATGCCCCAGCGGCTGTTGGTGCGGCCTGCCATGATGACGAGGGCGCCGGAGAGCACGGGCCAGAGCGCCAGGTAGCCGGGGAAGGCTCGTTCGACGGGCAGGATTGCACCGCAGGTGACCAGGCCGATGATGCCGACCCAGCCCATGACGACTCGCGCCTTTTCGGGCGCCTTCCATTTGAGGGTGAGCATCGCCAGCAGGGTGCCGATGGCGAATTCCCACAGGCGGGTGCGGGTGTCGAAGTAGGCGAATCCCTGGTTGGTGTCGGTTTCGACGATGGAGAAGGTCAGGGATGCTACGAATACCGTGTTGAAGATGAATACCGCGGTGGTGAAAAGGTTCCCGCGGAATCGGTGCACGACGTAGGCTACTGCGGCGAAGAGCAGGGGCCAGATGATGAAGATCTGCCCCTGGATGGAGAGCGACCAGAAGTGCTGGAAGGGTGACTTCACGGAAGCGTTTTGGGCGTAGTAGTCCACGGAGCTGAACGCGAGGTTCCAGTTCTGGAAGTAGAACAGGGAGCTCGTTGCGTCGGTGACGGTTTGCGACCAGCGGCTGGGCGCGAGCACGAAGAAGGACGCAATCGTGGTACACGCGATAACCACGGTGGCTACGGGTAGCAGTCGCTGGAAGACGTGCATCCAGTAGCTGAAGAGATTGAGGGGTTTGCCTTCGTTGATCTTACGCATGAAGGAGAGCGAGAGCAGGAAGGCGGAGATGAAGAGGAAGACATCCACACCGCCGGAGACTTTGCCGACCCAGACGTGGTAGAGCACCACGAGGAGCACGGCGAAGGCTCGCAGGCCCTGAATTTCAGGGCGGAATCCTCGCGATTCGATGAACTCTTCGAGGGGGTAGTCGCTGGCTTCGCGTGCTTTGATGCTGCGCGGGGCGGTGGTGTAGGTTCCCTGCGAGGCGGGAGCCTGCGGGGTTCCGGAGGTTTCAGACATTCTCGGTTCCTCAGGATGGATGTCGATGTGCTAGTGCGGGTCCCTTAGACACTACAGGACACTCGTACAATAAAATCCTGATCCGCACCTCTGCTATGAGGCTGGTGCGAACCAGGATTTTTCTGAGCCCCCTACCGGATTCGAACCGGTGACCCTCTGTTTACAAGACAGATGCTCTGGCCAACTGAGCTAAGGAGGCAACCTGTCCAGTGTACCCTATTCTCTTGGTTGAGTCTGCTTAGTTGTTCTTTTAGGGTTTGGTTGAGAATACTTCTAAATTATGGGGTGATGGTATGTTCGTTTCCTTCGTTTTACCCCTTATGAGCACCGCTTCTGTACGCTGCTCACCCACCCCTCGTACTTATCACCGTGTATGGAAAAACCCGGTAGCCTCACGCCGAGGTTACCGGGTTTTCGTATCGAAGCGGTTACTTCTTCTTAGCTTCGATCTTTTCCTTCAGGAAGGTGCTGAAGTCGTTGCTGGTGTACTGGTCACCATCAACGAAGACGGTGGGGGTACCCTTAATACCGTTCTTTGCGGATTCAGCGTTGACCACGTCCACGAAGGGGCGCCACTTGCCATCGTTCATATCGGAGCCGATGGACGCACCGTGCTTAGAAGCGATGTCGGCGATCTGCTGGTTGTTCATGTCGCCGCGGCCCTGGTGAGTAAAGATCTCACGCTGGTAGTTCAGGAAGTCGCTGGTGCTGACCTGGTTGGCCACGGAATATGCTGCTGCCGCGTTACGTGCGGAGTAAGCGGTGGGCGAGGAGCGGTCCAGGAAGGTCAGGTTGCGGATTTCCAGGGTGATGGTGCCGTCCTCGACGAGCTTCTGGATTTCTTCACCGTACTTCTTCTCGAACTCTGCACAGTGCACGCAGTTGTAGTCCTGGAAGATGGTCACGCGTACGGGCTGGCCGTTCTTGGATGCCTCTTCAGCGGTCTGCACGCCCGGGGGCAGGGTGTTGACTGCTGCTGCGGTTCCGTTGACCATGGGGGTCACGGAGGAGGTCGAGGTTGCGAGTTGCTTGAAGTCGCGGTTCTCCTGGGTGGAGGAGTTCTGGACGATGCCGTCCTTGGTCAGCACAATGCCACCGTATTCGTTGGCGCTGGAGGGCACCGGGCCGCTTTCTGCTACCTTGGTGTTCTTGTTGCCGTTGACTACGACGAAGCCGATGATACCTACGATGATGAGGACCACGGCGAGTACGCCGAACTGGAGCCAGCGGCGGCTTGCCTGGCTGGGGCTCTTCTTGGCCTGCTGGGCCGCAATCTGGCGGGCTTTTTCGCGAGCGTCGGTCGACATGCCTGCTCCTTTGGTTGGGAATATGGGTGGCGGTTCGTCCACTTCTTCTAGCCTACTCCGGTTGGAGTGAGCGTCCATCCGAGCAAAGCTCAGACGACCTGACTCTTCCGGCCCGGGGTTGTTCTTATCCCCTATAGGGTGTTCTAGAGCTCAGCTTCTGCCGTATATAGCAGCTGAAAGCTATGTCGATCAGTTCCTATCACGTGGATAGGTTCCGTCTAATCTCTAGTGTGGACGTACCGCGCTACCCGTCTAGCCTACCGAATGGGTGCCGTATCGGCTAGTTAATACTCTGACTGAGATATCGTGGTGTCTGTTCTCACGCTCTCAGCTTATTTTCCTCGTAAACTTTCGTAGCGTTGGGAGGTTCCTCCCCTGCCACAAGCTACTCCGAGGCACCCACCCGGTTCGGTTCACCAGCCGTTAGGGAATGTTATAGACTTCCACTCCCCCAATGAACGGGCGAGTATCGAAATTCCCCTTCCACTTCACACTCAGACCGTGCTTCTCCAGTACGGGAATAATAGTGTCCTTCATGAGCTCCACGGAGAGCTTCTTGTGAAGGGCACTGATCTCTTCCTTCTGCGCATCGCTCAGCGCGTTCCATTCATTTTCGTCCCTGGGGTAGGCAAGGAAGGAGCCGAACCCAACGTAGGTGCCGCCGCTTTCAGCGAGGCTTTCAGTGTCCTGCTGGTGGAAGTAGATGTATCCCTTCCACTCACGGCTGTCGTCGATCTCGTCCCAGATTTCTGCGGATGCGCAGGTACCGCAGCAGGTGAAGTTCTGTCGTGCGATGACTCCTTCTTCTTCCAGCGCTGCGAAGGCGCGGTTGAGGTTGGAGTTCTTCTGCATTTCGGGGGTAATGCCCAGCTCAGCGGCGAATGCACGACGACGCTTGATGAGCTCTTCCACGTAGTCTTCTACGCGCTTTTCCCAGAGCTTGCTGTCTTCGTTCTCCCCATCGTATTCCAGCTCGAGTGCATCCATCACATAATCGGTGATCGTTTCTACGTACTGCTCAGTATCAGATTCACCCATGAACAGCAGGGGCCAGATGGGCCAGAGCAGCTCAGCTTCGTCTTCTTCGTCCAGTCCCCATTCTTTGGGGAAGGGCGGGTCGAGGCGTTCTTCGCTCCAGCGTTCGTAGATGCTCTTCTCATCAGCCATGATGATGCTCCTTTGTTTGCTCTCTACTCGTTGAAGTAGAGATATGGACTGCTCTTGCTGTTAAGGTACCAAGAGTTTCTCTGCCGTGCCCTCTATTTCGTCATTCAGGCGGATCTGTGAACTCCCCATCTCCTTGCCTCTGTATCAGGTTGGCACGCTGTCTGGCGAGGCTACATCCCCTGTTCCGCTGCCTCTCTGCTGAATCTCTGCGTCTCTGGGTCTATGAGTCTCTGCACCTTTGCTGAGTTAGGTGTCTTTCGTTCCAGGAGTTTTCGTTCTAGGAGTTTTTGGGTACACAAAAAGAGGGGAAGACCTATAAGGTCTTCCCCTCTTGAATAAAAAACCCGCGGTGACCTACTCTCCCACACCCTCAAAAGTGCAGTACCATCGGCGCGAAGAGTCTTAGCTTCTGGGTTCGGAATGGAACCAGGCGTTTCCCTCTTGCTATAACCACGGAAAATCTAGCGAATAACTTCGTTATTCAAAATTTCCGAATAAAAAGCCTCAACTTCCCAAAGGAAGCCCAGGGTTATTATCCAAAAACCATACAGTGAACGCAAACAACA
>NZ_KV814363.1:0-563 GCF_001813895.1 Rothia sp. HMSC071C12
CTGGAAGCGGAGCTGGAAGCGGAGCTGGAAGCGCGTACTCTGCAATACGAGTACTACCGTGATTCGCTCTTTGAAGCCCTTGACTGTCCTCGTGTCTCCCTAGGTTCTCTAGGAACTTTTGTTCGTGGAAATGGGCTGCAGAAAAAGGATTTGCAGGAATCTGGAAATCCTGTCATTCACTATGGTCAGGTTTTTACCCGTTACGGATTGCACGAAGATAAGACTTTGTCATATGCCAACGATGAGGTCTATAACAAACTTCGAAAAGCAGAAAAGGGAAATCTTGTCATTGCCACGACCAGTGAGAATGATGAAGATGTCTGTAAAGCCCTAGCTTGGCTTGGAGAAACGCCTGCAGGTATTAGCGGAGATGCATACATCTACCGCCATGAGATGAACCCGAAGTATGTTTCATATTTCTTTACAACTCATGACTTCCAGCGGCAGAAGCTTCGCCATATTACCGGTACAAAAGTTCGACGAGTATCGGGAAAGAATCTTGAAACAATCGAGATTCCGCTTCCTTCTCTGGAAGAGCAGCAGCGCATTGTCGATATTCTCGA
>NZ_KV814364.1:0-231 GCF_001813895.1 Rothia sp. HMSC071C12
ATGTAAGCCAGGTAATCAAACCGATTACCCGGGATTTGATAACTCTATAGAGAAAGGTCATTCTCATGAATGTTGTGGAAATTATCGCAATTCTTGGCGCTGTAGGTGGTGTCCTTAACGGTCTTGGTGCTACCCTTACCGGCGTAGCTAAGCTGATTGAAAGCTGGAAGATGCCAAAGGGTAAAACCGGCGACAAGTAAGCGGTAAAAGCCTCAAGCCCGGTACTAGAGT
>NZ_KV814365.1:0-1474 GCF_001813895.1 Rothia sp. HMSC071C12
TTGAACTGCGCCCCGAAACTTGGACGCTATAAATACTAGCCGCTATGCAGCTTCCTGCAGGGCCTGATCCCGGTACTCTACCGGAGTCAGGCCCTTAAGCTTCACCTGGCGTCTTGTTGTATTCCAATGCGTAATGTACGCATCGAGGTCAGCTTTGAAACTCTCAAAGGTTAGCCAGTCCTGGCCACGAAAAAACTCGTCCTTAAGATGTCCAAAGACCTGCTCAGTGGCACCATTGTCGATGCAGTTACCTTTGCGTGACATACTCTGGATAAAACCGTTATCAGCAAGCGTGCTGATGTAGAACTCGTGCTGGTACTGCCATCCCATATCTGAGTGCAAAATCGGCTTAGCTCCCTCGGGTTTGGCATCCATGAGTACCTGAAGCATCTCTTGCTGCTGGGCAAGATTAGGGCACATCGAGATCGAGTGGGCAACAATCTCTTTACTGGCAAAATCGTACACCGGAGCAAGATACGCCTTACCAAAGGAAAGCTTAAACTCGGTAACATCGGTACCCAACTTCTGCCAAGGACCGGTCGCCGTGAAGTTGCGACCGATGATGTTCTCAAAACTTTGCCCCGCCTCCCCCTTGTAGGAGTTGTACCTGTGGTAGGGCCTCTGGCGGCGTATACCGCAGCGCAGCCCCATCTGGCGCATCATCTTCAAGACCGTCTTATCGGCGATGCGCACCCCTTCCTCAGCGCGCAGGCACATGGCTATCTGCCTGTGACCGCACCCGTTGGGGGTTCGCGAAAAGATTTGCGCGACCTTGGGACGTAGCTGCACTCTGGTTGGCTGTTGGGGATGAGCCAACGCGTAGTAGTAGCTCGACCTGGCAAGGCCTGCCGCCTCAAGGAGATCGTACAGCTTGTGACCGCGCCCTGAAAGCTCAGCGACCACTAGGGCTTTGTCCCGGTTTGGGAGCGCTTCTGCGCCTTCAGGGCAATCGATTTTTTTAGGTACGCCACCTGCGCCTCAAGCTTGCGCACGCGCTCTTCGAGTTCCTCCTCACGCGTTGGTGGCACCGCCCGTACCGACCCCTTTGGCCTGCCCTTAGGTTTAGGCTTAAGCGCCTGCGCGCCGCCCTGCCGGTACAGCCTGCACCATTGCTTCAACGGTGTCGTGCTTGCAATACCGAAGCGCATCATTGCTTCAGGCTTACTCATCCCACCGTCAACCACGGCCTTCGCTGCGGCGACCTTGGTCTCGTAGTCGTATTTGGTGTGCTTTACTCCCATGGTAAGAAGCCCGTCCTTCCCGATGACGTGGTACATTTTCTGCCACTCTCTCACAGTCGCGGCGGACACACCAAGCCTGCTGGCGGTCAGACGATAGCCACATCCTTTCTCAAACATTTGCGCTGCTTGCTTTCGAAGCAAACGATCGTGTCTCATTCCCAGATTTATAGACATGAAAAGCCTCCTGTTTCTTGGACTTTAATTTTGTTGTCCAAGAAACGGGAGGCAGTTCA
>NZ_KV814366.1:0-304 GCF_001813895.1 Rothia sp. HMSC071C12
CCGAAACGGGGGAGAAGCTACCCATCGATAAGTTCTTGAAGACCGGTGAGGAAGAATACGCTTTCCTCTGTGCGGAGCACCTGCGCGGCCGCTGGGTGCTGGTGGAAGACGATAAGGACGCCACGCCGCTGTACCCTCCGGGATTCTCCCTCGAAGGGCTAGAGGTATAAGGACCCGCCTTCCCGGTAGCCGCACGACATCACCGATAACCACACCAACCACACTAGGAGACATATGGAACAGTCACCCCAGAACCCC
Organism: Rothia sp. HMSC071C12; assembly: GCF_001813895.1. NCBI lineage: Bacteria > Bacillati > Actinomycetota > Actinomycetes > Micrococcales > Micrococcaceae > Rothia > Rothia sp. HMSC071C12. Next base: position 259 of record NZ_KV814366.1, read on the forward strand.
GGCGTGCCCGCGCAGGCTAGCGCCGTGCAGGGCAGCCCCTTGCCGG
>NZ_KV814367.1:0-425 GCF_001813895.1 Rothia sp. HMSC071C12
TATGAACTGACTGTGCGTGAAAATCTTCTTCTGGGTTTGCCGCAGGAGGCTGTTGAGCGTCTTGGTGATGCTGATTTGTGGTCGGCTTTGTCGGTGGCTTGTGCTGATGATTTTGTGCGTGGTCTTGAGGGCGGTTTGGATGCTCAGTTGGGTGAGTCGTTTGGTGGTGTTGGTCTTTCGGGTGGTCAGTGGCAGCGTTTGGCGTTGGCGCGTGTGGTTCTTCGGGATGCGCCGGTGTGGGTGTTGGATGAGCCGACCAGTGCTGTGGATGCTGAGACTGAGGAGGAGATTTTTGCTCGGTTGAAGGTGGCTGCTGGTGGTCGTTTGGTGGTGTTGGTGTCTCATCGTGCGTGGACGTTGCGTGGTGTTGATTCTGTGGTGGTGTTGGATGGTGGGTGTGTGGTGGAGCAAGGAACCTACCGGGA
>NZ_KV814368.1:0-35197 GCF_001813895.1 Rothia sp. HMSC071C12
GTGGGTGTGTGGTGGAGCAAGGAACCTACCGGGACCTAACGACCGACCCCACATCACGCTTCAGGAAGCTCTTCGCCTCCCAACTGGAGGGGAAATAACCACGCAACATACCCGCACAACGTAGAGTTAAAACATGGAACGTATCGAATCTCCCGTCTACCGCAGGCTCGGCAACTCCGGCCTCGTCGTACCCAGCGTCGGCATCGGCTGCAACAACCTCGGCCGCCCCGGCACCCCCACCCGCACCCAAGAAGGCACCAACGAAGTCATCGCCGCCGCAGTCGACGCCGGCATCAGCTTCTTCGACATCGCCGACCTCTACGGCGCCGAACCCGGCCTCTCCGAAACCATGTTCGGCACCGCCCTCACCCAGCTCGGCCTCGACCGCGACGAACTGACCATCGTCACCAAATTCGGTCTGCCCGTCGGCGACCTCAACGGCAACGACCGCAACGCCCGCGGATCCCGCCGCTACATCATGCGCGCCGTCGAAGGGTCCCTCCGCCGCCTCGGCACCGACTATATCGACCTGTACTTCTACCACAGCCCCGACCCCAACACCCCCATCGAAGAAACCCTCAGCGCTCTCGACCAGCTCGTACGCGACGGCAAAGTCCGCTACCTGGGCCACTCCAACTTCTCCGGCTGGCAGCTCGCCCACGCCGAACACTGCGCCCGTGAACTCGGCACCGAACGGTTCATCGTCGCTGAAAACCACTACAACCTGCTCGACCGCCGCGCAGAACTCGAAATCCTGCCCGCCGCACGGCACTTCGGCATGGGTGTGCTACCGTACTTCCCGCTCGCTAACGGCCTGCTGACCGGCAAGTACCGCCGAGACAACATTCCCGCCGGTTCGCGTCTGTCCCACTCCAAGAAGAACGTGCTCGACGCCGCCAACTGGGACCAGCTCGAAGCCTTCCACACCTTCTGCACCGAACGCGGCATCACCGAGGTGCAGGCGGCGTTCTCCTGGCTCGCGCAGCAGTCGCCGGTCACCTCCGTCATTGCCGGTGCAACCAGCGCCGAACAGGTGCGCGCCAACGCACAGGCGGCATGCCTGCGCTTCGACGCTGAGGACCTCGCCGCCCTGGACGCCATCTTCCCCGCACCCGAGAAGATCGCGCTGTTCTAAACGGTGCTCCTTCTTAAAGGGGCACTCATGCGGTCGCATATGTTGGCCGTAATATACGCTGAAAAATGTCCGTGGTGAGAAATAAATATCACCCGCCGAACGTTTTCGCTAGGATTAGGTGAGGTGCGTCTAACCTGACGCACCTCACCTAGCCCACTGACAGTGCTGAAGAACCACCAATGTCGGTGGACTCTCCCCTAACCCCTCGGCATAAAGGACACCATGAGCGCACAGAGTACCGCCTCCACCCTGCCCCCACTGGGCACCGGGACGCACAGCCGATACCTCGGCATCATTGCACTCATCGCCACCTTCGGCGGACTCCTCTTCGGCTACGACACCGGAGTCATCAACGGCGCGCTCGAACCCATGAGCCGCGAACTCGGCATGGACTCCACCGCCCAAGGATGGGTCACCGGGTCGCTCGCCTTCGCCGCTGCTATCGGCGCACTCGGATGCGGCCGCATCTCCGACCGGTTCGGCCGCCGAACCACCATCATTGGGCTCTCCACCATCTTCTTCATTGGTGCCCTGACCTGCGTCTTCGCACCCAACGTTGCCGTGCTCATCACCGGGCGCACCCTGCTCGGCCTGGCGGTTGGCGGCGCCTCCGCCGTGGTGCCGGTCTTCCTCGCAGAGCTCGCACCCTACGAAATTCGCGGCTCCCTCTCCGGCCGCAACGAGCTCATGGTCGTGGGCGGTCAGCTCGCCGCGTTCATCGTGAACGCCCTCATCGGCAACCTGTGGGGTGAACACGATGGCGTGTGGCGCTGGATGTTCGCCATCTGCACCCTGCCCGCCATCGGCCTGTTCGTCGGCATGCTGGGCGTGCCCGAGTCGCCGCGCTGGCTGCTGCGCGTCGGCAAGCGTGAGCAGGCGCTCGAGGTGATGAAGCGTGTTCGCTCCGCCGAACGTGCCGAAGCCGAAATCGCCGACATTGAACGTACCCTGCAGGAGGAGGCGCGCGCCTCCCGAAACAGCGCCACCGATAAAGAAAACGTGGGCGTGCGCGGCTGGTTCGTGCGCATCCTGCTCGTCGGTATTCTCGTTGGCGCGGGCCAGCAGCTGACCGGCATCAACTCGATCATGTACTACGGCATTAAGGTGCTCAAGGAGGCCGGTTTCAGCGAGTCTGCGGCACTGATTGCGAACATTGCGCCCGGTACGATTTCGGTGCTCGGCTCCATCCTGTCGCTGCGCCTGATGGACCGCGTGCCGCGCCGCGTCATGGTCATTACCGGCTACAGCTCGACCGCGTTCTTCCACGTGCTGATTGCGGGCGCATCCATGCTTCTGCCCGCCGATAACGCGGCGCGTCCCTGGATTCTGCTGGTGCTTATTGTCTGCTTTGTGGGTGCGATGCAGACCTGCCTGAACGTGTCTACCTGGGTGATTATGAGTGAGCTGTTCCCGCTGCGCGTGCGTGCGGCGGGCATGGGTATTTCGGCGTTTAGCGGCTGGATGATGAACGGTACCCTGTCGCTCGTGTTCCCCGTGATTCTGGGTGCGGTCGGTCTGACTGGCTCCTTCATCGGCTTTGCCGTGGTGAACGTGATCATTGCGTTGCTGATGTTCCGCAACCTGCCGGAAACCCGCGGCGTGAGCCTGGAGCAGGTGGAGCGCGGCGTGATGGACGGTAGCATCTACCCCTCCGCACGCGGGCGTTAAACCCTGCGGTTTTAGGCATGAATGAGGCGGGCGGCCCCTCCCTGGTGGAGGTGCCGCCCGCCTCGCAATATGCGTTGAAAGACTAGTCTGCAGGGTTCTCTGCGAGGAACTCGTCGAGGCCGATGCGGTAGCCGTCATCTTCGGCGCGTGCCTTGCGTAGAGCCTCAATGTCGAGGAGCTCTTCGTACTCTTCAAGTAGCTTCAAATCTTCGTAGGAGATGAGCGCGGCAACAGTCTTTCCGTTGCGGCTGATGAGGGGACGTTCGCCGGAGAACACGGCCTCGTTGACTTTGGTTCCGAGGTTGTCGCGGAGTTCTTTAAGAGTCGTGACATTGGAACGAGTCCGGTGAGTGGTGACAGTCATGACTGGTTCCTTTCTGGGGTTGATGCGTTAGCTCCGAGGATAGTTCCTGTGCAGATTCTATCCAGGGGAGCTACTTACATAGTACAACAATGTAAAGTGTGTAAAAAGTGTACACTTTTTCTGCTAAGGTTGAGGTTAAGATTTAGAGCTCTGCCTGAAGGGTGCAGATGACTGCAAACCATGTCTCAAACCCCGCGTACCGGGTCGAATTGACGCGCAAAGCAGCGAAAGAATTGAAGAAAATCCAACGAGAAGACCGGGCTGTCTTTGAGAAAATTATCGCCTGCCTCCGGTCCCTTGGTGATGACCCCTATATGGCGGGAGTCAAGAAGCTACAGGGCGAAGAAGGGTACAGGGCGCGAGTAGGAAATTACCGCATTCTATACACCATTGATAACGGCGCGGTTGTTGTTGAGGTCTTCCGAGTTGGTCATCGGCGAGAAGTCTATCGTGGCCTGTAGAGTGAATGCGGCGTGATGGGTTGTAGTGCTGCCGCGACCGCACTGTTCGTTGAATGAGAAGCAAGGAACCCCTACCCTGCGCCACCAACCCATAAGTGATACGGTCAAAGAATAAGTAATGGATTCACGTGCTGAAATGCACGCCCGACCCTGCCCACACGCATCGCCCGGACGCCCGCATCCAGCACGCCACAACTCTATAACGAACACGGGTGAACAATGACTGAGAACGTACACAACGACTGGGACCTCCGAAGCGAAGAGGTCCAGAAGAACCAGGTAGCTGCCTACGACGCAATGCGCCGCCGTTGCCCCGTCGCCCACGACGAATTCATGGGCTACTCTGTCTTCAAAAACGCCGACGTACAGCACGTACTCGACCACCCCGAAATCTACTCCAACGTCGTCTCCACCCGCCACATCGCCGTCCCCAACGGCATGGACGCACCCGAACACACCACCTTCCGCGCGGTCAACGACAAGTACTTCACCCCCGAACGCCTCGAAAAGTTCACACCCGTCATCCGCGACGCCGTGAAGACCCTCATCGCAGAACTGCCCCGCGGCGAAGAAGTAGACGTCATGCAGGGCTTCGGACAGGCCTACGCAATGCGCGTACAGAACGCCTTCATGGGCTGGCCCGCATGCCTCGAACAGCCCCTCACCGAGTGGATCGAGAAGAACCGCGTCGCCACCCTGCGCCGTGACCGCGCAGAAATCGCCAAGGTTGCCCTCGAATTCGACGGCTACATCCGCCAGCTGCTCGATGAACGCCGCGAGGACGCCGCAGCCGGCAACCCCAAGGACGTCACCGCCGAACTGCTCACCGACACCGTGCAGCTGCCCGGCGAAGAACCCCGCACCATGACCGACGAAGAAATCGTCAGCCTCATCCGCAACTGGACCGTGGGCGAGCTGTCCACCGTCTCCGCAACCGTAGGCGTATTCGTCAACTTCCTGGCACGCAACCGCGCCGAGCAGGACCGCCTGCGCGCATCCCTCGCCGACGGCAACGCACTCGACGACCGCAGCGAAATCGCCCTCGCCGTCGAAGAAATCATGCGACTCGAAGACACCCTCGTCACCAACCGCCGCATCACCACTCAGGACACCGAACTCGGCGGCCGCACCCTGCCCGCCGGCTCCCGCGTGACCATCAACTGGGCAAGCGCCAACCGCGACGAGGACGCCTTCGAAGACGCCCTCACCTACAACCCGCACCGCGACCAGTCCCGCAACCTCGTGTACGGCGACGGCATCCACGTCTGCCCCGGCGCGCCCCTGGCACGCCTGGAACTGCGCATCCTGCTCGAGGAGCTGCTGCGCGGCACCGAGTCCATTGAGATCGCGGACGAGAGCGAGAAGCCCGCAACCGTAAACGCCGTGTACCCGGTCTCCGGCTACTCGGTCGTGCGCGCCATCTTCAACTAGGCACGCTCCAGCTCTAAAAAGTGCGAGGCGCCGAACCCCGAGAATAGGGGTCGGCGCCTCGCGCTGTTAAGAGTAAATATAAGAGTGAATAGTAGGGTAGTGGCGGCCGGTATCAGCCGCTCACTATAGATAAAGCGGAATATTCCCAGACGGCTATATAGCCTAGTGGAATACTCAATAAAGCTGAATCTAGCGGTCGGAACTCGTTGCCGAAGGCTTCACCGAAGAACCCGCAGAACCGCTCGCAGACGCACGAGTCGAAGCACTCGCAGAAGCAGAAGCCTCCGCCGCAGCTGATGCCGACTCCTCCGGGGACAGAACCGTACCATCCGCATGAACACCAGCCATCGCCGGAGTCACACCATTCACGAAGCTCAACTTCGCCTGCTTGAACTGGTACTCGGGAGAGCAGGTCAGCTTATACTTCGAATTCGCCAGCTCGCGAATCGACTTCACATAATTCTGAGTCTCCTCATACGGGGGAACACCGCCGTACTTCTCCACGGAACCCGGGCCCGCGTTATAACCGGCGAGAACCACATCCTGTAGCTCATCCTCATTGGAGGCGTACTTCGCCAAACGAGTACGCAACTCAGCCAAGTAGCGTGCCTGCGCCGCAATCGCATCGTGCGGGTTCAGAACATTACCGCCATTGCCGAAGCTGTAGTGGCCGCCGCTCCACGCGTCATCAGTGAACTGTGCAATACCCTTAGCGCCCTGGTGGGACTCAACGCCCACACGCCAGTGGCTCTCGGTCTCAATCTGCGCCGCCAGCACGCCGGGACGGAAACCCGACACCTTAGAGCCCTCCTCAAAATCGGAGCGGAGAGCCGCCGGAGCATACGATAGCTCCGTCATGCCGCAGTAATCGTCGTAGGTGGCTGCCAAGCCGGCAACACCGCCACCCAGAAGGACCGCAGAGGCAATAATCTGCCAATGCGCAAGAACCCCGGCGAGAAAGCGAAGCGGGAAAGCTTTACGCTGCCGAGGAGAAATTTGTTGATCCGCCGGAACGGAAATGTGGTTGGAGGCGCTCGTAGCGTTACGCTCGGAAGAGGCGCTCGAAGTGCTATCTGCCATTCCTATAGACTAGCGCACCATGCCCGCTCCTGGCTAAGAAAAGTTCGCCCATGAGGCTAAAAGCATAGTTCGCCGATGTGCGTGCAGGCTCCTGCCGGGGCGTGTGCAGGGGCTCTGGGCTGGCTCTGTATCGGCTCTGTAGGAGCCTGTGCGGGGCAGAAAGGCGGCACAGCAAGACAGCGCAGAAAGACCCCGCCCGGCGCATCCATTCACAGGATGCACCGGGCGGGGTCTACCTCTCACGGGGCGCTAGAAGCGCCTAGCGTGAGGGTTTAGCGGGTAGCCACTACTAGCGATCAGTGACCACGATCTTGCCGGCGGCACCGCGCTCCATCTCCGAGAAGGAGTGATTCACGAACACGTAGGTGCCAGACTCCAAGAACTGCATCTCCACGAAGCCGCCCTGAGCGGGCGCCAAATCGAGTGCCTGGCTGTGGCCGTCACGGCTGCCGAACGCATCCGCACCGCGGCGCATCAGGTAGCCGCCCTCCTTGTAGACGGTGTCGAATTGCGAACCGACCACGTGGAAGCTCGTGCCATGGTTCGGGCCAGCCGCCATCACCCAAACACGGATACGCTCGCCCTTCTTCACATGCAGAGGCTTCGCCTTGTACTGGGTTGCGTGGCCGTTGAACATGGTCAGCGTGGGGGTGCCCGCCGCGATCAGCTCCGGCGAGTTCTCCGCCAGCTTGTTGCCGTCGGAGGCGGTCTTGCCGGTGTCGTGCAGGTACGCCTCGCCCTGAACCATCACGTACTCGTGATCGACCGGGTCGAGGTCTGCCGGGTCAATGATGACCGCGCCGTACATGCCCTGAGTCATGTGCAGGCTCAGCGGGGCGGTACCGCAGTGGTACAGCCAGATGCCGGCGGCCTTCGCCTCGAAACGGTAGACGAGACGCTCACCGGGGGCGATGGTCTTCATCGTGTTATCGGGGGACACCATGCCCGCGTGGAAGTCCAGCGAGTGGCCCATCGTGCCGTTATTGATGAGTGTAATTTCAAAAATGTCGCCGACCTTGCCGCGCAGAATCGGTGCCATGTTCTGCCCGTTGAACGTCCACATGTGGACGGTTACGCCGGGTGCGACCTCGCGGTCGACCTCCTGCACGTCCAGGGTGACCTTGCGGACGGTCTTGCCGTTCACCTTCTCGGCGGTGTTTGGTGCCGGGATGTTCGGGTCGCGGTACTTGTAGCCGCTGCCGGGCGCTGCGGACATGTCAATCCTGCTGTTCGCAACGGTCATGAGGGTCGGGGTGCTACCCGACGCCGCGTGGTTGTGGGTGCCCGCAGAACCGTGGTTGTGGCCGCCCTGCGCCACCTGGTTTGCGGAGGCGCCGGTCGCCTTCACCTTAAACACCATGCCCAGGGAGCGGTGGCCCGCTACGGAGCAGTAGGCTTCCTGGTCGGCGCTGATGATGCCGGCGTCGACGGTTTTCGTTTCGCCGGGGTTGATGGTGCCGGTGGTTGCGCCGTTGTCGAAGGTCAGGTCGTGGGTCATGCTCTGGTCGTCGTTGGTGACCTCGACGACCAGGCGGTTACCTGCGGGGACCTCCACCTCGGCGGGGGTGAAACGGTAGTTGCTGGTCGCCTTCACCTGCACGGTGGTGGTCTGACCGGTTGCAGCCACGGAACCTGCCGAGGAGAACGACGGCAGGTTCAGCGCGGACGGGTTCACGGCGAAGCCCAGCAGGAACGCCATGGCAACCGCCAACGCCGCCTGGAAGCTCTGCTTGGCATGCGGGACGGGCTCCGGGGTGAGCGCCTCCTGGTTGAAGACGGGCTTCTCGCCGCGGGCGCGTGCTGCCATCATTTCCTTGCGGGTATTCACGGACGCCTTCACGCCGCGCACCATCAGCGGAATGAACGCCATGAGCGCCAACGCACCCACGATAGCGACGGCAATCTTAATGGACTGGCCCACCATGGAGCTGGGCATCATGAAGATGAGCAGCGCCAGGTTCACGGCGGTCACGCGGGCAGCAGCAAAACGGCTGAACTCCTTGTTGGAGGCGCGCACCACCGCAGGGCCACCGCCCATACGCTGCGGGAGCAGGTAGCTCATCGCGCCGAGCAGCAGCTGCAGCAGGAAGCCGACCACAAAGATGGGGGTCACGGCGCGCATGTCCAGCTGCGCGAAGGGGACGGTCGCCACCAGGTAGGCGGTCGCTGCTACACCAACAATCAGCCAGAGGAAGCCCATACCCACGCTCATGGGCGGGTACTCGTTCGGGCGCTTGGTGCGCAGGGTACGCACCATCACCCAGGCGACAATCAGCAGGGCAACCAGGTAGACGACCAGGCCGGCTGCGGCGAGCGGACGCATCCCTAAAATCGCGCCGACAACGGTCAACGCTAAGCCACCGCACATCAGGTACAGGGCGCGCAGACTGTGGGTGAGCGCCTTATCCACCATCTTGGTGCGCAGCATGGTCGGCCAGAACGTCACCAGCGTACCCACCGCGGTAATACCGACGAAGCCGAGCACGTTCACTGCCTCGTGCGCGAGCAGGAACTGCGAATGCAGGGTGCCGGACAGGTTCGGGTAGGCAATCATGCCGCCAAACGCCGCACCGAGGGGCAGCAGCAGCGCCGCAACAACGTAGAAGCGAATGGTCACACCGAACCGCGACGGCAGAGCCTGACGCACCTGCTTCAGCAGGTAGATACCGTGCCAGGCGACCATCGAACCGACAATGAGGGCGCCCACCACCGTGGCGGCGTAGAGGCCGGGCACGCTCAGCTGACCGACCATGCCGATCATGAGCACGAGAATACCGGCGTTCAGAATGAAGATGCGGCGCACCTGGGTTCCGCGGTGCTCGTCAGGAATCTTGATTTTCATGAGCGCTTCGGTGAAGTGCTGCGACCAAATCAGAATCGAGTTCGTAATCAGGCCGAGGGTGACAATGTGCACCATCAGCCAGCCGCTATTCGGGATAAGCTTATGCAGCAGAAGTACGCCGACAAGGGTAAACATCCAGTGAGAGACCGGCTTGGAGGCGCGACGGTGCCACGTACCGCGACCGGATGCGCGGCGTGCAATCTCTTCGGGGGTGAGGTTCGCGCCGGGCACATCAGCCGGGCGCGCGCCAATGCTCAGGCCGGAGGAGCCGCCTCCGGAGACGTTTGCGCCTGCGGGCTTGCCGCTCGTGTTCTCACCTTCGGGTGGGGTGCCGAGATGTTCACTCACGTGATCACTGCTTTCACTGCTGGTTGTTCGTGGACGTCGGTGTGCGGGTCGGCACCCGGTACCCCTGCGGTGGGGTGGGTGCCAATAAGCCCATTATATTGCCCGGATAGTACCAATTTTGAAGACATGACGTGCATATGAAGGCGGCTCATATCGTGATAGTTGTGCCTGCGCGCTCGAGCGGTTCTCCCCCTGTGAACCTGCTCCCCAATGCACCTTTCACAGGTGCGCGCGATAAACTATTAGGATTCCAAAATCAGATGCCCGCCCACCCTACGCGCGCATCCGCCGGCACCAAGGTAAGGACAAGCACCTCGTGACAAGGACTGACTCCACCACCCCCATCTGGGGAAAAATCGCTATTGTGGCACTCATCCTCATTGTTGGCGGTGGATACGTCATCAAAATGCTCACCAACCCCTTCTCCGGTATGGACTTTTCCATCTACCGTCTGGGCGCAATGACCATTTTCGATAACGAGGGCTTTACCCAGGACCTATACTCCCCGACCCTGAACGATCACGGCGTCATCAAGCCGCCGTTCACGTACCCGCCGTTCGCGGCGATGCTGTTCTTGCCCTTCGCGTTTATGCCCCTGGAAGTCGGCATGGTCATTATGGTGGTCGGTTCGGCTGTGGTGGCGTGGTGGATTTCCACGATTATTTACAACTACGTGAATGCGCGCGGCCGCGAACTGCCCCTGCAGCAGTACTTTGGTCGTGCCGGCACGATTGCGGTGCTGACCATTCTGGTGGTGGCGGCGGGCCCGTGGCAGCGCACCCTGGACCTGATTCAGATTAACCCGTTCATTACGGCGCTGATTCTTGCCGATTTTGTGCGCCCGGCAACCCGCGTGCCGCGCGGCGTGCTGATTGGTATTGCGGGCGGCGTGAAGCTGACCCCGCTCGTGTTTGGTCTGATTCTGCTGGTCCGCCGCGACTGGAAGGGCATTGCGACCCTGGGTGCGACGTTCTTCGGCACCATTGCGCTGGGTTTCATTCTGATGCCTAAGGATGCGCCGGAGTTCTGGTTCTCTGCGCTGACGAACCCCTCGCGTGTGGGTGGCCTGAACTTTGTGGATAACGTCTCGATTCAGGGTTGGCTGCTGCACTTCGGTCTTTCTGAGAGCGCCGTGAAGCCGGTCTACTACGCCCTGGCGCTGGTCACGATCGTGCTGACCGCCGCACTGCTGTACCAGCTGGAACGCCGCGGTGCCGCGCTGGCGCAGGTGGCGGTGACCGCCTCCTTGATGGTGGCGCTGTCGCCGATTAGCTGGTCGCACCACAACGTGCTGCTGCCCCTGCTGGCTGCCGTGTTCATCATGGATGCGTTCCCGACCTATTTTGCGGTTCAGCCTGCGTGGCTGCGGGTGACGGCGACGGTGTTCGCGGTGGTTGCGGTGTTGGGCCTGTATATTTCGCCGATTAGGATTGCGTCCTGGTTCCACGGTAGCGCGGATGGTTTGGAGCAGCTGGCTCCGGGCGCGTTGGCGGTTTCGGCTATTCCCGCGTTCTGCCTGTGGGTGACGATGACGCTCTGGTCTGTTGCTGCCCTGAGCGCGCCGGTGCGTGGCGCAAAGGTTGAGCCCGTGCAGTACGGTTCCGTGCGTAGCGACGCGCCTCTGGGCTGGTGGGGCGCCCGTGCACTGGTGACCCAGAGTGCCCTGGTGACCGAGAGCGCCGAGTCTGTGCGTGCCGCTACCTCCCGTGAGGCAACCGCGTGAGCCGCGAGAAGAATCGTGAGAAGAACGCCGAGGCGGCTGCGCCTATAATCCCGTGGGCTTCGGCTGGCTCTACGGCTGAACCTGCACCGGTTGCGGAACCGGCTGTTGAAAGCGCTGTAGAAAGCGCGGAGCCTGCCGCAGAGCCCACAAAACCTGCGCGTCGCGGCTTCTTTGACCGCATCCCCGGTCTGCGTAGCGGCGCTCTCTGGGCGCACCTGCTGTTCATCCTGGTTGCCCTCTACGCCTTCGACTACGTGACGCACGCGGCGGCTGACGATATTTACGTGTACCGCCTGGGCGCTGTCTCCCTCGCGGACGGCCCGGACGGCTACCAGCTGTACACCTTCCACACGCGCGGCCTGCCGTTCACCTACCCGCCGTTTGCGGCGCTGCTCTTCTACCCGCTCGCGTTCCTCACCGAGCCGCAGAGCATGCTGCTGATTACCGCCATTATTTGTGCGCTCAGCTACTGGTGCGCGTACCTACTGTACTCCTACGCCCGTAGCCGCTCGTGGCGTCTGCCGTTGCAGAAGCACCTGGGTCACTGGGGCATGGTGTCGCTGATTGCGGCGCTGATTTGGATGTGCGGCCCGTGGCGTTTGACCACGCATTTTGGGCAGATTAACGCCATCATTCTGATGCTGATTCTCGCCGATTTTATGCGCCCGGCAACCCGCGTTCCGCGCGGTGTGCTGCTGGGTATTGCGGCGGGTATTAAGCTGACCCCGCTCGCGTTCGGTCTGCTGCTGCTCATGCGTAAGGACTGGAAGGGCATCGCGACCCTGGGTGCTAGCTTCGCCGCGACCGTGGGTATCGGCTTCCTGGTGATCCGTGAGGAGTCGCTGACGTTCTGGTTCCATGCGGTGCATGACACTTCGCGTGTGGGCTGGTTCAGCTACTTCGATAACGTGTCGATTATGGGTACGCTGACCCACGCGGGCCTGCAGCATCACCTGACGGCTACCGCCCTGTCGGTGGTGCAGGTGGCGTTGACTCTGCTGATTGTGCTGGTCACGGCGGTTCTGTTGGTTCCGCTGATTCGTGCCCGCGCACTCATGGCGCAGCTGGCGCTGACCGCGTTCATGATGCTACAGATTTCGCCGATTAGCTGGTCGCACCACAACACCTGGTACCCGCTGATGCTCGCCGCCGTGGTTATGGAGATCTTCCCGCTCATGTACCAGCGGGTCAGCTCCTTTGTTTTCACACTGGCTGTTGTTTTGGCGACCGCGGCGCTGGTGGGCATGTACATTTCGCCGTTCTGGATTGTGCTGGCGTTCTCCCCGCACTTCAGCTCGGATCAGATTCTGATGGTGCCCGAAGGCTCCCTGGGCCTGATGGCGGGCACCATGCCGTACCAGCTGATGTACCTGTTTATTCTGGTGACGTTCTTTGTGTACCTGGCGAATCGTCAGCTGGTGGAAAATGCGGCACGCGCCGCGGGCGCCGAGCTGGCGGAGGCGAGGTACTCCCGCTAAAGCGGCGGGCGCCTCCAGCAGGTGCACAGCTTTCACCGGGCATAAAAGTATCCCCCGCACCCATCACGGATGCGGGGGATATTTTTATACCCAGCCTGCTGACCTAGTCAGTCACGCTGTTAGTTAGTGCCGATGCTCCAAGTAATGTTGGAGTCGGTACGAACCTGCATGTAGCTCTTGTTGCTCTGAACCCACTGCATGCTGCTCTTCACGGTCGGGATGGTCGAGGAGAAGAACGGGTCGTTCTTGGTTGCGTTCAGAACGGTGAAGCCGCGGGTGGTCGGGCCGCTGGTCTGGAACTCCATGGTTGCCTCGGTGCCTTCGTAGGTGAAAGCGTAGAAGTTCATGGTGCTCTGGAACTTCTCACCCTTCTTGTAGTGGGGTGCGGAGTCTGCATCGTAGACGCGGATGGTCCATTCGCCCTTACCGGTCAGCTCCAGCTTGCGGGTGGGGGTGGAGTGGCCGCTCGCGTCAATCCACGCGGTGCCCTTGAGCTCCTTGTTGTCGCGGGTGGAGTCGATAACGCTCACACCCGAGGTGATGCCGCCCTTATCGTCACGGCTGGTGATGAAGGCGTTGACCACACCGTCTGCGGGCTTGAACTCGTAGTAGAGCAGGCCTGCGGACACATCGCCCTTGATCTTCTCAATGTCGATGGTGTCCTTGTTGTCGGCGACGGTCTTCTTGTATTCCTTGAACTCACCCTCGGGCATCTTCGCTTCAGCAGCAGCGATGGGCGCTGCGGAAGAAGCGGAAGCTGCCGCCGCGCTCTCAGATGCGGGAGCGGAAGAAGCCTCAGACGATGCTGCCGCGGAGGACGCCTCAGCGGAAGTAGCCGCCGCGCTCGATGCCGCCGCAGAATTGGAGGCGGGGTTCGAGCCGCCACGCGGAATCAGCATGACAATTGCCAGGATGATGACAATCAGCAGAGCCAGCGCACCACCGATAACACCCCAAATCTTGGTGCCGGAGAGCAGACCCTTCTTCTCGGAGCCGTCCTCGCCGTTGCCCTGGTTGCCGGGCTCGGTCATGTAGGGGTTGCTGAGCGCCACGGTTGCCTGGTCCTGATCGGAAACCTGACCCTGGTAGGGCTGCTGAGCGTTGTACGGCTGACCCTGGTAGGGGTTGCCCTGGAACTGGCCGCCCTGAGCGTTCTGACCCTGGAAACCCTGGTCCTGGTAGTTGCCACTCTGGAAGTTCTGGCCCTGGAAGCCCTCAGCCTGGTTCGGCTGGAAGCCGTTCGGTGCCTGACCCGCCGGGATGAACTGTGCGTTCTGGTCACCCTGCACGTTCTGGCCGGGCTGTACGTTCTGGCCGGGCTGTTCCGAGAGGTTCACGGTACGCTCGGACAGGTTGACGGTGCGCTCGGTTTCGGGGGTGTGGAACTCAACGAGCGGGGAGCTCTCAATAGTGTGGGGCGCCTCAGCAGCGGGTGCCTCAGCCGCGGGAGCCTCAGCAACCGGCTCAACTGCCGGTTCCGCGGCAGCGGGTGCCTCGGGGGCAACCTCGGCGACCGGCTCAACAACAACGGGCTCTGCAACAGGTTCGGAAACGACCGGCTCAGAAGCGGCGGGCTCGGAAACAGCAGGCTCGGACAGTGCCGGCTCAGCAACCGGAGCCTCAACAACGTGCGCCTCAACGGGCTGCTCGGAAGCAACCTGCTCAGCTACGGGAGCCTCAGCAACCGGAGCCTCAACAGCGGGCTCTTCAACTGCGGAAGACTGGGATGCGAGAACCTGCTCGGGCAGAGCGGTGCCGGTCAGCGGAACCTGAGTCAGGTGACGCATCGGCTTGGGCTCGGAGGACTCCTCAGCGGACTCAGCCTGGGACGCCTCAACGTGGGGCGCCTCTACCTGCTGTGCCTCAACGTGGGATGCCTCAGCCTGGGGTGCTGCCGCCTCCGGAACCTCGACGACCTGCTCACCTTCGAGCTCAGCGGCGAGCTGCTCCAGGTCAACGTCCTCAACGGTCAGCGGTGCCGCAACCTCGGCGGGCTGCTCAGCCTCAACAGCGGACTCAGCCGCGGGTGCCTCAACAACGTGCGCCTCAGCAGACTGCTCGGAAGCAACCTGCTCAGCGACTACGGGCTCAGCGGGAGCCGCCTCAGCAGCGGACTGCTCGGGAACCAGCGGCTCAATAGTAGCCTCTTCAACCTGAATGGGTTCGGGCTCGGGCTCTTCGACCCACAGCTGCCAACCTTCAGGAACGGGACCCCACGCGGGGTCGGGGCGCCACGTAGGAGTGGGGGCCCATCCAGCAGGAGGAGCGGGCCAGTTGGGCGGCGGATTGAAGACGAGTGCCATAAGAAAGCAGCCTTTCTGGTGCTGAAAAAACACCCCGGAAGAGCGGTCATCAGCGACTATGTATATGAGCGTATTATCGCTACAAATTATGGCATAGGTTCAGAAAATGAACCCCGTGAATGGTAGGTTTTTAGCCTTATTCACGGCTTTTTCAATGGTTTTGGAACATTCCGTATCAATCGGCACTTGAAGGTTTCCGTATGCCCGGTCACCATCGACCCCGCGGAGGCTAGGATTAAAGAATGAACACTACACCGCCTCCCGCACCCCCGCAGGTAGCCGCCGGAACCCCCGCTGCTCCTGCGCCTGTTGCAGGTCTTGCCTACCACCGTCTCTCCCACGCCGACCCGAAATCCCGCTGGTTCTCACCCCTGCTGGAAGGTCTGCTCGGTGTCGCCGTATTTATTGGCCTCAACCTGATCATTTCAGTTGCCCTGGCTGCGACGATTATGGGTTCGGGACTTTCCCTCCAGGATGTAGCTACGAACCGCGCCGTCATTATGGAACACCCGGCGCTGTTCGCGCTGACCTTCCTCTCCCTTATCGCGATTGTGCCTTCGCTCTTTTTGGCGCGCCTGGTCGTGGGCCCGAAGCCCTGGGGTCTGATCCATTCGGTGGCGGGCCGTCTGCGCCGCTCACTGCTGCTTCCGTACCTGGGTTTGAGCTTCGCGGTTTACGGCATCTACTACGCCGTGATGCTGGCGTTGAGCGGTGAGAGCCTGCCCGAATACCGCTATTTTCAACCTCCACAGGTTGAATTTTGGGTTTATGTGGCGATGATGCTGCTCCTGGTACCCGTGCAGTGCTACGCCGAAGAGCTCGCCTACCGCGGCTTCATGATGCAGATGCTGGGCCGCTGGCTCCGCACCCCCTGGCTACCGATTGTGCTGCCCGCCGTGCTGTTCATGCTCTCCCACGCCTACGACCCCTGGGGTCAGAGCACGATTCTCGCGATGGGTATTTACGCCGGTTTCCTCTGCTGGTACACCGGCGGCCTGGAAGCCTCCATCAGCCTGCACGTGGCAAATAACGTGATCCTGATGCTGCTGTCCATGGTGGCTGGTCTGGATCCGTTCGCCTCCGAGGGTGTGACCCCCGTGGATGCACTGCAGGGCATCGCCCTGGAAGGCGTGTACGTGGTGCTCGCCTGCCTGATCTTCAACGCGCGCGCTCGCCGCGGCGAGGTTTCACGTGAAACACAACCGCTTAAGGTTGATAAATAGGCTATTTGGCGGGTTGTTCTAGACCAGCTACCCCAGCCCGCCCACCCCGCTCCATTCGAGCCTCACCAGGGCTCATACTTCACGCCGCGTGGATTATCGGCCCCGGTCACCCCGTCAACACCCAAGAAAAGGTAGGGTTAAACCATGACTGTTGATGCTGTAAAAAATATTGAAGACCTCGCCGCATTCGTGGCGGAGTCGCCGGTCTCTTACCTCGCCGCGCGCACGGTAGCGCGCCGCCTGCAAGCAGCGGGCTTCACCGAGCTTGTAGAGACCGAAGCATGGGACCCGCAGATCGCAACCGGCCGCCACTTCGTCGTCCGTGACGGCGCGATTATCGCCTGGGCTGGCGGCGCGAAGGCGCAGAAGGCAAGCGGTTACCGCGTGCTGGGTGCGCACACTGACTCGCCCTCTCTGAAGGTCAAGCCTTCCTCCTCCATCACCACGAAGGGCTGGCACCAGATTGCTGTTGAGAACTACGGCGGCGCACTGCTGAACTCCTTCCTCGATCGCGAGCTGTGCGTGGCGGGCCGCCTCACCGTCCTTGAGGGCGGGGAGCTGAAGGACCGCCTGGTGCGCACCGGCCCGATTGCGCGCATCCCGCAGCTGGCGCCGCACCTGGACCACAAGCGGAACGAACTGGTGCTGGACAAGCAGTTCAACATGTACCCCGTGTGGGGCGTGGACCCGGCGGAGAATGACGTGCTCGGCTACATGGCGAAGCACGTGATTGACGGCGAGCCGGTCGACCCAGAAAGCATTGTGGGTTACGACCTGCTGTTCGCTGATTCGCAGCCGCCGCGCCGCTTCGGTGCGGATCAGGAGCTGTTCGCATCGGGTCGCCTGGATAACCTGTCTTCGGTGCATGCGGGTTTGACCGCCCTGGAGCGTTACGTTGCCGATAATGCGGATGAGCACGCTACCGAGACTGTGATGCTTGCGGCGTTTGACCATGAGGAGCTTGGTTCGGAGTCGCGTAGTGGTGCGGCTGGCCCGTTCCTGGAGGATATTTTGGTGCGCCTGTCCGCTGCGCGCGGTGAGAGCACGGAGGAGTACCGCCGTTCGGTGGCGGCGTCGTTCTGCCTGTCGGCTGATGCCGGTCACCTGGTGCACCCGAACTATCAGGGTCACCACGACCCGACCGTTCAGCCACTGCCCGGTGGTGGTCCGTTGCTGAAGATTAACGCGAACCAGCGTTATGCGACGGATTCGGTGGGTGCTGGCGTGTTTGCTGCGGCGTGTGCGAAGGCTGGTGTGCCGTATCAGGAGTTCGTGTCGAATAACAATATGCCGTGTGGTTCGACGATTGGCCCGATTACGGCGACTCGCCTGGGTATGCGCACCGTGGATGTGGGTATTGGTTTGCTGTCGATGCATTCGATGCGCGAGATGTGCCATGTGGACGATATGGCGTACATGACGCGCGCGGTGGAGGGCTTCTTCCGCCTCTAAATTGAATCCCGCTGAGGTATGAACAGCTGGGGGAAGGGCGCCGGGAACGTAAGGTTCCCGGCGCCCATATTTTTAAGAATCTTTCCGGGGTGTTTACCTCTTGAATATGGTCTATGCGTGCTGTAAAGTAACCCACAATACGTTATACACGTGTTGCACACTACTTGTTTTTGAGAAGTTTTCACCAATGATGGTGCGCCATCAGCTCGTCACCGGCGTAGCGAGCGAACCCCCACATGAAAGGCGGTTCCCATGTTCTTCGATATTTCTCTGATCCCGCTGGCGGTTTTGCTCATTGTGGGTCAGTTGAAGAAAGCACCACCAAGGTTGCTAAACAACCCTAGCTATCAAAAGGAGAGGGAGCAGGTGCTAAAGCACCGGCGCATCCTGGATACGCTCGGCGTGGGTTTTGCTCTTGCCCTGATGATTATTCAGTGGGGTAACCCCGCGTTATCGCTTGCCTTTCAGGCGTTCGTTATTTGGTTGATTCCCAGCCAGCTGTATGATCTCTGGCAGAAGTTCAATGTGCCGCGTGGGGTACTCTTCGCGTGTGCTGTAGCCCTGATCGTTATTGAGTTTGGGTTGGCGCTCCTGCCCTAACCTGCACCCTATAACAGTTGTGGCGGTGACCGAATAACGGTCACCGCCACAACTATTTTTAAACAGACTCAGATTAGACGGGGTTCGATTAGACAGGGTTGTCGGGGCTGGGCAGGGTTACCACCTCAGACCAGCGAGTATCCTTAGCGGCCGCACGGTTCGCGTCGCTCTTCTGCTTCACATCGGCGGGTGCCTGCTGCGCCCACGCCTCAAAAGCAACAATGTAGTTCTCGGGGTAGTTTGCCGCGAGCAGCTCCTGTCGGGTCGGGAAGTACTCCTTGCCCTCTCGAATATCGACATAGTTGCTTGCCTTGTAGGGGTCGGCGCTCTGGATGTCAGTGCGCGGGCCGGAGGCTACCTTTCCGCTTGCCACGTTATTGTCATCGATAGCGCGTACCCATGCCGCAGCGTAGGTGTGATCGGCCTTGTTCTTCTCGTACAGTGCCAGGCACTCGGATCCTGCTGATTCAGCTTCGGCGCGGGTGGGGAAGTTCGCCTGGTTGCGCACAACATGCCGCGCGGAGACGTAGGAGGGGAGTGCCGTTCCGCGGTCGGCGCTGATGGCTTCCTGCTGCTTGAGGGTTTCAGCTTTCGCGGTTTCGTCAGGTTCAAGGCAGGGGGCGGTTGCCTTCTTCGCCGCGGAAGAGGAAGCGGACCCGGTGGCGCTTGAAGCTGACGGGGAGGAAGCCACGGTCGTATTCGAGGGTGCCGGAGTGCTGGATGCCGTGCTGGTGGAGCTGCCGCAGGAAGCAAGAAGCATGGGAAGAATCGCCAACGCGGCACCGCGTCGTAGACCGCTGGAACGGAGCGAAAGAAAAACAGGGGTGTGGGTCATGAGACCACCTCACAAGAGGGATGGAACGATATATTGCGTCTAAACATACCCAAATATTTGATACATGGTCAATGGAAAATACCATCTTAGTTTAAAACCAACACTCTAGACGCAAGATGTGCAACCCAGTAGTCTTAAAGTTCTGACCTGCTTAAACATGAGGTAGACGGGGTAAGAGTGCGGAGGGTTTGCAGGTCGCCTACTTGTCTTAGCATTGGCTTCGGGGCTTAGTGGATAAGAAAAACAATATTGAGGCTATGCGTTCGGTGTTCCGCTACTAGCTTTTTATGCTACTGAAAGGAAATGGCATCATGAATTCTACTTATAAAATGTTCGCCGTAAATGAGAAAATAATTTTGTATATCTTATTTCTCATTGTATTGCAATTTTTCTATATTTTCCCAACTGCCCTGTATGCAGATTTCTATAGATTTGTATCGCCATGTGATAGGTGGCAAAGTGCATATTTCGACTATATACCCTTCTTTGTGGTGGGAGTTGTATCAGCTAGCTTATGGCAGACTTTTAGTATGTGGCTGGGTGTAAAGCTTCGTATAGGAATTTTTTGGATCGCATCGCTATATTTAGTTTTTAAAATGTATGGGACTTATGAAATTTTAAAAGGCAATATCTTAAGTTCATGTAAAGTCCCTACAGAATATATGCATGGAATATTGTGGCCATATGATCTACAGGCATTCATTCTCTGGGGTCCCGATATTATCTCATGCGTTATTTTTATAGCAGTTTTTATTGCATGTTCTAAGCGTAGCTACTGGGTGCCAACCCTCGCAGCTATAGCCGCATTTGTTGTGCAGTGCGTCATCTTGGTACTGCTCTGGGAATACGTTAGGGGACTTATCTATTTCCTCCTGCAGTAGCGTTGGGCTGTTGAGGTTGCAGGCTTTGACGGAGCTGGAGGTTGCACCATCGGCACCCTAACCGTGCTCCTCCGGGCATGTTGGCTTCTGCTGATTATCGGGCAAATAGCAATACCTGACGCTGGTGTTTTAGTGACATGTTTACTTCAAGAGCCCGGTGGCTTCCGTATTTACGCAAGTCAAGGCGCTGAATAAACTTGTTTGTCGATTTTCCTCCGAGGTGTTGGATTTTAAAAAATAAACATATTTTTCTCTTGACCATGTATCAAAACCGCCCGTATAGTGAGGGTCAAATCGATATGTTCCAGCCCACAATGAGGTGACATTATGGCCCTGAAATCCAGGACCCCCAACCCCCGCTATAACGCACTGCGATACGGTGCCGCTCTCTCAATCCTGCCCCTGTTCCTTGCCGCCTGCGGTGGTGCAAACACCGCGGCAAGCAGCACCTCCTCACCCTCCACGGCGAGCACCTCAGCAACGGCAAGCACCACGCCCACCGTCAGCTGCTCCTCATAC
The DNA here is from genome assembly GCF_001813895.1 of Rothia sp. HMSC071C12. Lineage (NCBI taxonomy): Bacteria > Bacillati > Actinomycetota > Actinomycetes > Micrococcales > Micrococcaceae > Rothia > Rothia sp. HMSC071C12. Next base: position 20,344 of record NZ_KV814368.1, read on the forward strand.
TCCGCCGAAGCTACCGCCTCAGCAGAAGCCGCCAAGCCCGTCCCGCGCACCGATGAACAGTACCCCGCGTACATCCAGTACCGGAACATCCTCGCAGACGGCGCCCACATCATTGAGCCCAGTGAAATCGACAGCAAGTGCCACGCCGCACTCAAAGCAGGGCGGAGCACCTTCCCCGAATACGTTCAAAACATCGATGCCTATAACGCCCACCCCAGCGTCGGACTCTCCGACCCCTTCGCCGGTAGCGAGTACCGAGACATCAAGAACCGCAACGAATTCATTCCCCACCGCGCAGACCTGGAAGAAGCCGCCTACCCCGAGATGATTATTCGTCTCTACGAAAAGTGGTACGAGGCAGCCCCCGCAGACATCAAGACGCTCAGCGACGGCAACCGTGCACGATTCCTCGCCACAAGCGCCTACCAGCAGTGGAAGGCCCAGCCCCAAACCCCCAGCAGCTCCCGCCCATAAGTCCACTCACGCATAAACCCGCGCAAAAACAGTTGTGGCGGTGACCGAACAACGGTCATCGCCACAACTCTTTAAACGGTCATTACCGGGCTTATTTTTTGGGGGAGGGGCTACTTGCCCTTCACCTCGCGTGCCAGAGCCAGTAGCTCCTCATGCACCGTCGTATCGCCCGTAACCTCCGGGTGGAAAGAAATACCAATCAGGTTGCCCGAACGCACACCCACAATCTTCCCCTCATGACGAGCCGTCACCTGCACACCCTCACCAGTGCCAGTCACAATCGGCGCACGAATAAACGCCGTATCAATAACCACCTCATCACCGGCAGGGGTCAGCCACGGCAGACGCACCTCCGCAGAATCAACCTGCGAACCAAACGCATTACGACCCACGGAAACATCCAAAACACCCAGCGACTGCTGACCCGGCGCCGGATCATCAATACGCTCCGACAACATAATCAGGCCAGCACAGGTACCCAGAGTCGGCAGACCCGAAGAAATCGCCTCAATCAGCGGCTCACGCACACCAAAAATACGGGTCAAACGGTCAATCGTCGACGACTCACCACCCGGCAAAACCAACGCATCCAGACCCTCAAGCTGCTCACCAGTACGCACCCAACGCACCTGAGCGCCCAAAGACTCCAGCATCTCCGCATGCTCACTCACGCCGCCCTGCAACGCCAAAACACCAACCGTCAAACCCTCACCCGGCAAAACACCGGTAGGCTGAACCTTCTCAACCATCACCGCTCCCTTCACAAAAACAACAAAACAAGAAGGGGTGGGACCCGCCTCAGCGAACCCCACCCCCTCATCAAACACTCACCCCACAGACGGGGTGCGCGCACGAATTACCAGCCGCGCTCCGCCAGGCGGTGCGGTGCCGGAATGTCAGCAACGTTAATGCCGACCATAGCCTCACCCAGGCCGCGAGAAGCCTCAGCAACCTTCTCCGGGTCGTTGTAGAACGCGGTAGCCTTCACGATAGCCTTCGCACGAGCAACCGGGTCGCCCGACTTGAAAATACCGGAGCCAACGAACACGCCGTCAGCACCCAGCTGCATCATCATCGCAGCGTCAGCGGGGGTAGCCACACCACCAGCGGTGAACATCACCACGGGCAGCTTACCGGTCTGAGCAACCTCACGAACCAGCTCGTACGGTGCAGCCAGTTCCTTAGCCTTCACGTACAGCTCATCGGGCATGGTGTTGTACAGGCCCTGTAGCTCAGCAATCTGACGCTTAATGGTGCGGATGTGCTTAGTCGCCTCAGAGACGTCACCGGTGCCAGCCTCGCCCTTCGAACGGATCATAGCGGCACCCTCGGTGATACGGCGCAGAGCCTCACCCAGGTTGGTAGCACCGCACACGAAAGGCACCTTGAACTGGTGCTTATCAATGTGGTTCACGTAGTCAGCGGGAGAAAGAACCTCAGACTCGTCAATGTAGTCGACCTTCAGGGTCTCCAGAATCTGAGCCTCAACGAAGTGGCCGATGCGTGCCTTCGCCATGACCGGAATCGAAACAGCATCAATGATGCCCTCAATCATGTCCGGGTCAGACATACGAGCCACGCCGCCCTGCGCACGAATATCCGCGGGAACGCGCTCGAGAGCCATGACGGCAACAGCGCCAGCATCTTCAGCGATCTTAGCCTGTTCGGGGGTGACGACGTCCATGATGACGCCGCCCTTGAGCATGTCGGCCAGGCCGCGCTTAACAAGCGGGCTGCCGGTTACGGTGTTGTTATCAGTCATGACCTTATCTTCTCACGTTCTGAGTGTTCGCGCGCACTCACAGGGGCGGATTTTCTGTTCTCTGACACAGTACGACCCCAAGTTCACGTCAGAACGACACAAAACGTCATGAAAAGCGGTTAGAGTAGGGCGGTTCATGGGCTGAGCAGGCCCGGCTGAGCAGACCCGCCGGATGCACGCAGGTCGCCTCCCATAAACTCACATCCCGAGCGGCCATAAGGCAAGGTTTTGCTCAGGGTAAACATCCACCCACCCGCACTGAACAACGGTAAAATACAGAAGCTACGCCCGCACTCGTCCCCACGCGGAAGCCTCACGGCCCAGGGAACGAGCAAAACATTTTGGGCACCCTGGCACCCGCACACTCGCGGACATCAGCCGTCTATCAGACGCACACCATGAACCAGCCGCCACATCCAAAAGGAACACACCAAATTGCTTGAAGTCATCATTGCCCTATCGCTGGCAATTCTTCTGGGTAATATCCTCGCCCATAAAATACGGATAACCCCCGCCATTCTGCTCATTTTCCTGGGGCTTGTGCTGGCGCTCATCCCCGTTCACGCCATGCACGAGGTGCGCGAGGTCGGGCTGCCACCGCACGTGATTCTCGAAATCTTCCTGCCCGTGATGCTGTTCTGGGAGACCCGAAACACCTCCTGGCGTGAGGCGCGCGCTCGTCTGCGCGGCATTCTGCTCTCGGGCACGGTGCTCGTAATTTTCACGGCGTTCGTTATCGCCTGGGTGCTTCACACATTTATGGGCGTCTTCATCTGGCCTGTGGCGCTGATTATCGGTGTGGCGCTCGCCCCCACCGATGCTGTGGCCGTGGCAACGCTCAACGGCAAACTCCCCAAATCTTCCATCACCACCCTTAAAGCGGAAGCACTCATTAACGACGGCACCACCCTAGTTCTTTTCGCACTCGCCCTGCAGCTTGCGGGTGGTCATGAACTTACCCTGGGGACTGCATCCGGAATGTTCTTCTTCTCGTTCCTGATTGGAACTCTCGTTGGCCTGGCCGTCGGATGGGGTGTAGATAAGCTGCGTGCGCACATCGGCAACCCCATGAACTTCAGCGTGTTCATGTTTACCGTGCCGTTTATTGCTTTCTTCCTGGCTGAAGAGATCGAGCCTTTTGAGGGCATGAAAGGTTCCGGAGTGGTGGCTGTGGTGGTCGCCGCTTTCTACCTGACCTATCGCGGACCGGATACCATCAAACCCCAAAACCGTTTCTACGGTCTGCCCATCTGGTCGTTTGTCTCCTATGTCATGAACGGTGCGCTCTTCGTGCTCGTGGGTGTTCAGCTGCCCAGCGCCACAGCGCCTGTGGATGATGTTCTTCGTGAATACAACTATGCGTGGGCTTTGACGTTCGCCGTGATTGTGGTGGCATGGCTTGTTTCCATTGCGGCGCGTTTTATTTTCCTGCACGTCTCGATCGGTATTATTCGTGCCCTTGACCGTTCAGAAAAGCAGAAGCAGCTGCGCACAACTTTCCGTGGCCGTGTAGTGAGTACCTTTGCGGGACTGCGCGGCGGTGTTTCCCTCGCGGTGGCTCTCTCCGTGCCGACTGATGTTCCCGCGCGTGACTTTATTATCTTTGTTGTTGCGGGCGTGGTTCTGCTGTCGATGGTGGTTCAGGGGATGCTCCTGCCGCTCGTTATTAGGTGGGCGAAAATTCCGGTTGATACCACCGAAGAAGATGAGATTAATGAAGCAATCCGCACGATCATTGCCGAGTCCTTCGACTCTGTGGCTGAGATCGGCCAGGAAATTGGTGCACCACAGTGGATTATCGACCGCATTGCCGACGAACAGATGTACAACGCGAGTATACACCGCAACCTGCACGCCGTTCGTAAAGACGGTGCGAATGCGCCGGAAGAAGCCCGCCGCATTATTGAAGCGGGCGACCTTGAGAAAGAGCTGCGCCTGCGGCATTTGGAGAAGCAACGCAGCGTGCTCAAGCGCCTGCGTAATGAGCGCATAATCGACACGAATGTGCTCCACGCGATTCAGGAAATCCTGGATATTGAGGAGGTTCGCGTGCTTGGTCCGGTTGAACTCGAATAGCTCACACTCCTACATGCGATACGTATGAGGCGAGGCGCCCCACCCCTAACAGCGGGGGAGGGGCGCCTCGTTACTTTTTTGTCTAAACCCCTAGCCCAACCACTACGTGGAAACGGTACAATACACTAGCCCGTTTTTTGTGCGGACCACGCTTCTTACCGCGCACCGGACACAACACAGACTAGAACCACAGGAACCTATGACGTCCCACCAGACTGAAAACAACGCACCCAAAAATAGCGCACCCAACAACAATGCACCCGCCGCAGGACACGGCGGACACGGCCCGCACGGCGCAAGCGAAGACCCGCAGAACATCTACCTGCTCAAAGACGCCCCCATCCTCAAGGCGCTCCTCTCCCTCGGCGTGCCCATGGCGCTCGGCCTCGCCATCACCAGCATCTACAACGTGGTGAACTCCTACTTCGTCGGCCACTACGGCGGCACCGAAGACCTCGCCGCCACCAGCTACGGCGTGCCCGTCTTCGGCGTCATCATGGCGATCGCAGGCCTGTTCGGCCTGGGCTCCTCAACCCTCGCCTCCCGCAAGCTCGGTGAAGGCCAGCCCGCCCACGAAATTCACCGCGTCACCTCCTTCGCCCTCTACTCGGCGCTCGGTGCCGGTATCGTCGCGGCGGCTATCGGCTTCATCCTCGCCGACCCGATCACCAGCATCATGGGTGCATCCGGCGGCTCCTACGAACCGACCCGCATCTACGTGCACCTCATGTTCCTCGGCGCGCCCCTCGCTATCGGCATGTTCACCCTCGAACAGCTCGTCCGATCCGAAGGCTACGCCAAGCAGTCCATGTACGGCATCATCGTTGGCACCGTCGTCACCTGCATCTTCGACGTGCTGTTCATCGCCATCATGGGCATGGGCGTCGCCGGTGCCGGTTGGGCGATGCTGCTGGCGAACGGCGCATCCATGCTGTACTACCTGCTGTTCCTGATGCGTCAGAGCGAGAACTTCTCCGCAAACATCCGCGACTTCTCCCTCGACCCCGCCATTATCAAGCCCGTGGTCGCGGTCGGTGCCGCCGAGCTCATTCAGAGCCTCAACCTGATCTTCGCCGCCCTGCTGCTGAACAACCTCGCCGCCTCCTACGGTGACGACACCGTCGCGGCGTTCGGCCTGGCAATGCGCCTGAACATGGTGCCCGAAATGCTCTGCATGGGCCTGTGCATGGGCGGTATCCCGCTGTACGCCTACGCGTACGGTGCCCGCAACGGCGCTCGCGTGAAGGAGGCGCTGCGCACCGCAACGATCCTGTCCGTGGCGACCTCCGCGATCATCACCATTCCGGTGCTGATTTTCCGCCGTGAACTGCTCGCCGTGGTTGGCGATGCAAGCCTCATCGACACCGGTGAAGAGGTCATGATCGCACTCATGCTCGCCGCCGTGTTCAACGCGGTCAGCATCGTGTTCGTCTCCTGGTTCCAGGCGTCCGGTAAGGGTCGCCCGGCAATGCTGATGACCATCGGTATTGCGCTGCTGTTCTTCCCAGCCGTGTACTTCGGCAACATGTGGTTCGGATTTAAGGGCCTGACCTGGGCGTTCCCCTTCACCCAGGTGCTCGCCTGCGCGCTGGGTCTGGTGCTGTTCCTCGCCACCGGTGGCGCGAAGGTACCGCCCGCTGAAGCTGAGGTTGAGACTGGAGGTTCTGAGGATTCGGAGGTTCAGGCTGCCTAGGTTTCTGGCGCACAGCCCGAACAGAAGGCATAGTCCTCGGTCTGCAAAAGCATAGTAAAAGCCCTGGACTCCCACCAAGGGAGTTCAGGGCTTTTACGTTAGTTCTTATGCCGGTTGAGGCGCTAGTTCTTCCACCAGGAATCAAAAATCGTCACCGGAGTAGTGCGCTTATGGCGGCTACGCAGGTAAATCTGCTCCAGCTTCGTAGCGGCCGCCTCGTCGATTTCCTTACCCTCCAGGTAGTCATCAATCTGCGGGTAGGTCAGACCCAGCTCATCCTCATCGGTACGGCCGGGTACGCCGTCCAGCAGGTCAGCCGTCGGCGGCTTAGCCCACAGACGCTCAGACGCACCCAGCACCCGCAGCAGCAGCTGGTTCTGGCGCTTATTCAGGCCGTACAGCGGTAGCAGGTCCGCGCCGCCGTCACCGAACTTCGTGAAGAAACCCGTAATGGACTCCGCCGCATGGTCGGTACCCACCACCAGGTAGCCGGGGCCGCCAGCCACCGCATACTGGGCGATCATGCGGGCGCGTGCCTTCACATTACCCTTGTTGAAGTCGCTCATCTGCTCGCCGGTCGCGGCAGCGTAGGCGGTGTCGAAACCGTCGACAGCTTCGGCAATGTTGAAGGTCAGGGAGCGGGTGGGCTGGATGAAACGCAGCGCCTCCTGCGCGTCCTCTTCGTCGTGCTGCACACGGTAGGGCAGGCGCACCGCCACGAACTCGGTGGTGCGGCCGCGCTCGTTGAGGCGGTCGACCGCCAGCTGGCAGAGGCGACCCGCCAGGGTGGAGTCGATGCCGCCGCTGATACCCAGTACCAGGCCGCGGCTTCCGGTGGCTTCCAGGTAGTCGCAGATGAACTGGATGCGGCGCTCCACTTCTTCGCGTGCCTGCTCTTCGGTCATGTTGGGCTTGACGCCCATTTCACGGATGATCTGTGCCTGTAATTCACGCATGACTTAAGTGTACGCTCCACCTTATAGCCCGTGCGGTGAACCACCGAGGGAGGCGAGGTAGTGTTCCACACGGTGCGTTCAGCGCGTCGCACGCGGTGGGTTCAGTGCTGCTCTAGCCTTCCTCCAGTTCCGCAAATACGTAGCGTACTCACAGGTTGCAATCCTTGTTCAACCCTCCCTGTTTGCTAGGATGAGAGGGATTGCCCATCGACATGAGCATCAAGCCGGACAAAACCGACGAGAGCAACCGATAGAAGGAGTAGGCTCCCCATGATGATAAGCAAGCGGGGGGGGCCAGCGCTAATGGCCTGCTGACCCCGACCAGAAAGCCCACCACTATCACCAAAGAAGGTGATAAGTGATGGCCGGGAAAAGCGTGCTTAGCCGCGCGGCGAAGGCCAAAGAGGATGAGTTCTACACGCAGCTCAGCGACATCGAGAATGAGATGCGGCACTATCGTGCGCATTTCAAAGGCAAAACTGTGTTCTGCAACTGCGACGATCCGTTTGAGAGCAACTTCTTCAAATACTTCGTGCTGAACTTCAACAAGCTAAAGCTGAAGAAGCTCATTGCGACATGCTACGACGGTTCACCGATAGCAAATCAGCAGCTATCTCTATTTGACGTTCTCGGACTCGATGCAGTTCAGGATGAAGGGAAACGAGGCAAACCCTACAAGGCCGTGGTCACCACGGTTCACGATACGACCGGTAACGGTGGCATCGATATGCTGGACGTGAAGAATCTTTTCAAGAACGGGGAGAACCAGCTCACCGAGCTTGAAGGGAATGGGGACTTCCGGTCGAAGGAATGCGTTGCGTTGATGGATGAGGCCGACATCGTGGTAACGAACCCACCATTCTCACTGTTTCGCGAGTACGTGGCCCAACTCATGAAACACGATAAGAAGTTCATCATCATCGGCAGCAAGAATGCGATTACCTACAAAGAAATCTTCCCATACATCATGAACGTAAAGCTATGGCTGGGGTATGGATTTGCTAACGGCAACTCGTATTTCAAGATTCCCCCAGAAAATGCACGTGCTTTCGCTAACGGGGTGTATGACCCGGAAAAGGGCCTTGTCCATTTTAGAAACGTCACATGGTTCACGAACCTTGACATTAAGAAGCGGCACGAGGAGATGATTCTTGTCCGAAAATATGAAGGGCATGAGTCGGATTACCCGAAGTACGACAACTATGACGCTATCGATGTAAGTAAGACATCCGACATACCAGAGGACTATGCAGGTCTTATGGGTGTTCCAATCACATTCCTCGATAAGTACAGTCCTGACCAATTCGACATCGTTGGCATCGCTAAGGCCGGCGCTGGTGACATGACCCTCCGGACGAAAATATACCCTCGGCAGGTTCAAATCAGCAAAACGGGTAAAGAATCGTTGGTGACGAAGCTTAATGATGGTCCGGCCTTGAAGGTAAAGGAGCCACCAGAGAACAGCACCTACTATCGCATCGACGATGACATATTCGTGCAGGTTTATGCACGTATTCTAATCCGCAACAAGCATCCACGGGGCGCTTTTGACTGCTTCCCGCTTAACCCGAATGAGACCGACAAAGGAGCGTTGAATGCAGATTGAGCAGCGCACCATCACCGTTCGTGACGTGACCGACGACTATCTCAACAACGACGAGGAAGGCGTCAAAGGCTATCACGACCGGCTCGACATCCGTCCTCCGTACCAGCGCGAGTTCGTGTATAAGGACAAGCAGCGTGACGAGGTGATTCGCACGGTCCTTAAAGGCCTTCCGTTGAACGTGATGTACTGGTGCAAGACCGGCAAGAACGAGGATGACAAGGAGACCTACGAGGTGCTGGATGGCCAGCAGCGCACCATCAGCCTCTGCGAATACGTGGACGGCAGCTACTCCGTGGATGACAAGTACTTCGACAACCTCCCGCAGGATTTGAAGGACGAGATACTCAACTACGAGTTATTCGTGTACGTGTGCGATGGCACGGACAGCGAGAAGCTCGACTGGTTCAGAATCATCAACATCGCGGGTGAGCAACTCACCGACCAGGAACTACGCAACGCGGTGTACGCCGGCCCATGGGTCAGCGACGCTAAACGCTACTTTAGTAAGAGCAGCGGTCCCGCATACAAAATCGCTGGTGATTACCTGAAGGGTGACGCTATCCGTCAGGACTACCTCCAAACCGCGATTAGCTGGGCCGCGAAAGCCGAGAACGTCAACATCGAACAGTACATGGCCCAGCACCAGTACGACACGAACGCAGTAGCTCTTTGGAACTACTTCCGCTCCGTCATTGACTGGATTCCCGCGACCTTCTCCACCAAATACTACAGGGAGATGAAGGGCTTGCCGTGGGGCATCTACTACAACGAGAACAAGGACCGAACCGACCTTGACCCCAAGAAGCTGGAAGAAGCCACGGCCAAACTCATGGGGGACGAGGATGTGACGAACAAACGCGGCATCTTCCCGTTCCTACTGACCGGTGACGTGAAGAACCTTTCCATCCGTCAGTTCGACCGTGCGACTAAACTCGCAGCCTACGAGAAACAAAGGCATAAGTGCCCCACATGTGGCAAGACGTTCGAATTCAATAAGATGGACGGTGACCACATCATCCCGTGGTCCAAGGGTGGCAAGACCGTTCCGGAGAACTGCCAGATGCTCTGCAAGGAATGTAACCTCAAGAAGGGCGCGCAGACCTCCGCAAGCGAGAAGGCCGCTGGCTGGACCGATTGGCTCCTCGATGCGCTCCTCTGACTTGCATAACCAGAGGTAACCCAACCAGATAAAATAAGGGGTGCCCACCGGCACGTAACCGGTGGGCACCCCTTATTTGATTCAAAACCAACACGTTAGTCTAACAGCCCCTTTCTTTTTCAAAGGAATATCAGTGGCTTAGATTTTCAAAGACGCTCTCATAGCGGTCAACGAAGTCCGCCGCCGCGTTCAGAAGCTCCTCCTGATTGGGGGCATCCTGGATAGCTGACAGCGTCTCATCCTCGCCGTTCTGAACCTGTAACTCACGCATAAGTTAAGTCTACGCCGCAGACATAACAGCCCACAGAAAGGGCCGTGCCGGGGTAGAAAACTCCACCCCGACACGGCCCTCACATCCGCATCCGACTAGCGGTTATTCAGCACACGCACGTTATAGCGGTGCAAGAACGCCGCCATCGCGCCACGCTCAATCGGCTGAACCGGACGGAACGAACCATCAGCCCAACCCGTCGTAATACGCTGCTCAGCCAGCCACGAAATCTCACGATAGAACTGGCCACCGGTCGACACGTCACTAAACGGCGACACCGCAGGAGCCGAATACGCCGGCGAACCCGCAAAACGGTAGAAGAACGCCGCCATAGCGTCACGGTTCACCGCAGCATTCGGACGGAACGTACCATCCGACCAGCCGGTCGTAATACCGCGAGCGCGCATCCACTCAATCTCCTTATAGAACGGGTGGTCACGCGGCACATCCTTAAAGCTCGGAGTGGACGGTGCAGTGAACTGCGGCGAACCCGCCATACGGTAGAAGAACGCCGCCATCGCGCCGCGCTCCACCGAACCGTTCGGGCGGAACGTGCCGTCCGGGTAGCCGGTCGTAATACGACGCTGAGCCAGCCAGTTAATGTCGTTCACGAACGGGTAATCCGCCGGAACATCCTTGAAGTGTGCGCTCGCGGCGGTAGCCTCAGAGTTCGAAGAGACACGCAGAACCTGCGCGCGCTCACCCGCAGCCCCATTCACGCCGGACAGGTCGCCGGTCGCATTGTGCATGTGCAGGAACAGCGCAGAAACGTTCTTCGCGTCGCCGTTACGATGCGCCACCAGCTGCGTGGAGGGCGCATCCACGAACAGGTTCGGAACGCCCGCAGACTCGCCGCTGAACCACAGCTTCGGCGCCGCATAGTTGAACACCACCGAATCAGTCGTATCAACCACGGTCGTTGCGGAGAACGCGCTCGAAGTGGTCACCGAGTACGAAATCTCGGTGGACTCAGCGTTCGGGTCCAGACCCAGAACGCTCAGCGGAACAGTCATCACCAGGGTGTTCGAATCCATGATGTTGGTGTCCGTATCACCCCAGGTGCCGTTCAGCGGGTACAGGGCGTTCTCGATGGCCACCCACTTACCGTTGCTGCGCTTAGAAACCTTCACCAGCGGGTAGTCCAGGCCCTTCTCACGCACCGTCTGCAGGCGGTAATCGCTCGTGCCGTCCTTGTTGGTATCAACGAACACGTAGTAGGTGCCGCGCGGGGTCACCTCCTGCCAGTTACCCCAGGTGGAAATACCGAAGGACAGGCGCGCCTCGGAGGTGTCCGCACCGGCAGCCTTCAACGCCGCCACATCCGAGGCGGCACCCACATACTGCAGGTCCATGCGGGAATCTGAGCCGATACCCAGCTTCGCGGTCGGGATGCGCGGGCTCGAAGCGCCCAGCTCAAAAGCACCCAGCAGCGAACGGTAACCGCCCTGGTCCACCGCGGTACCCTGCAGGGTCAGGGTCTGCTCGGTCGCGCCGGAACCCTCCGCATCGAAGGCGATATCGGAGCCAGCCACACGCATCGCGGAGACAGGCTTCGGTGCCACATGCAGCGGCATGCGCAGGGTCTTTACCGTAGCCGAAGAGTCAGCATCGGTCAGGATCAGGCGGCCCGAAGCGCTCGCAATGTACTGGCGGGCACCCGAAATGGTCACCGCACCGGTCGAGTAGTTCACCGAATCCTGGTTCGGGTACATGGACGGGTCGCGGGTCTTCTCCAGCTTCGACGGGTCAATGCGCACCGTCACGGTGAACGTTGCCTTCTGACCGGCACCCACAGACACGGACTGCGGGTAGGAGAACTCCACACCCGGGATGCTCGTGCTGCCCTCATAGTTCAGGGTGTAGGTGTGCGCCACCGAGTCGGTGTTCTCAACGCTCACGCGGTGCTGCAGGGTCTGCACACCGGCGTTCGGGGTGTACTCGAGCACGCCGAAAGTGTCCGAAACCTGTTCGGGGCGTGCCGCGTTGAACAGCATGACGCGGTCAGCCACCGCCGCACGCGTGTTGATGCGGCCGGTACCCACACGGTCCACCGCGTAGGGGTTGCCCCAGGCGTCCTGCATGTGGTGGTCGGCGGTGTTCATGATGACGGTCTTAATCATGCGCGGACCGTACTCCGGGTGCGCCTGCATAATCAGCGCCGCAACACCGGCAACAAAGGGCGTGGACATGGACGTACCGGTCTTCACGCTCGAACCGGTGCCGCTACCAACCTCGATGGAGGAAATGTTCGTGCCCGGTGCCGCAACGTCCGGCTTGGTGATGCCGTGCGAACCGTGCAGACCACGCGCGGTGGAGGTGTTCGCCTGATCCAGCTTGCCGTTGGGCACGCGGATCGAGTCGCGCAGGTTCTCGCCGAGCTGCAGGGTCAGCTCACCCGAATCAATCTGCGCGGAAAGGCGCTCCACCTGGCTCTTTGCCAGGCGCACGCCCGGAATGGAGGAGTTACCGCCGATAGCGGTGTCACCAACCTCAGTGTTCGAGGTGAGCACCACGCCGGTTGCGCCCGCCGCCTGCAGGTTGTCGAAGCGCACCTTCGAACCGCAGGGGGATGCCCCGTCAGCGTCCGCCCAGTCGATGAGAGCCCACTTGCCCTTCAACGCTGCGGCTTCCTCTTCGGTGAATGCTTCGCAGCCGTAGCGGTTGCGGGAGGCGGCACGCACCACGGTACCGCGCAGCTGCTCCTCGGTCGCCTTTGCGTAGTCGAAGCTCACCGAGTAGTCGCCGTAGGTGTCCGCCTCGTTCGCGGGGGCGAGAATCTTCACGCGGTCCACCAGCTGGGTCGAGCCGATGGAGTTCGCCACGGTCAGGCCGTAGGCGCTGGTGCCGGGGCCACCCGAGTTGGAGTAGGTGTCGCCCACGGCGTTGTAGTTGTTGGCGTTACCCGCCGCAACCACGGAGAGGATGCCCTCGCGGTAGAGGGAGCCGACCGCGTAGTTCACGGTCTCATCGAACACGCCGAACTCGTTGCCGAGCGACAGGTTCGCGATGTCGGCGCGGTCCGAGAAGTCGCCGTCGTCATTGGGGTCAAGCACGCGGTCCAGGCCCTTGGGGACGAACGCGGTGGTGCCCTTACAACCGAAGATGCGCAGGCCAATCAGCTGGGCGTCCGGTGCGGAGCCGGGGCCGATCTTCATGTCCTTGAGCTGCTCTTCGGTGAGCTTGGAGTAGTCGCCGTGGAAGGTGCTGCCGTCCGCGTTCACGCCGTAGCCTGCCGCGGTGCCCGCCACGTGGCTACCGTGGCCGCCGCAGTCGAGCGGGTTGTTATCCGGGTGGGGCGTGGAGGTTTCCTTCTTACCGGAGTTGTAGTCGTCACCGACCAGGTCGTAGCCGCCAAGGAACTTCTTCGGATCGTAGGTGCCCTCGGGAATCGTGTCGGATGCCTTCGCCTTCTCGAAGGCCTCCTTGGTGCCGGGGCCACCCAAATCGGCGTGCGTGTAGTCGATACCGGTATCGAGCACGACAATCTTCACGCCCTTGCCGGTGTAGCCGGTGGAGGCGGGGTTCGCCGGGCTCTTCGCCCACACGGAGAGCGTGTCCGTATCAATGAGGGTGCCGCTGTTCTGCGGTGCCATGTCCTCAATGATGCTGATGCGTTCCACATCGTCGCGGTTCGCGAGCGCACGAATCTGCTCGACGTTACCGTAGAGCGCCACGCCGCGCATCGTGTTGTGGGTGGTGTACAGGATCTGCGCGCCGGATTCCTTCGCCGCGGAGGCGCCCTGCTGCTGCACGCTGGCGCGGATTGCCTGCACCTGTGCTTGCGCGTTGACGGGTGCCTGCGCGCGGGAGCGGACCGCGTCCGGCTGGGTCTGGGCGTACGCGCCCTGACCCTTGAATCGGACGAACACGGCGCGTTCGCCGGTGGCGCCGTCCAGGCTGGGGGAGAGAACTTCGTTGTTGTTCTCGCCGGTGCCGGTGTTCTGGTGGGGTGCGTCCCGGTCTGCGCCGCGTACTACGCCCGGTGCCGCGTAGGCGGCGGTACCGAACGGTAGAGCGGTCAGCCCGAGGGTGAGCCCCAGGGTGAGTGCGCCGCAGCTGCGTGCCAGTTGCTTGAGGCGGCCCGGCTGTGTGTGCCGGGTGGCTCGCGCGGGGGTAGCTTCAGGGAAGGTTGCCACTGAATGCTCCTTTTTAGTGATGGTGCGTTTCTTAGCGGTTTCTGCACCGAGGTTCTGCGCGGAGAGTTATACGCCGAGAGTTCTACTCGGAGAGCTGTACGGCAAGGGTTCTGCACCGAGAGTGCTACGGTGCGTCTGCACTGTGTTTCCAGTGCGCCTCCAGTGCGTCTGTGCGGCGTAAACGTCAAGGTTCATGCCGATGGTGAAGAAACCTTCACTTATTGTCTCAACGATTCTTTATATAACCTAGTCAAACTCGTATTACGGAACATTACGCGTAAATAACAAAGCACCCAACCACAGAAAAAGGGAGCCGCACCGCCGCAGATAAACTGCAACGGTACGGCTCCCTCGGTAGAACCTATAGGTTCTTAGATTCCGGAACCCTAGATTTCAGGGCTTTCCTTCAGCACACCCGTGCTGTAGCGGTACACGAACGCCGCCATAGCGTCGCGGTGCACCGGCTCCACGGGGCGGAACGAACCATCGGGCCAGCCGGTGGTCACGCCCTGCTCAGCCAGCCACGAAATCTCGCGGTAGAACTGCTTGTCGGTCGGAACGTCCGTGAAACGAGCCTGCGCGGGGGCAGTGTACTCGGGCGAACCCGCGTAACGGTAGAAGAACGCAGCCATCGCGTCACGGTTCACCGAACCCTCCGGACGGTAGGTACCATCGGGCCAGCCGGTCGTGATGCCCTGAGCCTTCATCCACTCAATCTCCT